>JAGWGC010000041.1 GCA_028867615.1 Nitrososphaerota archaeon | reverse complement strand
TCTCATCATTGCGATCTGCAAATAAAGAGGAGAAATCCTTTTGAATCCAGTAACAAAAATTTTTGAAGAAACATTTGCAACAGATCATAAGGTAATCACCGAAGATCTATCCAAAGCAGTATTGAAAAAATACGGAATCAAAGTTCCAGGCTATGCACTTGTAACCAATACAAAAGATGCTGTAAAAGCCGCGAAGAGATTAGGTTTTCCACTAGTTATGAAAGTAGTCTCACCACAGATACTTCACAAGAGTGACGTAGGAGGAGTAAAGGTCGGACTACAAAACGAGAAAGAAGTAAAGAAGGCATTTCTTGAAATGTACCCAAGACTCTCAAAGAAGAAAGGAGTTCATGTGAAAGGAATTTTGCTTGAGAAGATGGTCCCACAAGGAGTTGAACTTATCATAGGGCTCCAGAACGACCCACAGTTTGGTCCAGTAATCATGGTAGGACTGGGCGGCGTGCTAACTGAAATATTCAAGGATGTTGCATTCAGAATGCTACCAATCACAGCAGAGGATGCAAAATCAATGCTTTTAGAATTGAAGGGCTCAAAGATCCTTCAAGGGTACAGAGGTAGCAAATCAATTGATTTGAATATGCTCTCAAAAGCAATTGTACAAATCAGCAAGGTTGGTGTAGACAATGCAAAATACTTTGACAGTGTAGATTTCAATCCAATCGTAGTTTATCCAAAGTCATACTATGTAGTTGATGCAAAAATAATTTTAAGAAAAGAGATCAAAAATGATGCAATCTCAACAGCAAAGCCAAACATCGAATTCATGGAGACATTTTTTACTCCACAATCAGTTGCATTGGTTGGTGCATCTGCAACTCTTGGAAAAGTAGGAAACTCGGTTCTTGACAGCATTGCAAAACATGACTACAAGGGCAAAGTATATCCCATCAATCCAAAGGCAGAAGAAATTTTGGGACTAAAATGCTACCCATCACTTGAAGCAATACCAGACAAAGTCGACTTGGTCGTAGTATGTGTTGACTTGTCCATCACGCCTCCTGTCCTTGAAGCATGTGCCAAGAAAGGAATTCACAACATGGTAATCGTATCAGGAGGTGGAAAAGAACTTGGAGGTGAGAGAGCAGACTTTGAATCTCAAATCAAGAGTCTTTCGGAACAGCACAAGATTAGAATAATTGGTCCAAATTGCATCGGTATGTTCAATGCAGCCAATAGACTAGACTGCGCATTCCAAGGTCAGGAAAGAATGGTTCGTGCAAAACTTGGACCAGTCGCATTGTTATCACAGAGCGGTACAATGGGAATTAGTTTCCTTGAAACAGCAGACTCGTTTGGACTATCAAAGATGGTAAGCTATGGCAACAGATCAGATGTAGACGAAGCAGATATGATCTGGTACTTGGCAAATGATCCTCAGACCAAAGTAATTGCATTATATGTTGAAGGTTTTGGCGATGGTAGAAAATTCATTGAGACTGCAAAACGCGTGATGAAAGAAATGCACAAGCCAATCATAATTTGGAAAAGCGGAAGAACTACACTTGGAGCAAAACAAGCAGCATCACATACAGGTTCACTTGGAGGCTCTAACGCAATAATCCAAGGAGCATTCAAACAAGCAGGAATAATTTCTGTAGAAAGTTATCAAGAACTTGCTTCAGTTGCAAAAGCACTAGCATGGCAACCCGCAGCTAACGGTCCAAGAGTTGCACTAGTCAGCAATGGTGCAGGTCCAATGATTGGTGCAATAGACCAATTTGAAAAATACGGACTAGAGCTTGGCAAAGTAACAGAAGCAACACTCAAGGAAATGAAAGATCATTATCCTCCAACATATGTAATTGGAAATGGAAATCCTGCAGATGTCACAGGAGGAGCAAACGCTGATGACTATAGATATTCCATACAAAAATTCATGGACGATCCAAATATCGATATTGTAATGCCGT
Source organism: Nitrososphaerota archaeon (assembly GCA_028867615.1). Classification (GTDB taxonomy): domain Archaea; phylum Thermoproteota; class Nitrososphaeria; order Nitrososphaerales; family Nitrosopumilaceae; genus Nitrosotalea. The sequence goes on along the minus strand of JAGWGC010000041.1, from coordinate 10,198 downwards.
GGTTTGTCTTCCAAGATGATCCACTTGAAGAAACAATAATTGATTACTTGGGAGAATTCTCAAAACAAGGTAAAAAGCCATTACTTGTAGGTGGAAACGGCGGTCCATACACAGCCAAAGTCTCTGGATTAATCGAAAAGCACAATGTCCCAGTGTATGACGATATCCGAAACTGGGTTGCAGCAGCATCAGCCCTGCACCAGTGGGGAAGGATCAAACCCAACAAGGTTTAATTTCCACATAGTTTGGAGTTTGTGCATGTCTCTAGTTAATGTCTCAAAATCAGAAGGAATTTGCACAATCAAGATAAACAGACCGGACAAGCTTAATGCCATGAACATGGATGTTGCAAATGACATCATCAAGGAATTCAAAGAAATTGAAAAGGATGACGCTGTAAAGGTTGTAATCATCACAGGAGAGGGAGACAAGGCATTTTCTGCAGGTGCAGACATTGCATACATGTCAACAATCACACCAATAGAGTCAGAAACTTACGCAAAACTCGGCCATCTGTTGACATACACCGTAGAAAACTGCAGCAAGCCAACAATTGCAGCAATTAATGGATTTGCACTTGGTGGTGGATGTGAGCTTGCACTTGCATGTGACATCAGAGTAGCTGCAGATACTGCAAAGATGGGACAGCCAGAAGTAACAATAGGTGTATGCCCTGGCTGGGGAGGAACCCAGAGGTTACAAAGAACTGTTGGAATTTCTCAAGCAAAAGATTTGATCTTTACTGGAAGAATTGTAAAGTCAGATGAGGCAAAAGAGATGGGCCTAGTAAACAAAGTAGTAGAACTTTCAAAATTAATGGAAGAGACCAACAATATTGCAAAGATGATTGCTCAGAATTCTGCAATGGCAGTGAGAATGTCAAAGATTGCAATAAACAAGGGAAGAAATTCAGACATTGACACAGGTCTTGCTCTCGAATTATACACGTGGGGCTTGTGCTTTACCCATCCTGACAGATCAGATAGAATGACTGCTTTTGTAAACAAGTCAAAAAAATAAGCTGCGCCTAATCTGTGATTCCTATTATGTCAGGTATGAAAAGATTATTATAATTTAAAGGACGAATTAGGTTCATGAGTAATACACAGACCACAAAACTGGTCACAATTACACCAAAAGCCGCAGAAAAAGTAATTGCTTTCATGGCAGAAGAAGCCGAAAAGCCACAATTTCTGCGAGTCTACGTACAAGGTGGAGGATGTTCAGGATTATCCTATGGAATGGGATTTGAAAAGGCATCTGAAGAAGACGATCTTGTAATCGAAGAAAATGGTGTCAAGATGGTAATTGACAGCTATAGTGTTGACTACCTCAAGGGTGCAAATATCGACTACATTGAGAGCCTAATGGGTGCAGGATTTAAGATCAACAATCCAAATGTAACCAAGTCTTGCTCTTGTGGAAGTTCATTTAGCACATCCTAGATCCGAAATTTTTTTAATTTTTATTTTCTATATACCAGTGTAAACTAGATCAACGTATAATTTAGAAAAGAAGCATTATTGAGTTTTAGATGACCATCAGGGTCATAGTAGTCAAGACGTGCGGAATTTTTCTTACTTCCTTTGTTATTATTTTCTCAAGAGTCATGGAATCAGAGGCCTCTACTTTTATTATGATATCATACAGCCCTAGAGTTCCTGTAACTTCTGATATGCCTTTGGTTTCCATAAGTTTTCTGATCACTGGACTTTCTTTTCCAGTTTCACAATGTATTGCCACAAAAGCCTTGCTCATAAAACATTATCACAATATCAAGTATTAGGTATTTCTATGGCCAGAGGCCTCGTGCTTCAAATGCTTCTAGCACTCTGCCAACTGCAAGCACCATGCTTGCTTTTCTCATGTCTACACCGTGTTTCTTTGAAAGAGCATAGGTATCGTTGAAACCACGTACAATATGGTGTTCCATTTTACTTGCAACCTCATCAAATGTCCAATAGTATCGTTGTAAGTTTTGCACCCATTCTAGATATGATATACACACACCACCAGAGTTTGCCAAGATATCTGGAATAACCATGATTTTCTTTTTGAATAAAATATCATCTGCCTCAGGAGTTGTAGGACCATTCGCGGCTTCTGCAAGTATTTTACATTTAACGTTTCTTGCAATTTGAGGAGTGATTTGATTCTCAAGTGCTGCAGGTACAAGAACATCACAGGGAGTAGTAAGTAGCTCTTCTGTTGATACTTTTTTGCTTCCAGGATAGCCAACAACGCTTCCATGTGCAGTCTTGTATTCAAGTACCTTCTTGGAGTCAAGTCCTTTTGGATTAATTATAGAACCTTTAGAGTCACTTACGCCGATAATTTTTGCACCCATCTTTTCAATATATTCTGCTGCAAAGGTTCCAGCATTACCATAACCCTGAATGACAACTTTTGCTCCCTTGAGATTGAGTCCAATCTTCTTTGCACCCTCCCGTATACAATAAGCAACACCAAGACCAGTAGCTACATTTCTTGCAAGAGAACCTCCAGCTGAAATGGGTTTTCCTGTTATAACAGCTGGTTCCGTCTGTCCATGCATTACACTATAAACGTCCATTATCTGAGCCATTTCTTTTCCAGTCGTATATACATCAGGAGCTGGTACGTCTTTGCCAGGTCCGATAATTTCAGATATGGCATATGCATATCTTCTTGTCATCCTCTCTTTTTCTCCAGCCGAAAGCCTTTTCGGATCACAGATAATTCCTCCCTTTCCTCCTCCAAATGGAACATCAACAATAGCACACTTCCAAGTCATCCACATGGATAGTGCCTTTACCTCTTCGATTGTAACATCAGGGTGATATCGTATTCCTCCCTTGTGCGGACCTCTAAAGTCATTATGTTGTGATCTATATCCTGTAAATATTTTGATTCTACCATCATCCATCTTGACAGGCAGAGAAACTATTAGAATTTTTTTTGGATTTGCAAGCATCTCATGAATACCAGCATCAAGTTTCAAAATTTTTGCGGCATCTGCAAGTTGCTTGAGAGCATTTTGCCAAGGATCGATTTTAGTCAATCTTTACCGATATGTCTCACTGGATATTGTATTTAAATTTGTTGAGGTGGTTGCTTATTGTTTTGTAGTATCTTGATCCGGTTTTGCAGATCCACCAATCTTAGAGTTTACCAGATTACGTAGATCATCATCAGTCTTGCCTTCAGTGCTTACGCCCAATGACTTGGCAAGTGTTTCAAGTTTTTGCCTCTCAGACATGACAGGTCCTGATATATTGAGGTTAAACTCACCTTTGGCTTTCTGTATTTCATCATGAACCATGTTTTTTGTTTTATCATATTGAGCCATGACCCGCGCAAGTTTTTTTGTTGCATCTGGCAATCTCTTAGTTCCAAGCAGCAATACCAAAGCTGCCAAGGCAATCATTATCCAGTCATTACCTATAATATTGAGCGCAAAGTCAAGCATGGAGTAATTTGTCTTGTTTCTAAAATTAAAGCTTTAGACTAGTATGACTTGTTTTCTCTTGAGAAATACAAATCCCAATACAAACAGCCCTGTTACAAACAAGATAAGGTAAGGAGTGGAGCTTCCAAAAGAATTGGCAATCACTCCAATAATCAAGGGCCCAAATGCCCAGCCAATTCCAAATGTTGCCTCATATGCGCCAATCAATGCACCTGCATTTTCTTTTGTCTTTCTTATGATAATTTCAAATGTTAATGGAAAGTACACGCTAAATCCAAACCCAAGTACCAGTACTGCCATGCTAAATTCCACCATAGAATGCGAGTAGAACAGCATCAACATTCCAACAGATATGGATATAATGACAAGCATGATGCTGGTGAGAAATTTCTTCATGAGAAAGTTTGATGCCAACAGTGAGACAAGGCGCGATATTCCAAATACAAAAAAGAGTAGTTCAATGTTTGATTCAGATATTGATCGTTCACTCATAAATGCAGGAAGTATTGCTAAAAATACCCCAAAGCTTACACTAGAAAACAAAAGGATTGCAATAACTGTTGGAAATTTTATCAAGTGTTTTGCAGATGCAATAGACATCATTCCATTGCGAGTTGTTTTCCCATCCTTTGACAACATTAATGAGGAAACCAATGAAGTTGCAATTACAAATGCTGCAACTTGAAAGAGTATTCTGTAAGATACATCAAAGTGTTCAAGCAAAAATGATCCCATGAGAGGCCCAATCATAAGGCCTACAACAAAAAAAGCCATAAATCTAGAAATTGCTTTTACGCGATTCTGAGGACTGGTATATTGCGATATTATAGATTCGCATGGAGGCCAGAAAAATGAATGTGCAACCCCTACCATAGTTCTAAATATTATAATCTGTGGGATCGAATCTGCAACAGACAACAAGTAAATTGATACAGAATCAAGAACTAGTCCAAGAGAAAGAAGAAGACCTTTGTTGAACCTGTCAAGCAGTAGCCCAACAAAAAGTGGAATAAACATGTAAGGAATAAAGTTTGCAAACCCAATTACTCCAAGGTCAAAATAGGATGCACCTAGATCTTTTGAAAATAGCGGAACAATCGGATTGTGCATTCCATATGAAAATCCAACAATTAGCGCAATGACATAGACAAGAGTTACTTTGTTCATTTTTTACTTGTATGCCGCAACCATGATTGCGCCCCCAAGCATGCCTTTTTCAAACTCTACTCTTGAGAATCTTTCAAGAAGGAGTGATTCTAGTTTCTTGTTTTGAGGCCATAGTTTGTACGTGCCATACAGAGTGGCAAATTTTAGACCAAGTCTTCCCCCACCAATGACTGCCAGTACAGGAAGTATCATCCTTAGGTAAAATGACACCCCTGCTCGAAGTACTGCATTATCAGGCTTGCCTAGATCAACTATGACAAATCTTCCGCCTTTTTTTAGAACTCGGTGTATCTCAGATATTGCAATTCTGAGATTTATCGCATCTCTTAAAGAATATCCAGTAAGTACCGCATCAAATTTTTCATCACGAAATGGAATGTGTTCAAAGACTCCGCATGTTAACACAGGTGTTACAGAAAATAACCTGCTGGTATTTTTGAGCATTGTTCGCAATGGATCATACAATGTGATGTTGAGATTCCCATCACATATCTCGGATGCTGTCTTTGACATGTTACCAAAACCAGAACCTGCATCAAGTATACTATCTCCTGAATGAACTCTATTTGTGATTCCTCTTTGACGAAACTCAGAATCCCTTCCAAGTGAAATCAAGGAATTAACCTTGTCATATACAGGAATTATTTTTTCCAACACATCTAGGACTTCGCCCCAATAACTTCCAAGGCCCACGCCAGTCTAGAAATAATACGATATTATATGTCATCGCGGTTTTGAATAAATTCCGCTCAAAGGTTTTACTAGTGGTCAATACAACACCAGAACCAAAAATTAAATCATCCAAAAGTATTCCCTATTCCAGTGCATTATTGTCCCAAGTGTAAATCCAAGATAGACGTTCAACGTACATTTAATCAGAAAATACACTTTAGCTGTCCCAAGTGTAAAATCGAGGACATTATAGATTTCAAAAAGAATGTAGATGAGGCATTTCTAGAGTTTTTGATAAAATTTGACAATGACGAGATACCAACCAAGAGCCAGTCAGAATCAGCCCTAGAAAAAGAAGGCATCTTGCAGACAGAAGATGAAATAAACAAGATGATAGGAGGTGCCAAAATTGCTGACATTACAAGGTCTGTTCTTTTCTCAAAGAGACATTATGTATCACACTTTAAGATAATAGAGGAACCTGAACCTGAAATGGGCTCCACGGTATCAGATTCAGGTCTTGATCAGCGTATAATCGATGTCATGGAATCAAAAGGAATAAAGAAATTTTACAAATTTCAGGAAGAGGCCATACACCACATCGTCTCTGGCGACAACACAGTAATCACGGCACCCACCGCATCTGGAAAAACAGAATCATTTGTGATACCAATCATTGAAAGGATAGGCAATTCAAAAAATCCGGTTTCGGCAATACAAGCAATTTTTGTCTACCCAACCAAGTCTCTTTCCCGTGACCAGTACCCAAAGATAAAAGAAATTGCAGACAAGATGTGCATAAGATGTGCTGTATTTGACGGAGATACAAAACAAATGGAACGTGGAGAAATTCTTTCAAATCCTCCTCAGGTCATAATAACTAACTTTGATGTATTACATTATCACTTGTGGCATCGAACTAGGTTTGCTGCTTTGTTCAATACAACTAAATTTCTTGCAGTTGATGAAGCACATGTATATTCTGGAATATTTGGTTCTAACGTTCATTATATCATAAAAAGATTGAAACGAATTGCACCAAAGCTGCAGATGGTTGCAGCATCTGCAACACTAGAAAATGCATTACAGTTTTGCCAGATGTTATTTGGAGTAGAGATGATCCAAGTTTCAGGCTCGGGCAAGAAAGGAAAAATAGAATTTTCAATGCTCTTTCCATCCCTGATGACCCAACGTGCACTAATGATTGACATACTAAAGAAATTGACATCAAAACAACACAAAACGTTAGTGTTTAGCAACTCCCATCTTAACTCTGAACTTTTGGCACTGCAGGCAAGAAGACAAAAGATAGACATCAAGGTCCATCGGGCAGGCCTAATGGCAAACTATAGAAGATCAGTCGAGAACTTGTTCAAGACTGACAAGCTACTTGCAATCTCTGCAACTCCCACACTTGAACTTGGAATCGACGTAGGCAATGTTGATGGAGTCATATCATCCACTATTCCAGTAAACAGACTCACACAGAGGATAGGCAGGGCTGCAAGAAAAGGCCAAGGAGGGTATGCATTTTTAATACTAGGCAACGACCCGATATCCCAGTATTACAAGAATCATCCAGCAGATTATTTTGAGGATGTTGAGCAGATTTACATTGATCCGAAAAATCCCTTTGTTGAAGAATTCCAGGTTATTGCCATGGCGTGTGACAAGCCAATTGCAAAACATGAACTGCCAGAACACAAGGATGTAATCGACAGACATGTTGGTGCAGGCAGTCTTGTCTTGATTGAAAATAGATATGTCCCAAATTATGATCAGATACAATCAATTTTGGAGGACTATAGCATAAGAGGAATAGGAAGATCAATTGACATTTTCCTAAATGGTAAAAAAGTTGGAGAACGAGTATTACCAATTGCATTAGAGGAGCTTCACCCGCAAGCAGTTTACTTTTTGGCAGGAATTAGATACAAAGTCAAAGAGACTGGATATCCAGAGAAGATGACTGCAAAGTTAGAACATCTCCCAAAGAATTATCCATACTACACCAAGGCACTTACAGAAGAGTGGCCAACAATAGAGACAATTTTTGAGAAGAGATTCGTAAATGGCATCGAGGTTGCATTCTGTAAGCTACACATTCAGAAGCGTGTCTATGGTTATGTCAACCTGGAGTTGGGTCAAGAGGTAGGGCAGGGGCAAAAAATAATTTTAGAAAAACCACTTGATTACGATTTTGTAACAAAGGGAATTGTATTCAAGGCCCCAAGACCATTAGATGAGATTAACAAGGCAGAAAATGAAGAATATGTAGAAGCAAGCGGATACCATGCTACAGAACATGTTGTAATAGAAGGAAGCAACATGATAACAGGTGGCGTCTCACAAGATTTGGGCGGCATATCTCTTGGTACATCCGGCTTGGTCTTTGTATATGATTCTGCAATAGGCGGAAATGGTGCAAGTAAGGCACTATATGACAGGCTTGAAAAGGCCTTTGAGCGAAGTCTGAACATAGTAACAGAATGCCCTTGCAAGAGTGAGGCAGGTTGTCCACGCTGTACTTTTTCATACAGATGCGGCAACAACAATGAATACCTTCACAAGTTATCAGCAAAGGAGATTCTACAGAGGATAATAGATGGTGAAAGAACAGAGGTGACAGAGCCTGTAGAGGGGGACAAACCTCTAGTATGATGTAATAAAAACTTGAAAGATCAGAATGATACAAATTATTAACATCATCAACAAAGAATTATCATGGAAAAAGTTGCAATAGTTACTGGCAGTTCAAGCGGAATAGGTTTTGAGACGGCACTTGCATTGGCACGTGAAGGATACCATACATATGCAACAATGCGTGATGTCAAAAAAGGAGACAGGATTCTAGACATTGCAAAAAAAGAGAATCTCAAGATCAGTGTAATAGAACTTGATGTCAATAATGAAAATACTATTAAAAAAGCAGTTGAAAGCATAATAAGCGAAAAAAAGAGAATTGATGTTCTAGTAAACAATGCAGGTTATTTTCTTGTGGGATGTTTGGAAGATCTAACGATTACAAACCTAAAGGATCAGTTTGAAACAAACTTTTTTGGGGTGGTAAGAACAATCCAGGCGGTACTGCCCACAATGCGCAGTCAAAAGTCAGGAACAATAGTAAACATAAGTTCAGTCGCAGGAAGAATAGGTTTCCCAGTGACTCCGGGATACATTAGCTCCAAGTTTGCGTTGGAGGGTCTAAGTGAATCAATGAGATATGAACTATTTCCGTTTGGAATCAGGACAATAATCATAGAACCTGGAGTCATCAAGACAAACCTGTTTTCGACCCTGAAAAAGGTGACAAAAACAGAGTCTCCGTACAGAGACATGACTGAAAAAGTAATGAAGGGATTATTGATGATGTCAGAGATGGGAACCCCTCCACAAGAGGTTGCCAAGACCATAGTCAAAGCAGTTTCATCCGAGAATCCACTGCCCCGTTATCCAGTTGGTAATGACGCAATAATGTTCCTAGAGGCAAAAAAAGACAAGACGGATATAGAGTTTGAAAATTACATAAAAAAAGAGCTTTTCAGCTAAAATACACCTTTTTTGATACTATTTCATCAGTACTGAAATATTATAGCATAAAATTCTATGAATCTCACATGATTCTTTGGGTTAGATTGATATACGACATAAGGCAATTTTTGTCAAAGTCAACAGATTTAATCAAAGATTTAGTGATATTAAAAAATGAAATGGAAAACCCTTCAACACAATGGCATTGCGTTTCTTCCGCCCTATGAATCAAAAGGCATAACAGTCAAGATCAAGGGAGAAAAAGTTCCATTAAACATAGATGCTGAAGAAATGGTCTATCAGTGGGCAAAAAAGAAAGACACACCTTATGTCAAGGACCAAGTATTTCAAAAGAATTTTCTTTCTTATTTTGTAAAAACACTTCCTGCAAATTTCAAAAATATTTCACTTGCGGATATTGACTTTTCTGAGGCATTCAAGATTGTGGACATGGAAAAAGATTCCAAGTTGACCATGACCAAGGAAGAGAAGAAGAAAATCGCAGCTACAAGAAAGGAGATCAAGGAAAAAATGAAGGCAATGTATGGCAAGGCAATAATTGATGGAAAAGAAGTTGATGTGGCCAATTGGATGGCAGAACCGCCCGGCCTTTTCATTGGGAGAGGGGACCACCCATTAAGGGGCAAGTGGAAACCACGGATTACAGAAAAAGACGTTACACTAAATCTTGGAAAAGACGCCAAAGTTCCCCCAGGCAAATGGGGCAAGATAATTCATGAACAAGACTTTATGTGGCTTGCAAGCTGGGTGGACGTACTCACTGACAAGAGAAAATATGTATGGCTTTCCGATACATCAGATCTCAAGCAAGAGCGTGACAAGATGAAATATGACAAGGCAACAAAACTAGCTGCAGAGATAGACAAAGTGTTAGGTGCAGTGATAAAGAAAATGTCAGACAAGGATGAGAAGGTACGAAGAGTTGCAACTGTTTGTTATTTGATTTACAAGACTGCAATGAGAGTAGGGGATGAAAAAGATCCAGATGAGGCAGACACCGTAGGTGCTACCACACTAAGAGTAGAGCACATAAACCTAAAACCTGGTGTCATAGAGTTTGATTTCTTGGGAAAAGATAGTGTGCGATGGCAAAAGCCACTTCCAGTGACAGAACAGGACAAGATATTTTATGAAAATCTCAAAAAACTAACAGAAAAAAAGAAAAAGGATGATCTCATATTTGATGGAATTACATCAAGACATGTCAATGAGTTTCTATCAGGCATAGTAAAGGGCCTTACTGCAAAAGTATTCAGAACATATCTTGCAACACAGGTAGTTACAAACTATCTCAAAAAAGTTGATAGCCTAAAATCAAAATCAGAAAACATCAAGATATATCACGCAAAATTGGCTAAC
>JAGWGC010000040.1 GCA_028867615.1 Nitrososphaerota archaeon | reverse complement strand
CGGGTTTGCCATAAAGCCAGACATTGTGTTTTATCTAGATGTGGAACCATCAGTATTGATACACAGGGTATTCCAGAAGAATTCCGCATTAGATCATTACGAGTCAGGAGCAGACATCGGTCTGTCAGAGGACATGTACGAGTCATTTTTAATTTACCAGAAAAGAATTTCGCAAGAGTTTCACGCAATGCAAAAAAAATATGGTCTAATACCAATCAATGGGAACAGGACAGTATCAGAAATACACAATGACCTTCAGAAAAGAATTGATGTGTTCCTTCAGCGTGTAGGTAACCAATAATTCGAATAAAACCGAGATACTGGTAAGATTTTGTCACTAGCAACTAGGAACCACAGTAGTGCCACCACAGCAGGAAATGAATCAGATACAATCATACTGGTTCATGTGAAGAAATGTCTTTCCCAATTTCCTCAGCATTTTCCTTAGATGTTGGAGGTTGTACTGCCACCATACTAGTATACACGGCTTTTCCCTTTGATATTGGAACCAGTATTTTTTTCAACTTTTTTAGATGTTCACTTTTTTCATGCGTCTTTTTGGCAGCCTTGTCTGCAAAAGACATGACATGTATAAACAAAGTACAATCATTTTCATCCTGAAATACCGTGTATTTCATTGTTCCAGGTTCATTCTTTTTTACTTGCTCCACGTACTCCAATATAGCATTAGTTGCTTTCGTGAGTTTTTTCTTTTTTATCTTATATTGTACCAAGATTGTAATTGGTTCCATCATCACACTTGCCTAAAAAACAGATGGTAGTATGACATAAAAACTTGATTGTCCTGCATATCTCTTAAAGGATCAAACTTGCAGACAATTGAAGAAATGAACATATCATAGTCTCTTATTTTCTATATAGACATCGTACGCAATAACATTCTATACGGCACATCCTTTTGAGTCAGCAATCCCATCTTTGTTGTAATGTCAATAATACATGACAACTATTTCGGATTTGACATTTTATGCAATGACATTGCCAGTTTAGATAATGACATAGAATTTGTTGCAGTTCTAAACCATAAAGGCAGAGTCATAGAAACCAAGGCAAGAGAAAAGAAAATAGACAAGGCATCAACCATACAAAAAAGAGAGATGTTCTTCATGCAGTGCGTTCTTCAGACATCAATGAATAGGGATCATGATGACGAATTTGGCAAAGTAAAGAGTTCAATTCTCGAAAGGGAAAGATCTACCATGCTTTCATTTGAATTTCTCAACTATGTCATTTTGGTAGTTTCAAGACCCAGTTTGAATCCAATTCAACTTAAAAACAATATTCTGGAAAAGATGAACAGCATTAGAAAAGTAGATCTGGCATGTTAACACATATGACAAGTGTACAGATACTCCAAATTTTCATATCTTTAACAAAATGCACTACATGTTATTTTGCGAGTTGATTTGATTCCTTTTGTTTCACTATCTTTCCAAGTGTTATGGTATCAAGGGTAGAACGGATCTTGCCTTCCTTGATTTTTGTGTTCCATTCTTTTACTTTGGCGAATTTTTCGGTATCACCAATTATTTTCACAGCCAATACAGGATTACTTGACCACCACGAGATTGCAGTCTGTATCACATATTGTAAATCAGTATCTGAAATGATTGGCCAGTGCTGACTAAGTACATTCTCAAGTGGTAAGTCAAGAAGACCGAGTCTTTTTTTCACCATGACTAATATCTCCGCAAATCTTGGCGGGTCTTCAAGGGCAGACACCGAGATTTTCACCACATTGCCGTCTTGCGTACTCTTGTCATTATCTACAAAGGTTATCTTTACCAATCCACGTGTACCTGATACAATGAGGCTGTCTTTTTCAACCTCGATTTTACCACCCATTTCTTTAATGATATTCAACATGACTTGGAGACGATCTTTTTGTATTTCTTCAATGAGTATTGGAACGTCGGATTTTTTATCCGATAGAATAGTTATTGTTTCAGAAGACATGATCAGTTCAATCTTAATACAGCCTAGTACCGTTTTTACCAATTCAAAATCATTGTTTTCAAATATCATGGTATCTGGAACCCTCTTATCTACAGTTGCCAGTCTTCGTAAGACACTGAAAATTTCATCAGGTATGTTTGGTAACTGATCGTATCCAATAAATCCGCGCTGACCACTATCATCATGCTTCCAGATAGCTGTAATAGGTCCAGCCAGAGTAGATACAATATTGTATACCGCACGTTTTTCCATAGGAGTAAGCATTGGAGTATCAGCGTTTAGGTAAGTGCGAAAATATGTTGTTCCTTCAAAGCTTGAGCACTTGAGTACATTTCCCAGATTTACCTGAGCATAGAATTTTTCTTTTTTTGTGACAACTTTGAGAGGAGTCCAGTCTCTCGATTTGGGATCAAATTCTTCCCATGATTCTGGTGTTGGAAGTTCGATTTGTCTCCTATCACCCAATTTTCTCACCTCGGGTTTGTAGAGTTGTGTTATGACCTTGACATGATCCTCTAACGTATGTACTGTGACATTGACTCCCCACAAGGAATCAAGAAATTCCTTGCGTTTTTCCGATGGAATAATTAATGTCCATCGCTTATCAACGGAACGTGGTCTTATCTCTAATCTGGTAAGAATCCTGTCTAACCTGGTTTTTTGTGAAAATTGTAATGAATTGATTTTAGTGAATGTATTTTTGTATGTTTCACAAAGATTGGGTTTTCCCCTCTGAAAACAAACATCACAAAATTCAAGCGGCTCCAAATCTATATCCTTTCACTACAGTATAATCTAGTATTATAATATGTATGACAGAACATACTGCAACCTTTTCTGCCCTAGTTTTTTAGCATTAGCATGACATATTGTATGAATGAAGCAATACAAAAATAACGATTATACGAAAATACTTTAATTAATTTAACTAATAGAATCACACGATTTTACAGTATACAATACCTTGTAAATTTTAGAATATATATTGATGTCCTTATGAGTGCTGCAGCCCAAGCATTAGAAGGAGCAGCAGGAAAATATGCGGCAGATGCCATAATGCAAGACGGCCAAGGAGACAAGAGTGCAGCAGCCGCTAGCTACCAAAGAGCTATTGATGCACTAGTAAAATTAATCCAATTATTTCCAGACAATACACTGAATCCAGTTTATGAGCAACATTGCGAACAATATAAAAAGAGAATAAGTGAGTTACGCCTTCCGTCGGACAGTTTTTCTCAAAATGGTAACAATCATGGCAATTCTTCAGATCATGGTAGTTCCAATCAAACGGCATCTAATAACAATCTTGAAAATATGATTATAAAGGAAAAACCAAATGTGAGCTGGAAAGAAGTGATAGGATTAGAAGATGTAAAAATAGCACTGCGTGAATCCATCGTATATCCTGCTAAAAAACCAGAACTTTTTACTCTTGGATGGCCTCGAGGAATTCTCCTGTATGGACCACCAGGATGCGGAAAAACAATGCTTGCGGCTGCGACTGCCAGTGAAATTGACGGTTATTTCATAAATGTAGATGCAGCGTCAATGATGAGTAAGTGGTTAGGGGACGCTGAAAAAAATGTATCCCAGTTATTCCACATGGCACGAGATTCATCTAAAAAAGAGAATGTACCAGTAATCATGTTGATAGATGAGGTAGATTCACTCCTTGGTAATTCACAGAATGAAAACGGTGGAGAGATCAGAGTAAAAAATCAATTCCTTACAGAGATGGACGGAGTAAATGATAAGGGGAAAAATCTTCAAACATATGTAATTGCAGCGACTAACAAACCTTGGAAATTAGATTGGGCATTTCTCAGGAGATTTTCAAAAAGAATTTACATACCTCTCCCGGCATTAGAAACTAGACAAAATTTATTCTCGTCATATTTATCAAAACTAAAAAAAGATTCTTCGGTAGAAGCATCACAGCTTGCACAATTAATAGACGGGTATAGTGCAAGCGACATAAGAGATATTTGTCAATCAGTTCAGTTATCTGTAATAGATGAGTTTTTCAGTCTAGCTGAATCCAGAGGGAACACAGATCTTACACATGTACAACTACGTGATATCACCATGGATGATTTTAAAAGAACAATCAAAAAAAGAAGACCCAGTGTCAGCCCAGGTATGATCCAAGAATATTCAAACTGGACTAGAGATTTTAGTGCATCATAGTCTGTGTATTTTCGATGATTTTTTCACATTGAAGTTATTTCATTTCCATTAACCAAGATATAATCATAGAAATCATTTACAAAAATAGCCACATATTCGATCATACTGTACAAATAGTGATAGGAGTTTGAAAAATAAAAGGGAAAAGAATGCCATTACACTCATTGTTCAAAACTTACATAGGCATAGTTTTTCATGGTTCTGCAAAGTCTTGATCTTGCATTCATGTATGGAAAAATTCACGATTGAATAGCGTCTAAAATTTTATTCCCTTCGCAGTGCAACCATTGGAGACAACTTGGATGCTTTCCATGCAGGATACATTCCAGCTATAACACTTAGTGACAAAGAAAGCAACCAGACTTTGATCAAATCCATTGGAATAAAGATTGGAGGTATGTGTACAGCTGGACCTCCTCCCGCAGGAGAAGTTGTTGTTGCGATACTCATTACGTATCCCCCACCAATACCTATGAGCAACCCCAGTGAGGCGCCTAGTATCCCTATCAAAGCTGCTTCCACCAGAAAAAGTGCGAGAATTGTAGTATTTTGTGCACCTATTGCTTTCATGGTACCTATTTCTCTAATTCGTTCTGTGACTGAATTATACAAAGTAGTAACAATACCAACTGCACCTACAACAAGCGCAATAATTCCCACCATAAGAATAAAGGCAGCGTTACCACTTGCAGCTTGCTGCCTTACCGCCATAATCGCTTTTGGTGTTGTAGCACCAAGAGTTTTTCCAAATGTATCTGATAATTCTTGCTGTACAGTATCAACATCATCAGGAGTTGCTGCTGCAACTATTACACTATCATACTTGTTTAGCTTGTGCAACAAATCATTTCCTGCATCAAGATTTATGATGACTGAATTATCTATCCTACTATTACCAGATGGTTTTAAAATTCCTGAAATTACAAAACTCTTTGTCACTGTTACTGTCTTTCCAGTTCCATCTGAATATGTAGATGTAGCTACAATCGTCTGGCCAAGTGTAACAAAGGCATTAGCTGCCCCAGGAGGGTTTACTATCGTATCTCCTACAATAGCAGCAGATCGATCGTTTGGTTTTACTGTAGAGCCATCAACATATTCAAGATTGGGTAACATCACAGTTAATTTTGTTGGATCAATCGAAGTGACAGATGCTCGCTCAGTGTTTCCTTGAGAATTCATTGTTATCGAGCCAGCATATTCAGGTATTACATCAGATATCAATGGTAGAGACTTCATTTTTTCGATAATGACATTATTGATTATCAATGCATTTCCTGCAGAAGCATCTCGAAATCCACGTTGTCCGCTGCTTACAAAAATAACATTGGCTGCCAACGTATTGAATTGTTTTTCCAAAAATGCGGCTTGTCCTGCACTCAAACCATTCAACACAACAACAAGACTACTTCCTAGTACAACCATCAGAATAGTAAGAAGTGTTCTCACCTTTCTGTCAACTAGTGCCTCAAATGACAGCAAAAAAAGATCTTTAGGATTCATTTTCTTTCTTTGTTGTACTGTCAAATATTGAGACGATGTCAGTGTCTCCCTGTGTCAACAATTTCAATTTTTTCTTTGCTGATTTTTTTCTTTTTACAAGAAATACAATTGCTGTTACTGCTGCAATTGGCGCTCCAACAAGTACGGGTAGAGGAATACTGTCAATCAAAGTATGTTGGTTTGCAGAAGTATTGACTGGAGGACTACGCGCAATATTGACTGTTCCATTTACCATGACAGTATGAAAATTCTTCAAGTCATCAGCATATGTTACTTTGAATGCTACCTGATACATTCCTGGTGATAAATAATTGATCCCTCTAATTGGTATACTAATTGGAATTGGAGAATCAGGTGAAAGATCTCCTATGAATTGTTGTGTTAAACTTGATCCTCCTTGACCACTACGCCCTTGACCACCGCGGAATCCTTGGCCTCCCTGACCACCTTGGAATCCTTGGCCTCCCTGACCACCTTGGAATCCTTGGCCTCCCTGACCACCTTGGAATCCTTGGCCTCCCTGACTAGGATTACCACCGTTAGATCCAGTATTATTTGTAGAATTTGCCATCCTCGCAGCTTTCATTGCACTTGTGAGTTGAGAAGGCGCAAGTTGTGCAGTGGTAAATAATGCAGTTGTACTGCCTTGATTGAGTAAATTGCCAACAAGACTAGAAGTACCACCAGAGGTAGTCAGTGATAGATCGTAAATTTGGAGTCGGATATCACCAACAACAAAAGTTCCAAGAGTAAGAGAATTTGTTTGTGACTGACCTTTTGAGACATAGTTAGCAGTTAATGTAAAAGAAGTAGGGGTGGCGATCAAGGTGTTTGCAGCATATACCCTAGTTGCAAGTACCTGTCTTTCTCCTGGTGCCAAGTTTTGTATTGTCCAAGTAGATGGACCCACCACAGAGACCGAAGTTGACTGTGGTACAAGAGAGATTATGATGTTGGACATTGTGTCAGTACTGTTGTTAGCAACTGCAAAATTCAGATCATCTAGCATGGCTGCAGTGATTACAGGAGTAGTAGTATTTCCAAGATATGACAAGTTAAGAGACTGAGGAGGATTTGGTGCTATGACAAGTCCTGTACTAATTGTGCTAGTCAAAAGTTTACCCCATGCATTTTGATAATTTATCTGAAGTGTCACCTGCTGAGTAGAACCACTTGCAGCAGTACCAGGGTAAACAGTTGTACTTATCACTGCTTTTGATTTTGCAGGTATTGTTCCTAGATTGAAAGTGTTAGGTCCAAGATTAACAATTTGTGTCGTAGATGATTGTAGCACAACAGATCCTGAGCTACTGCTACTTCCTGAACTGCCTTTAGAGTTTCCAAGATCCACAATTGTTGCTACAACTCCAGTTGCATCAGCAGAACCTTTGTTATCAATTTCTATTGAAACTGGATCGTTGGTTTGAGGAGCAAGATTGGAGGATACTGTAGATGCATCCAATATCACTTTTCCTGGAAGAACAAATGGTACAGTGAGTAATGCAGATGTACATTGTTGTCCAACTACTCCCACTTGGACATAATTTGCAACAACAGTTGTAGAAAAAGTGCCTACTTTGGCTGTCGGTAATACATCTATGTTAAAATACATAGTAAATGATGCTCCAGGCGCCACTTGGCCATAGTAGTTCCCTATTGCAGGGTTGTTTGCAACCCTTGACGCTTGATTATAATTTTGGAGTAATTGTGGATTCTTGCTTTCACCAGTGGGCGCAAACCCTGATGGGAGGTTAAGAAATGCAGTTACTGAGGTTATAGAATATGCTGACCCCCTATTGTTAAAGACTACAGCAAAAACAGATGGTCCCTCTCCTGGACCTATCTCTTTTTTGACAGGATTACTAGTAACATCAGTGGAAGAAGATGTTCCTTGGTCCACCCAGTACGAGTCTACTACCACAGGACCAGAATAGGTGGCATCAAGTATTGTGGTAAGGGGCGCGAAACAATCCTGTGATTGCACTATTCCCAGATGACCATTACCAGATGGTACCACTGTGACCACTTGTCCATATGCATTAAAGGAGGTAATTGCGGTAGGCGCAAATAACATTATAATTAAAATTGGAATCGCAATTTTGATTGCCAATCTTTTTCCAAAAAACTTTTTAGCAAAAATTCTAGTTGATGACATCTTTTTCTATCCTCCCATCTCTTAACAATATAGATCTATCCGTAGATTCTGCAAGTTCAGGATTGTGTGTTACCATTACTATTGTACGTTTGAATTTGTGTGAAAGCATTTTCAACATGTCAAATACATCATCACCTGTTTTTGTATCCAAGTTACCAGTTGGTTCATCTGCCAAAATTATAGTTGGATTATTTATCAAAGAACGAGCTATTGCAACTCTTTGTTGTTGGCCACCACTTAGATTGACAGGTTTTTGATCACGCTTGTCAGCAATACCAAGTGCTTCCAAGATCTTCATAGTGCGAGAATTTACATCGTCGTTTGACATACCTGCAATCATTCCAGGCAGTCTTACATTTTTGTGGACAGTGGTCCTATTAATCAAATTAAACGACTGGAAGATAAATCCAATGCGACCATTTCTCATGGTGGCAATTTCAGAGTCATTAAGAGAGAATATGTCTATGCCATCAATGTAGATCTTTCCACTGGTTGGCCTATCAAGTGCTCCAACCATATTCAAAACAGTAGATTTTCCACTGCCAGAGGGACCTACGACTGATACAAATTCTCCCCTTTTGATTGCAAAACTTACATTATCTAGTGCCACAACTCGTCCCGCAGAAGAATCATATATTTTAGAAAGACTTTCCACTCTCAGAGCAAAAGAATTATTGTCAACAATTTCGTTCTGTGTACTTTTTTCAACTACCAAATCTTTTGTCATGTTTTTCAAAATCATTTTCCCTCTTTAGAACTCATCTATTTGAGTTTTATATGCATAAAAATAATCATCGTACGGATTACATAGAGTTGAGAGAACCATATGGAATTCTTTGCCTAGTTTTAGAATAAAACGATTGCCAAACCTTGTTCAGGAACATTGTTAGTGAGTATGACAACAGTGGATGAATAGAAAAATAATTAGTCATTCCTTGTATCGCCAACTACTCAATATACTTTGAAACACCCTTTGTGATAGTATTTTGGAGGTCTTGCTCCAATTCGTATTACAACATCTCCTTCTATTAATTTTATAGTACATTTTCTACACACATTATTACCAAGCGAACTTAATCTTGCAACATCTCTTGGTTCTAGTCTAATCTGCATCATATGAAAATCATTGCCAAAAAGTGTATCACATAAAATTAGTTTCCCCAATACCATTTCTGTCTAAATCCATCAGGTTTTGAATGACGTACCACCTTGAAGTGAATCTCCGACATCATATGATCATCTGACATCATACCACATTCCACACATTTGAAATTCTTTTATTATCAGACATATTCTTGTTCCAAATTCTCTTTGTCAATCTTCCTTTTTACGCAATTCTGTTTCTAAAAGTTGTAGTATTAGAAACGGTATTGCTACAAGATCAATCTTTTTTTCCGCAGATACACATAGTATTTCATCTTCCAGTGGAAAATTCATTGATACCATCTTGTGACCATATGAGACAGTGAAGTTTACAGGTCCCAACTGTGGATCATGCTCCTTACGCATTCGTACTCCCAGTGCAGTCTCCATGAGTAGCATTTCCTGATCCTGTGGACCAATAAAAGTCCGTATTCCTTTTTTCACACTTCCAGTAAGCAGTTTACCCTTATTGTTTATCACCCCAACAAATCGAATATTAGGATCCAAGTCAAGAATCATGTTACAAACAGACTCGAATATTTCTTGGGAATGTGACCTGCTTTCAAGATTTTGAAGTGATTTCAATCCAATTTGCACATATTTGTACTAGTTATTTCAGATAAAACAATTATCAAACATTGTTACTTAACAATGTTAATGATGAAATAATTCTTTCAAAAAATCATCAATCAAAAATAAAAAGGAAAAAAAGTTTAGGACCAGGATTGTGATCCACTTGGGGCGGTCATATCAGATGACGGAGTTGTGTTTCCAGATGGAGCCTTTGAGTTCCATGTTTGTCCACCCATGTGTCCATGCATCATGTATCCATGACCCACTCCAAATCCACCCATTCCAAATTGATGACCAGGGGATTTGTACAATACTGCTCCAGTTGATGGATCGACAATTACGGTGTATACCATATTCTTGTCATCAATCACCTTGAAATTGTATACTACATATCCCTGTGCCACTGTTAGGCTTCCGCCTATTACTTTTCCACTGGCTGCTGTTGCGGCAGTGTTTGCTGCATCAGGGAATGCAATCTTTACGTTAGACAATATTGTCTGCTCAAGGTTGATTGTACCCTGGATTGTTGGTTTCTGACTTGGTGTTGGTGAAACTTGTGCAGATGCTGCTGACACTCCTGCTGTAGCAAGTATTGCTACACCGATTATGATGGCAAGCATCTTTTTGTTCTTGACTAGTTCTGTTGTATTCATATCCATCAATACCACAGTTGTTTAATAAAAAATTGCGAAACTATGTCAGTGAACATTGTTAGTGAAAGGTAAAAGTATTAGCTATGCAAGTTTCAGACTTTCACGAAGAATTTCAAGTAAAAGCTTAATACATAATTTCGATGGCAAAGTAATAATCTTGTCACACGAATATAGGGACCGAGTGTACATACGAAAAGACATCATACTGAAATTAACAGAGCATGGTGAACTTAATCAGACGTCACTTCTTAGTTATTGTGGTTTGAATTTAATGAAGCATAAGGACATTCTTGAGAGTCTTGAGAGGAAGGGTTTCATAAAGCGAACAGAACAAGCATGGGGAAACAAAAAGATAATAAAATACGCAGTGACGCAGAAAGGACGAGAATTTTGCAAGATGATATTAGAACCGTATGAAGACATATTTCCAAGGCATGAAAAACATGATCAAGAACAAAGTTAGCGAAGCATTTTTAATGCAACAGGAGTGTTCTTAGTAAATGTCAGAACCCGAAAATAATCCGCCTGAAAAGAATGCTTCTCCATCTGACAGAGACGAGAAAAAAGAATCTGAAAACATTCTGAAAATTTTAGATGAACTTTTGTCTCATACTAACAGTTCACGTAGGTTATTTCTTATTTTCATAGGAAGCGCATTACTTTTTGGACCAGTTGCCTTGATACTAGGAGGCGTTTTACTAGGTCATCCAGATTACAACATAAAACATTTAGAACCATCACAGCAAGGCGGAGAAAACTTTAGCAGTATGTATCACAGACCTGGAATGCACATTCAGATTGTAGATCAAAATGGTACAATAATCAGGGAATTACCAATATCACACATAGGAGGAGATAGAACTCACACAGGGCCGATATTTTTTGGACTAAAAACATTCATAATAATTTCAATAGCATTTGCAATAATTTTGTTGGTTATTGCAATAAAGGAATATCGCTTCTTTTCGCATTGGAACAAACGATTTAACAAATACAAGTCATTGAAAGATAAAATCGACAAGGAACTTGATGATGATTAGACATGGAAAAAGCAGTTAGACAGAGCTAATTTTTTGTTAGATTATATATCCAAAAGCATTTCATGATCACAATGGCAATACTGGAGATTAAAGACCTACATGTACAAAGAGACGGTAAAGAAATTCTCAAAGGAGTAAATCTCAAGACAGGTCCAGGAGAAGTTCATGCCATAATGGGTCCAAACGGATCAGGTAAGAGCACATTATCATATACAATTTTAGGTCATCCCAAATACGAAGTTACAAAAGGAGACATTTTGTTAGATGGAGAAAGTATCCTCGGTTTATCAGCTGATGAAAGATCAAAGAAAGGATTGTTTTTAGCGTTCCAATATCCAACAGAGGTCGCAGGCGTAGGCTATTCTCATTTTCTTAGAACTGCATATAATGCACTAAGCAAATCACTTGCAGATGAAAAAAGAGAAGTCTTTCTCACAGTAAGAGAGTTTCAGAATTATCTAAAAAAGAATCTTGATGAAGTTGGGTTAAAACATGATTTTCTGTCAAGATATCTCAATGAGGGATTCTCTGGCGGAGAAAAAAAGAGATCAGAGGTTTTACAGATGGCAGTACTGCAGCCAAGAATTTCTATACTTGATGAACCAGATTCAGGTCTAGACATTGATGCAGTGCAGGCAGTTGCAAAGGCAATCAGTTCAGTTTCAAGAAAGGATGCAACAGTAATTGTGATCACGCATTATGCAAGAATTCTCAAATTCCTTGACAAGCTTGACTTTGTTCATGTGATGGCACAAGGAAAAATGATCAAAGAAGGTCCAAAGGAACTTGCTGACGAATTAGAACAAAAAGGCTACGGATGGCTTGGAATTCAAGAAACCACTCAATAGAAGATTTCCCGCTTGCACAACATCAAATAATTTTAGATACCCATATGAAAATAGGCGACATTGCACCAGATTTTGAACTAGAGTCAAATACAGGAGAAAAAGTAAAACTCTCATCATATT
>JAGWGC010000003.1:30726-40803 GCA_028867615.1 Nitrososphaerota archaeon | reverse complement strand
CACACTTTCTTCAAACTTCGGATAAGATCTTTTGATCAAACCCACATGTTGTATGCGTAACTGGAGGCCTGTGAATCACAAACTGGTATACTACCAAACATCATCACAAGCGCCGCCTTGCTGTTACGTATGCAAAAAGGGGATCAAATAGAAATAATATAAACTATGCACAAATCTTGCTTTTTTTACAATTTTTTTCCGATCACTAATATTAAACAATCAGTGACAATATGTAATTGTCTTCAGCCATAGATGCTTACAAAAAACATACTAAAAAATCCGCCAGGTTATTTGAGAGATCAAAAAAACTCCATGTTGGAGGAGTGTCGCATAACATACGATTTTTTGAGCCATATCCATTTGTCACAAAATCTGCAAGAGGCAAGTACCTCAGAGACGTAGATGGCAACAAGTATACAGATTATTGGATGGGTCACTGGAGTTTGATTCTAGGGCATGCAGTTCCAAAAATTGCAGAGAAAGTCAAAAAACAGGCAAGCGATTGCTGGATGCATGGAACTGTAAATGAAAACACTATAGGATTTTCCGAGGTAATACATAAAGCAGTTCCAGTTGCAGAAAAAATTCGTTATGTCTCAACCGGTACTGAGGCTACCATGTACGCAACAAGAATTGCAAGGGCAAAGACTGGAAAAAAAATAATTGCAAAAATTGATGGAGGATGGCATGGATACACAACTGATCTGCTAAAATCAGTCAATTACCCATTTGACCAATCAGAAAGTGCTGGACTCACAGATGAGGCACATATCGTTTCAATCCCATACAATGATTTAGAAAAATCCATGTCAATTTTAGAGTCGGTAAAAAATGATTTGGCAGGTATTATAATAGAGCCCGTACTTGGCGGCGCAGGCTGCATACCTGCAACAAAAGAATATCTGGTAGGAATTCAGGAATTTATTCACAGCATCAATGCGCTTTTTATTTTAGACGAAATTGTAACAGGATTCAGGTTTAGGTTTGGATGCCTTTACAACACAATGGGTCTTGACCCGGACATTGTAACACTTGGGAAAATTGTTGGTGGTGGATTTCCAATTGGAGTTATTTGCGGAAAAGAAGAAGTTATGAAAGTAATTGATACAAAATCAAACAATAGACAAGATAGATCATACATAGGAGGCGGAACATTTTCTGCAAATCCAATGACAATGATGTCTGGAAAAACAATGCTGAAATTTTTAAAGAAAAATTCTGGCCCAGTCTACAAAAAAATTGGAAGGCTTGGAGAAGATGTACGAAAGGGATTGTCAAAAATATTCCAGGACAAGGTGATAGTCACCGGCATGGGCTCTCTTTTTATGCCACATTTTCTTGCAAATGGGATAACTCAGGTCACAAATGCAGAAGAAGCGGCGAGGTGCAATACAGAAATGCTCAAGAAATATCATTTTGAGCTTATTGCAAAGAATCGAATATTTTTCCTTCCTGGAAAACTAGGGGCCATATCATATGTACACTCAGAGTCAGACATCAAAAACCTGCTTGAAGCTTCAAAGAAATTCGCGATTTCGTAAAAATAATTAGCCAAACCCGTTAACTAGCAAGATAATAAACCTCAGTCATGCTCAAGATAGTAATTGTTGCAGCAATCGTGATTTTACTTGCTCCAATGGCAGCATCCTCCTTTGCCCAAGAATACAACAAGACTATTTCAGGGGTTGGAAAAGATGCCGGAGACGGAGCAACGACATTTGACGTACAATATTCTTCTGTGAAGAATATAGTAAGCTCATCAGTCAGTGCAAAAGACAAGTCCGTTGACTTTGTTCTCGTAGGCAAGGCTGACACAAACAGTACCTTGGTTCTAAAACTGCCAACTGGATTGATTAGTGGTCCATTTATCGGAGTTTTTGAAGACGGTCAGATAATAACAAACTATACTACAACTAACGAGTCTGGAGACACATTAGTATCAATACCAATCACTCCACTCTCTGAAAACATTTCCATCGTTGGAACAACTGTAGTGCCAGAATTTGGACCAATAGCTGCCATAGTTTTAGCAGTCTCCATCGTAGCAATAGTTGCAATTACAAGACTCAGACCAATGCATCTGTAAACATACAGCAAGTTGGAAAAATTCCTTTCATTTTGTTATATTAATCAGAATAGCTTTGATCAGGATCAAAACGCTTTCCGTGATTGTGTGATTCAACATCTTTTGCCATAGAATCAAACTCAGAAGTGTCACCAAATCTGCGATAAGTCATCTTTTCGAGTGTCTTGATTATGCTTTTTGAAGACCTATACTGTGGAAGCTTGGGCTGGTTCAATTCAGCATACAGTCCAATTCCCTGTATACCATTCATCTTTGCAAACCCGAGTATCAGTCCATTGAATCCAGTAATGATAGAGGCCTCAGGCGTGGTCAATATTCCAAGTTTTCTCACCTGTTCTGTGAGTTCTTTTGATGTAGTAGTGACAAATGTCTTGGGTTCTCCCTCAATTGGATTTTTTGTATGAAAGCCGCCAAGTGTGTATATGAACCGTACAGAATATTTTTTTGCAACATTGATTACATCTTGGCACAACACGTTTAGCTCTTCTGTAGAAGATGGCTGGCCAGAACCCCCTCCAAACACGATGATGTCTTTTGCATATCTATAATCCCACTTTTCTTCTGGAATGTCAATGTATCCTCCATTGTCAATCACATATGCAGGATATGATGGCTGTACTTCACGAAACACCGATGTATTCAGATTTGAATTAATAAAATCAATCACAATGCTTCCAACATCTCCCATGTCTTGCATGGCTGCAATCAAGAGCGGCTTTGAGACATCAGGCTCGCCCTTTTGGACAAAATCCACACTAGTCATTTGACCTTTTATGATTAATACCTTATCTCTGAGCTCCGCTAGCATCTCCAGAGTTTATATGAATTCAGGGGTGGCGAGCGATTAATTACCAGATATGTAACAAGTCATCATTGGAAGATAAAGAGTCTGACCCATTTAGTACATACCAAGAGAACAAGCTGCTTCTCAATTCAATTTTCATGAAGGAAAAGATGTCAAAGTATTCCAAACAGGCTATTGACAAGTATTTCAAATCATTGCTAAGAGCACACAAGAGGGTCGAATTTACAAGAGACTTGCTTGAGATTGGCATGATTCAAGACATTGTAGCAGATTATCTCATGGACATGCAGTGGCATGTGAAATATGACGCATCCAACTCAGATTTTGATCCTCAATACAGATTTGATCTGGTGGCAAGAAAAGAAAAAAGAACAATTACAGTCTTGATCCAGCCTGAAATCACGCGACAATCCATATTAGAAATTCAAAAAGACATTTTCAGTATCAAAAAGGAGATACCAAGTACCAGAGTGTTACTGGCTACAGACATCCAAGAATTGCCCTACATCCTGCAAAAGAGCGCACTTTCAGATTTCATAATAGACATGGCAAAAAAATACAAACTTGGAATACTCCTAGTTGATAAAAATTTAGACTATCAAGAAACATGGCTAGTGCCATCAGAATTCCTTTATGCCTAGATTAGGTCTAGATTATCAGAAAGAAACGACGGATTTCACTGATTTACCTGAAAATAGCTGGGTTATTATTTGATAAAAGCTGGACATGTGTGTTATTGATGACAGTACAAGGCTCAGAGATGAATTCAAGGTGTGCTAGATGTGGAAAAGCAAAGATGCTAACAGATGGCACTACAGGCGAGCGATTTTGTGGAGGATGTGGATTAGTGATAAACGAGATTATAAACGACTTGGGTCCTGAAAGGCAGTCATTTTCAAAAGAACAGTTCGAAGACAGAGCCAGAACAGGTGTTCCAACATCTCTTGCAATGCACGACATGGGACTTGCGACAGTAATTGGCCAAGCAAACAAGGACTCTACTGGCAAACCCTTGTCAGCATCAATGAAAAATACAATCACCCGCCTTAGAACATGGGACAGCAGAAGCCAGGTTCATGAAGCAACTGAACGAAATTGCAGACAGGCATTCAGTGAGCTTAGCAGACTAAAAGACAAACTTGCATTATCAGATGCAGTTGTAGAAAAAACTGCATACATTTACAGAAAAGCATTAGAAAAAGGACTTGCAAAGGGCAGGTCAATCCCAGGATTAATTGCAGCTGCGCTATATTTGTCATGTAGAGAGACTGGCACTCCAAGAACATTAAACGAGGTTGCAAAGAGAATCAATGTAAAAAAGAAAGATGTCTCAAGATGTTACAGATTATTGTTACAAGAGCTTGATATGACAATGCCAGTATTGGATCCAATAAAATGCATGTCCAGAATTGCAAGCGAATCTGGCCTTAGTGAGAAAGTAAAACGAGAGGCGCTTAAGATTTTAGAGCAGGCAAATAAAAAAGAGATCTCTGCAGGAAAAGATCCAATGGGCCTTGCAGCTGCTGCACTATACCTATCATGTGCAATACACGGAGACAGTACAACTCAAAAAGTAATTGCAATAGCAGCTGGAGTAACAGAAGTAACCATACGAAATAGATACAAAGGGTTACGAGAACTTTTAGACATTCAGGTTCCAGACAAAAAAACAAAGCCTGATCTGACTGAAGACTAGATTCAAAAAATTACACCATAGTGTTTTGTACAAGACTGTTTGGTAAAAATTACATTGTAATTTTTTGTCAGGAAATTACCTAAAGTGTGATACTGTTACCTTTTGTCCAATCTTTAGTTCTTTTTGGATCTTGACTTTCTTTACTGCTTCCTCAAAGTCTTTCATCTTTACTTTTGCGACATCCACTTGTTTTTCTGCATCTTTGGGATCAGGATATTTCTCAACAAAATTATGCAGGACAATAGATGCAGCAGTATTTGCAATAGCGGCAACATCTGCTCCACTCATGCCATCAGTCATCTCTGCAATCTTTGCCAGATCAACATAATCTGGATTTAGTCCATTTGGTGTTCCCATCTCTTTTTCAATTGGAATGTTTGCAGAGCTTATCTCCAATATCTTGAGTCTTCCTTCTTTATCTGGAATTGGAACTAGAATAATTTTGTCAAATCTGCCCGGTCGGAGCAGTGCAGAATCAATCATGTCTGCCCTATTTGTAGCAGCAATTACCACTACGCCATTAAGTGAAGTGATTCCATCCATCTCGGTTAGTAATTGGCTGACAACTTTTTCTGTGGTTGCGCTCTCACCCATTCCTCTAATTGGGGCAATAGAATCAATCTCATCGAAAAATATCACACATGGTGATGATTGTCTTGCCCTTCGGAATATTTCTCTGATTCCCCGTTCAGACTCACCTATCCATTTAGATAACAATTCTGGGCCCTTCACTGAGATGAAGTTTGCCTCACTCTCTGTTGCAACTGCTTTTGCCAACAGTGTCTTGCCTGTTCCACTTGGACCATGTAACAAGATGCCTCGTGGCATTCTATATCCAAGCTGTGCGTAAAGATTAGGATATTTCATGGGCCATTCTACTGCCTCTTGGAGTTCGCGCTTTACATTTTCAAGTCCGCCAATCTCACCCCATTTAATATCAGGTGTCTCAATGTATACCTCACGCATTCCTGCTGGGGTAACATCTCTGAATGCGAGTTGATAGTCCTCAGAGTTTACAATCAGTTTATCCAAAGTTTCCGGAGGAATTTTTTCATCAGACAAATTAATTTCAGGCAACAATCTTCTCAAACATTTCATTGCAGCCTCCTTGCAGAGATATTCCAAATCAGCTCCCACATATCCGTGGCTAGATCCTGCAATTTTTTCCAAATTGATATCTTCGTTTAGAGGCATGTTTCTTGTATGAATTAACAAAATCTCTAACCTTCCCTTTTTGTCAGGAACTTTAATCTCAATTTCTCTGTCAAACCTACCAGGCCTTCTAAGAGCAGGATCCAGTGCATTTGGTCTGTTTGTTGCCGCAATGACAATCACTTTGCCCCTACCCTCAAGGCCATCCATTAACGACAACATTTGTGATACAACCCTTCTTTCCACTTCTCCTGTGACCTCTTCTCGTTTTGGTGCAATTGAATCAATTTCATCCACAAAGATTATGGATGGTGCTTTTTCTTTTGCCTCCTTGAATATTTCACGTAGTCTAGCTTCACTTTCTCCGTAAAACTTGCTCATTATCTCAGGACCTGATATACTGATAAAGTGTGCATTGGTTTCATTTGCAACTGCTTTTGCAAGTAATGTCTTCCCAGTTCCAGGTACACCATATAGCAATACACCTTTTGGAGCCTCAACTCCCAATTTTTCAAATATTTCAGGATGCCTCATTGGTAACTCGATCATCTCTCTGACTTTTCTTATCTCGTCAGACATTCCTCCAATGTCCTCATATGACACCTGTGGTACTCCACGCAAACTTTCACCTTTTTCAGCAATGTGGAATTCAGTCTTTGGAGTTACAAGCACTGCATCAGATGCAGGAGTTATTCCAACTACTTGAAATGTCAGTCTGCCACCAAAGTATGGTACCATTATATTGTCACCTTTTACAAGCGGAATGTTTTCTAGAGAATCAGTGAGATATCTTTCATCAATTGGAGGTATGGAATCAAGAGGAGCAACTATGACTTTTTCTGCAGGTACAGTCTTTATCTTTCTCACAGTCACAGTATCGCCAATTCCTACACCCGTGTTGTTTCTTCCAAGTCCATCTACTCGGATAATTCCTTTTCCTTCATCAGACGGATATAGTGGAAGACATCGTGCTACAGATCTTCGCTTTCCCGTGATTTCTAGAATGTCGCCAGTTGATGCTCCAAGTGCATCCATAGATTCGTAATCAATGCGTGTAACACCCCTACCTACATCACGAGTATACGCCTCCAATATTTTTAATTGAACAGAATTTTGGACTATGAATATACTTGGTAGGCATGTCTTGTTATACCTTTGGAATTTTGGGTACATGATAGACTAATTTTTAAACCTGGATTGGTACTGAGACAAAAGATCAAAGGGATTAAAACCAACCACACTACAAAAATAATCAAGAACTTTTATACTGTAAATATAGTCTAGACATCATTGGATGCATATCTTGAGGAAGAATTGTACGATCTCATAACATATTGCATTCAAAATTCAAGCGCATCGGATTATTCTTCCAAGGAGGACAGAATAAGAGAGATAGGCCAGGAATTGTTTGCAGATGGTGGCGTAGATGCACTTGAGAACATGTACTTTTCAATAGAACATAGGATAAAAGAAGAGATCTCAAAAGATGCCAAGCCATATCGTTCACTTTGGAACGGCATCTCTAGCGAGTGGAATTATTAGGCAACGGCAGCAAGTGGTTTCTTTTGTACAGATTCTTGCATCTCTTTTCTTGCTCTAGATAGTGCCATCCTTAGATGTTCGATTTCAATTTCATCAATCATTTCGCACATGGTATTTTATAAAAAATTGTGATACTTAAGAGATGCGTATCTTTTATGCAAACGATCGCTTAGATTCGAGATTGCTTACGGGTTTCAAATTTGTGCAATAATCAATCCACTGGTGTGTAAATGACATCTCCTTGTCTCCATGCAAATAACATCCTAGTATATTTTTTCCATCAATGTATAATGGAAAATCTACGACAAATTTTTCTTGTTCTTCTACTTTTCTAAAGTATGTAGGTTTGAGACCCATCGAATACAATTCTATCACGTATTCAAACGGATTATTTCCACCAAGTTTTTCCTTGACTGATTCAAATGCTGCATATCTTGCGGCGTATTTTGCAGCATCCCTTGCTGCATCTCTTGCAGTTTCACCTGAAACAAATTCACTTCCATACCATCCATAATTATCGCGTGCAGACTGACTTGCTTCTTTCCAGGCAGAATTCCAGGCCAAGTCCCAAGTGTTTGTACGACCTGATCTCATTGCTTCAATTCTAGCCAAGTCCCAAAGTGAGTCTGATGCATGTTGTAAAGTATCACTATCTTTCTTCCAAGGCATCAGTGCCTTCACATATTTTTCGACAATCTCTGATACCTTTGGTAAGAGAGAGTTGGCATCCCCAATAGATCTGGCAGGAGTAAAATACTTTAGTGATTGTAATTTAGATATATGCAAATCAGTATTTGTTTGTGTCATCGTTATTCAAAAATTTCTGGGTTTAATATTAATCTGTTTTTTTGCGTTCATAAAATTTTTCAGGTGGTTCTTGTCTGTCCTTTTTTCGTCCTGGCAGGTACAACTTGGCAACTGCCCCCATCATGAATCCACCAACAACCACTATGGCAATTCCGCTTACGATTAGTACCAGAATTCGTCCAATTGTTTTCAGTATTGCCATTATACCATAATTAGTGCCACTAGTAAATATGAATTAGTTACAGAGACCCCTGTTCTTTGACTCTTTTTTGTGAATATGGAGACTATTCAAACGCCTGATACCTACGTTTTCAATCTCTAGTTTTTTTGAGAGATGGAACCGTGGAATCATCAAGATAAACAACCAAGTTTTCCGTTATTTTTTTCACGGTGCCAAGTGCAGACTTTATCTCTTGTTCTGAAAGATCTTTTGTTGAGATTTTTTTGATCTGTGTTATGCATTCCTGCATCGAGTCCCACAATGAATCAGTCTTGGGGGTAACGTAGATCCTTTTTATCCTCCTGTCTTGGGTGTCGGGTTTTCTTTTCACATATCCATCCTCTTCTAGTTTATCAATTATTGGCACAAGCGTAGGACTTTCAACTCCAATTCTGTCAGCAATTTCTCGTTGAGTTGGACCAGATTGCATGTACAATGCAAATATGACCTTAGACTGGGCCAGGTTTATTCCTATTTTGTGTCGTAGTTCCAAATCAAATGCTTTCTGCATCATCTTTGATGCAGAATATACAACAAATCCCACACTGTTTTCATAATCAAATTTTTTCATTTGATTCCTAATCATTAGTTTCCTAATGATTATATAGACCTTGTTCTACCAAACAATACATGAAAACAAATTTTGCAACACCAACTGTAGGAATGACAATCTAATGGCAGTCAGCATGAAACAACAATACAGATCAGAGATTGGAGTAATTTCAGAGATATTACAAGTTACAATGAACTGTGGAATGCAAGGTACGATAATATCCTCAATTGCACGAATAGCCAACCTATCACACTATACAGCAATGGAAAAATGCCAAAAGCTAATAGACTTTGGACTAATAGAATCTAGAACAGACAAGAAAAGTCGTAATTTTGTCATTACAGAAAAAGGAATCAAGTTTTACCAAGAAATGCAAAAATTCCTAGAGATTGCCCAAGAGATCAAGATAAGATACTAACATTTGTAGTCATCATACTTTTCAGATTCAAGGCCTAGTATATTTTGGAATTGTTTGGTCAGGTTTCTTACTGAGACATTGCTCACTCCACAGGCCTTCAATTTCTATGTGTGTCTTTTTTTCTCCATCAGAGCAGGAGGCTTTTTACCATCGTAAGGTAGTGGCAACAAGATCACCTCTTCTGACATTTCCAGCTTTTGCAATATCGCGTAGAGTTCTTGTGGTACCAATCTTTTCTACAGGCAGCACATAGTACAGCATAAAGTATTGAAGATATTCCATGCTCTGAGTTAGTTTCTTGCCAAAAGCCTTCTGTAATACATCCACTTGCTTTAAATTAAGAACAAATTATTTTTCAATGAATGTCAGAAGATCTTGCCAATAAAATTGAGGAGTTGATAAAATCTCAGAAAGGCGATATCGAAAGATTACAAAACATTCTGATTGCAGTCAAAAATGGCGAACCAGTCTCTTTTGAGGACCATCAATACATAGAAAATTTGACAGAAAATCAACCTCAATCCAGTCAAGTCTCAGGTGACAATATCACAGATGCTAAACCAGAAAATGTGTCAGACAATACAGTTTCAAGTTCTGAAATTCCAACGCATGTAGAGACAAAATCGGTTAAGAGAATGTCTACCAAAAAATATGCCTCAATAGGCATCATTGTTGCAATCACAATCATAGCATATGTTGGACTGGACATATATGCAGTAAATAGTTTGCAATTTCGCCCTCATCATGGTCAGCAGGTAGCAATCTCAGATACTGAGCTTAGCATACAAACCGATGCAT
>JAGWGC010000003.1:0-30718 GCA_028867615.1 Nitrososphaerota archaeon | reverse complement strand
AATAGTTTGCAATTTCGCCCTCATCATGGTCAGCAGGTAGCAATCTCAGATACTGAGCTTAGCATACAAACCGATGCATGCAATCCATCATATTTTCCTGCTACATTTACCAAGTATGAAATAGACGCATTTTACAATTCAGACATTATAGAAAAAGCTACAGTTGGAGGTTCTACATTATCACCAAAATCAGCTGCAATATTAGATGGAATATTTGCCATAAACAAACAAGCGGTAACTAAGATCGGACAAGAAAATACTACATTTGATCCAGCCAAGGCAACCATAACAACTTCCGTAAGTGCGCCAATCTTCGGGTTCATTCCATATACAGTGGATCAGAAATATGCCGCTGTGGACTTTCAGGAAAGGATAAAAAATCCACCTCCAGGCACATTTGATTGCTATCCATAGCGTGGAATATAGCAAAAGTTCAGGTTCTCTAAATTAAAAGGGGTCGGTCAGACCACCAATGGAAGATCTGAGTCCCCTTTTAGTTGAATGGATTTCATACGTGATACCATGTCTTATGTTCGTGTTTTTTCATTTTGAATGAGCTACACCCAATGTAATACTAGAAAACTCGTACAATTTTTTTGAAGTGAAATTATAGTTAAGACAAGAGAAAAATAAAAAAATTCACTAAAAAACCGCTAGTGGCATGGAAACCCAGATGCATGTCGCATGTCATGAGTATATTCGTGCATGAATCCCACACCATTCATCTGTGCATATGCAGACTGTCCCTCAAATATGCTAAAGATCTGTCCTTGGTCAAAGCCCACTACAAAGTATCCCATTCCAAATATTGCAAATAGAGCTACTGCGGCAATGATTGGAACTGCGTGTTTTGTCTTGGTGATTTGTGATGTGTTAACCATTTCTATTTTCGTCTCATAATATGATTATTTAAACAATTGGATGGTTTATCCAATCCAAGATACTAAAATCTAATAATGGAGTAACAGACATTTGACAACATGCATCAAGTAATACATCTGCTCTCCAAGGTGGCACAAAGACATGCTCCAAGCAGAATGCTTAGTTTCGATCTGGTCCATGTCTTCAAGACAATGCAGATGATGTCAGACAACAATAGAATAAGTAGATCGATCATGATGCAAGAACTTGAACTTGGGGAAGGCTCCATCAAGACACTAGTAAAGCACCTAAAGATACAGGGCCTTGTTGAAAATTCTAATGCAGGCATGTGGCTTACAAACAAGGGAGAGACACTTTACGCCAAATTACACATTCTAATTCCAAGAGAGGCCGACATTACCAAGTGTTCAGTCGCCTTGGGAAAATTCAATCATGCAGTACTTCTAAAGAGTATGGCGCATAACATAAAAAGTGGAATTGAACAACGTGATGCGGCAATCAAGGCAGGTGCAGTTGGAGCAACTACCCTCATCTGTAAAAACGAGAGACTTGTTTTACCAGGAACTGACGAGGATTTGATGCGAAATGATCAAAAGATACATTCGCTCATCATGGAGAAATTATCGCCTGAACAAAATGATGTAATAATAATAGGAAGTTCACAAAATAAAAAAATTGCAGAGATGGCTGCAAAAAGTGCAGCATTGTACACCATAGAAGATCACGAAAAACACTAAATCTATTTTTGTTCAGAATATAATCAGAAAACTATTTACCGATTCGAGAGTTTGAGATTAATTCGCGTCTGCATCAATACTGTAAATATTATTACCAATCCAACCGCCAAGACCAGTACTAGACTAGACACATTTTCAAATTCTGGTATTACCGTAGTTCCAATAATTTCAATTTTAGAGTCGCCATTTACAATTGGAATATCTAACACCCTATAGCCATAATCAGAGGCAGTCTCCTTAAATGATGTTATCTCATCACCATTAACAAAGATCAAGAATGATTCATCGGCGTTGCTGGGTTTTTTTGCATCAAGTAACAATCTAGGTATCTTGAGGTGCAGCATACCAGAATTTTTCGAGTTTATTTGTGCAACAAGTGCAATATCTTGTTTATCAATAACTATGCTTTCTACTTGACTTCCAGTAATAGTATAATTAAGATCAAAGTTTTGTCCACTGGAAAGATCTTTTACATTGAACACACCTTCTGTAGGAGCGTTGGCCTGTTCAAATTGGAAATTTACAATGGCAGAAACGTGTTTGAATCCATATTGTACAACAAGAGAATACTTGCCAGGCAGATTCCATAGTGGGCCTTCTATTTTCATTGGCAATGAAAACCTTCCATCTGCTGCCACCAGTATCTGTTCTACATGAACCAAGTTATTGTCAGGGTCAAGTATCTGAATTGTTAGCGGTATGTTATTTACAATGCTTTTAACTTCACCTGAAACGACCATGATGTCACCTAGATCATATTGGTCCTTGTCTATTTTTACCACAATCTGCGCTTCTGTTGGTGGTGAGAGAGGGGCAGCCGCAGCGGGTGAAAGTGCCAAGAAAAATGCGGATGCACTAACAAGTACCACAAAAGACAGCACGGATTTTATTTTTAAAGTAATACCGCATTGTCTAATGTCACAAGATAAAGTCATTTCTACTCACATTAATGAAAATACTTAATCATATACATCTTGCCAACCAAGATTGATTTGTGAAAATTAAGAATGATCTTTAGTCAGTGGCACATTCAACACTGAGAATTGAATTTAGAAAACCGGTTGTTGGTAATTTATTTTTTGCAAGACATGTCTACAACATGGCTTTTAGGGAAAATCAAGATCAAGTTACGTCCCTAGTGTTATTTCAACAAATCAATCATGTACTAGTGTTTTCGTTCTCTTTTTCTCTGCAACATTCTTTGCTCTCCCTCTGCAAACCTCTTCTTGTCGTCTTCTGTGACAATCAAAAGTGGGGGTACATCTGTTGGCCTGCCAGCCTCGTCTAATGCAACGGAAGTAACATATGCAGTATTTGTAAGAGTCCTGGTTCCAGTAAATAGATTTTCGGCCTCTACTTTTATTTCAATTTCCATCGAAGAATGAGATACATAGTTTAGTCTGGCATTTAGTATCAGTGCATTTCCAACTAGAACCGGTTTTAAAAAGTTGACCCTGTCAATTGATGCAGTTACAGCATTTTTCTTGCAGTGTCTCTGAGCTACAAGACCTGCTATCAAGTCAATTTGTCTTAATATTTCACCACCAAATACATTTCCTGCAGGGTTTGCATCAGATGGAAACATTCTAACGGTCATCTCTGCTCTTGACTCCTCCGCACTTTTTGGTTTTAGAGACATGCTATTGCAATAAATCAAGCCGTGGATTTATGAGTCATTCTTTTGTTGCTAACAAAACACCATTTAATTAATAGACATTTTGAGACTAGACATTGAATTCTGTAACTGAGACTTGTGTGGTAAGCGCACCAATAGACAAAGTATTCGAGTTTTTATCAAATATTGAAAACATCCCAAAATGGGCTACAAAGTTTGTCAAGAAACTAACACTGGTGGATGGCAAATACAAGGTTCTAACACCGATCGGAGAGGCATTCATTAGATTTGACACAAATCAAAAGGCAGGTTTGATTGACATCTATGCAGGACCTACCGAAGAGAGCATGACACCCGCATACATGAGAATAATTTCCTTGCACAATAACTCCACTGCAGTGATGTTTACTTTCTTCCAGTATGACTCTACACCAGATGCTGTTTGGAGTATCTTTTGCGAATGGATAAAGATCGAAGTGGAAAATATCAGGCGATATTTTTCCTAGCAAACAAGTAAAATCAATCTTATATTTTAGACATGTCAACATAGAACAAATGAAATATTTCTGGTGGAGGCTATTGGATTATGCAACAGGTGCTCTTGTTGGAGGCATCATCGTGTTTCTTTTGAACAAGTTTATTTGCAATCAATGCATAGGACACTATACACCTGTCCTTATGATCTTGGTATGGATTGGATTTATGCTGCTGTGTAACTTCATCTTTCAAAAAGCAATGCCTGCTAGCATAAAACAAGACAACGTGTGAAGAGAAATTTCCCAGAAAGCAAATATAGCATAACTGATACTCCATATTGAATGGCATTTTTTGATGATTTCTGTAAAAACGTAGTAGCGTTAGACAAGAAGATAAGATTTGCAGGAATTGCAGATGGAGACGGAACGTTAGAGGGTGCATCGGAGAGGGCAGGCCTAACTCCCGTAATGAAACCAGAAGAGAGAGCACAGTATGCAATAACTGCAGCCACAAGGCAATACACCAGACTCAGATGGGAGTACCTACTTGGAAGGATTTCTTATGCAAGTTCACATTATACAAAAATCATCAGGGCCACAATACCAATTGCTGATGAAAACAGGAGACTTGCACATGTACTTTTACTGTCATTTGATCCTGATGCTGACGACTTTCACCAGATCATAACAAAAAAGATAATTCCACTAGTAAAGCAGAACATGGAAAGATTCATGCAGGAAGCTCAGAAATAACAATCAGCTTCCTGTGTTTATTGTTGGACGCTCAAGTCCCCTGCTGTCAATATATTCTTGCACCCTAACATCAGAGCAGATAGAAATGTTTTGGCCCCTGTTACTATTACAATAATTTTTTATCTGCAACATTTCTTGATCACAATCTGAAGTAGGGGTTGCTACACACGCATCAACATCACTTGCCAGTGTTGAAACCGAATCAGGACTTTGGTTAAAGACAGGTACTTGACCACCCTGATCTGACGGAGAAATGAACGGAGAGACAAAAAAGTAGAGCGTAAAGGCAAATGCTGCCCCAATCATAAGATAGACGGGAATTCTTCTTCTAATATCCATACATAGGCTGTAAATTTCTAAATTATAACTGATGCTAATTTAGGTTCTGTTAATTCTTAGGGTGATCTTTAATTTTGTTCTTCGTGTTACAAGTCGGGTGATATTTTATTGTCCAAATAAGAGCAGTTTTTCCCAGTTACCTAAGACATCTTTTATTGCTAAATCAAGATCAGTATTAGAACAATGTAATGTCCTATTTATTGTTCCATGAATTGTAGGGTGCATTATTGAAACAGTATATGATGGTCCATCTTTTCGTACCTTCAAATCTAATTCCTCATTTCTACCTTCAATTTCGACTATCAGATGAAAAGTAATTGGATTTGCTGTAATACCTTTGATTTTTGTATCTCGATTCGTAATTTTTTCATAATTGATTTTTTCATTTAGAAAATTTATTGAAGCCATGACTCTTAATGAAATATCATTTATTTAAGTAAAGTCTTGTTTGTCACAGCATTTTGGATTAAGGTCACCCACTTGTTATTGCCTTCAATCTTAATCCCTGCCATTTCTGAAGGAGTTTTTCCTTCTAGACTCATGTGCGGTCTAATGTAGTTATGGTATAGTTGATAGCCTGTCAAAACTGGAGTATCAGACTTCTTTAATCCACGCATAGTCTTCTCACGGTCACGAATCTCACCGTTTAGCCTTTCCATCTTATTGTTATTTCTATCACCTTTGAGAGTGATGTGTGATTCATGTACTATTCTAGGCGAATTTCTAGTCCAGTATTCTTTTTGAAATGCTTGTCTATATGCGGGTAATCCATCTGTGATTAATTTAGTTGGTTTCTTTCCAGCTACCTCATTTGCCTTCTTGAATAGATTTCTTGCATCATGATTGTTCTTCGAATCTGCCACTTCCTGAGCAATTAGGAAACGAGTTTCATCATCCATCATGGCAAAGAGATATTTCAGATTGCCACTTACTTTTATGAACACTTCATCTGCTCTCCAAGTATCGCTTACTTGTGGAGTCATTTGTTCTAGATATTTTTTCATGAGTCCAACATACTTGTCAATCCATCTGTAGATTGCAACATGAGAAACCTCTACGCCTTGAA
Source organism: Nitrososphaerota archaeon (assembly GCA_028867615.1). Taxonomy (GTDB): domain Archaea; phylum Thermoproteota; class Nitrososphaeria; order Nitrososphaerales; family Nitrosopumilaceae; genus Nitrosotalea. The sequence continues at coordinate 24,850 of JAGWGC010000003.1, read as the reverse complement.
GATTGAGAAATTTCTGAACGTTCCTTAGTGATTCTCCTGTAAAGTATAATTGCATGGCTGAAGTAATTGTCTTAGGACTAGCTTTCATCTTTTCAAAACCTAGATTGATTGAGAATCTTTTGTTACAGGACTTGCAAAGATATCTCTGCAAATCTCCATATTTGTTGTGTCTTATTGCGTTCTTGACTATGTTATTGGATTGACAAAAATGACATGAATTAATTGTTACAGGTTGAATTATTACATTTTTCTTTACATGTTCTCTGATCTTTAAACTAAATTCTACTGCATGAATGTGCTTACAGCATATTTTTCTGAATATATAATCAGGACATGAACATCTGTATCCATGTTCTGTAGAGATAATGTCATATTCGCCATCGTGTGATTGCGATCTAACTTTGTAGTGATGCGAATCTACACGATGAATTTGATCTTTGTCATTTGCGATGTGTTGACCTTTTGTCTGTCTAGAATCAACATCATATGGGGTCATACAATATTATGGGGTCATAACATATTTAAATATTATGGGGTCATATCTGGTAAAAGAATTTAAGCTAGCTTACATATAGTATAGGCAGATGTCTGAAAATCTAGTTATAGACGGGCTAAAAATTGCTATTCCTCTACTTGCTAATAACCATAAAACAATCCTTGAAAAAATAAAAAGTGGATATAAGCGAATCAAAACAAAACATGGATCTATAGAAGGATCGGTCTATCTTACAACATTCGCTGATTTCAAACCTAATTATCCGCTAGATTCTGTTAATGAACATGTATGTCAGATGTTGATGCAGTTTCAAATGGATGAGGATAGCGACTGCACATATAAATACAATAAAACCAATTTTTCTATAATTAGACAATTCAATTATGCAGAGAATTTCTATTTTGAGAATGAAATAATTGAAAACAGTTTTGAGAATGAAATACTTGAAAACAATGAAGAATTAGATTTTATGGTTCCACTTGTCAATGGTTTGTCGATTTATTGTTTTCCTGATGGGGATGATATGAAATCACAACTTGTTGACGGGTATAATCTTACTCAATTCATGCAACAAGAATTAATGAAGAAATACGATATTAAAAATATGAAATCATTTGTATATGTTGAATTTACTAATGAAAAAGACTTTTCAAAGATTAAGCATGAGATATACAAGAAACAAAATGAACTTGAACCTATGAAGAACTTATCACATAAGAAAAATGAACTTAAATTAAAAATGGATGCGTTAGCCCCTGTAATTTTAGGGGAAGTCTTATAACATACACTGAGATCCTCAAAATGCGTGAAAATTGCACACTTAGCATGTAGAGTTTATCGACTAGAACCTAGATTAGAACGTGAAATTAAGTCGTTATTACTTCGGTCGAAAAAAGACGAACCGTTATTCTATGATAAATACCGTCTTCCCAATGGAAAGGATTTAGAATTAAGTATAGAAATTAAACAAAGAACAAAGAATGCCTTTGGTCATGAAATTACAATTTGGGTGGATAAAACAGATCGATTACCCGATAGAGAGAATAACGAACAAGTTGTAAGGTATTATCAAGAACATAAGGTACATTTGTTTGAAAATACCAAAAATTTTAGCGAACATATTGTTGTTTTTGGTCCTAAAGTTGTTGATACGAGTTTAATTAAAGCCATAAAGCACAAAGTAAAAACTGGAAAAGATAGAGTGCCAGATCCTTTCATTCTAGTAAAAGTTGATTTTAAAGCAATGGAAAAACTGATCAAAGAATTTCCAAATTTACAACATTTCTGTATTAGAGATATACCCGACGAAAGAACAAAAGGAGTCATTGTCAAAGGTAACATGTTAGAGGAAACTGATTTGTTCGAGAGATTCGTAATGGATGCAGATACAAAAGGACCAGTGAATTTTCTTGGAATCACTACAGATTTTGGTAAATTAGTCTATCTTGGTAAAGATGGTTCATTGTATTCTAGAATGAGTTTTGCAAAAGAAGATACTATAAAGATAATCTACGGCATATATGAACGACTAAAGAAGATCGGTGTTTTATCAAAGAAATTAGATGATTTTTAATTTGATTTTTGATTTTTAACCTTAGAAATTTCTAATTTTTTATTTTTAGCACTGATCTCAAGTTCTATCCCGCCTTCCCAATCCAGTTTTTTGATCAATTCTGCTGGAATGTTTATTCGATATTTGAAAATATCGTGATCTTTATGAGTATAAGCAATCTGTTTTTGTAACTTGATAATTTTAGATTCTATCATTATAATATTATTTGGCATGGGGTCATATATTAGATTTATGGGGTCATTTGAAATATCCATTATTCATCACCCGACTTGTAACACAAATAAGAAAAGTACCGATCACCCATCAACTTAACAGAACCCTAATTTAGGCACTGTTTAATCTAGGACACAATAATTTTCATTACAAGCGGAGGAGATAGCGCATCTGGATTTCCTACACTTGTCCATACAAAAATCTGTGCAGTATATGTTCCAGACGTAGTAGGTATCCACGACTGGGATGGACTAAGAGATTGGCTTACATCAAGTGTACCCGTGATCCATGATAAAGAACATACAACTCCATCTTGGTTTTCAATTTGTACAAGGTACGCAAATGGCTGTGCCTTGTTTTGTCCGTTAGTAACATCTGTTGTAATCTGTACTTGCTTTCCAACTGTAGTATACCAGATACCATTTTCAAGTGTAGCACCAGACTTGGTAAGTTGAGAATACCCCGGATGTGCCATCATAGATACAATCGCGATGGCAAAAATTATCAAAACTGTAGATGTGTTCACGTGATAAACTGGATTTGACTTGTTTTTTAGGGTTTGGTAAATTATGGTATCACTTCAATTATCTTATCCTGAGATTTTTCTCCTGCAACTATTTTCACTTTAGATTTTGATACCCCAAGATGTTTTGCAATCTGTTTTACTATCACAGCATTTGCCTTACCTTTCACAGGCTTTTCCATTATACCAATTTCGATGAGATTATTTTTTATTGTAAGATAATCCTTGTGAAATGACACAGATACTCTGTAGAACATGTGTTGCCTGTATGTAAGACAAATATTAAAGATAGGGATACGGTCATTGTGCAAGACAACAATGATGATCTTGAAAGACTTCAACTCTTAGACATCATATTTACAAGAGGAATCAACGCATTATCAAGGACAGATCTTGAACGCCTACATGATTTGATAGAAAAAAAAGATTACAGCCATGACAAGAAAGCACAGAAATCCAAAACGAAACTTCTTAAAAAAATAGGTAATGCAATTTATGATCATGATGTAAAATATGGCAATTCATTTAAAATGAGCTAGAAGGAAGTTTAGGCAATGCTAGATGAGATCACACATTCCTTATTGCATAATACAATATTCATAAAATACGGTTTGCTGGGGCTTTTTTTCAATGGAATGTTTTCAAGTTTCATCCCAATTCCAACAGAGATTACCATCTCAGCTTTGTTACTGAGTAGAGCAAATGTATTTGATGTGTTTTTGGTGTTGGTAGTTGGTTCTATAATTGGTGGCTATATCGCATATTATATCGGATACAATGGAAGGCTGTTAAAAAAACTTAGAAAGACTCCAGAAGAAAAATACGAACAAAAAAGCATTAACATGATGACAAAATACGGTTGGTTTACAATAATTTTTCTGTCTCCGTGGATCCCCATACTTGGTGATGTCGTATCAATAATAGCTGGAACCAAGAAATACAATATTGCAAAATATTCCATTGCAATGACAACAGGTAAGACGGTAAAAGCAGTTGCAATAGTATTTTTTGGCGTGCATTTCATACATTGGCTAGTCCGAATTCTGCACTAGAAAGTATATTACGTGTATATTAGAACAAAAATCTTGTGAAGGCCGTCTTTCCAATAAATTATAATCTAGAATTTGAGCCTGACTTTAAGAAATTTACATTCAGAGGAAGAGAAAAAATATCAATCACCATATCAAAACCTACAAACAAAATTGTGTTGCATGCTGCAGAACTTGAGATAAAACAATGTAAGATATCTTGGAATGGAATAGAGATCAAACCAAAGCCAAGACTGGATGAAAAGACAGAAGAACTCACACTCGTGTTTTCTCAAAAAATATCTGGCAAGGCAGTACTTTCAATTGATTTCATAGGACAGTTAAATGACAAGCTTGTCGGGTTTTATAGAAGCAAATACAAGTACAAAGGAAAAGAAAAACACCTTGCAACCACTCAGTTTGAGGCAGCTGATGCACGAAGAGCATTTCCATGTTGGGACGAGCCAGAAGCCAAGGCAACGTTTGATGTCTCGCTTTTAGTTGACAAGCACCACACTGCAATCTCAAACATGCCCACAATATCAAGGAAAGCAGAAGATCAAAAGATCCTGTACAAGTTTGACACTACTCCAGTCATGTCCACATACCTTCTCTATCTTGCAGTTGGAGAATTTGAGTCCATTTCAACCAAGTCTGGCAAGACTCTGATCAGAGTAATAACCACACAGGGAAAGAAACAGCAAGGAAAACTTTCATTAGAGTTTACAAAACAATTCTTGTCGTATTTTGAAAAATATTTCAAGATTGCATATCCATTACCCAAGCTCGACATGATTGCAATACCTGATTTTGCGTCAGGCGCAATGGAAAACTGGGGTGCAATCACATTCAGAGAGACCATACTGCTTTACGATCCAAAGACATCATCTACTGAAACAAAACAACACATTGCTGAAGTAATTGCACATGAGATAGCACACCAGTGGTTTGGCAACTTGGTTACAATGAAGTGGTGGAATGATTTATGGCTCAATGAAAGTTTTGCCACATTCATGGCAACAAAGGCAGTTGATGCATTATATCCCGAGTGGGATTTTTGGGACCAGTTCCTCATTTCAGAAATGACAGGAGGCTTGAGTCTTGATTCTCTAAAATCATCACATCCGATTGATGTACCAGTAAAAAGTCCTGCGGATGTGCGACAAATATTTGATGAGATCAGTTACAACAAGGGAGGCTGTGTACTCATGATGCTAGAGAACTTTATCGGAGATGACAATTTTAGAAAAGGATTGCATAGCTATCTGAAAAAACATGAATATGCAAATGCAACAACAGAAGATCTTTGGAACTCGCTTGGATCAATATCAAGACAACCAGTACGACAAATGATGAACACGTGGGTAAGACAGGTAGGATATCCAATAATCGAAGCCAAAACAAAGGACTCAAAATTGAGATTATCTCAGAGCAGATTCCTTTTGGAAAATAATGGCAAAACAAAGCCAGGAAACTGGATTATTCCACTCTCTGTTAGAACTGGAGACAGGGTAACTACCAAACTAATGAAGGGACCTATCACCATTCCTTACAAGGAAGACTGGTTTAAGATAAATGACGGCCAAAAGGGATTTTATCGAGTAAAATATGACAAAGATGCGCTTTATGCACTAGCAAAGCAAGTTGAAGAAAAAACAATATCAAATGTGGATCGTTGGAGTATTCATCAAGATCTCTTTGCACTTTGCATATCAAATCAGATATCATTTAGAGACTATCTTGACATGGTGAGACATTATGAAGATGAGGATGACTATGCGGTATTATCAGACATAATATCTAGCCTGAACTTTTTCTACGTATTATTATCAAAAGAAGAGTTTTGGGATGAGATAAAAAAATTCAATCTTGATTTCTTTAACAAGGTATTTGCAAAACTTGGATGGGATCCAATCAACGGAGAAAAGTCGACAAGTGCACTTTTGCGTGCACAGATAATCAGCTCACTTGGAAGACTTGAGGATCAAGATATAGTCACAGAAGCAAGATCAAGATTTGACAATTTGTTAAAGACCGGAAAGCTAAATCCAGATCTTCGTGGTCCCATATATTCAGTGATAGCATGGACGGGGGACTCGTCCACATATCAAAAAATGCTCGGTATGTATCGCAAGGCACAAACACAGGAAGAAATGGTCAGACTACTTAGCTCACTTGCAAACTTTCAGGATAGAAAACTATTATCAAAAACGCTCTTGTTTACACTATCAAAAGAGGTAAGAACACAAAACCTATTTCAGCCAATCGCAAGAATGGTTACAAATCCACAAGGCAAAGAACTCGTCTTGCCATGGATAAAACAAAACTGGAAAGGAATTGTATCAAGATTTGGGGTAGGAAACCCACTTCTTAACAGAATAATCGGTAGTGTTTCAATTGAAGCCGACTTTGCAAAAGAAAAAGAGATCAAAAACTTTTTTGTGAAACATCATGTTCCTGGAACCGAGATGAAGCTTGCACAGACTTTAGAGAGGATAAGAATTCATGCAAGATTCGTTCAGAGTGTAAGAAAAGAATTTTCCTAGATAGGTTTTCCATATTTTTATAATTTAGAATGTAGCTCGCTCAATGTTTAATAGTGTCATAAAAACAAAATCGCTAATGGGCAGTCCATCCAATCGCAAGTTAGGAATCATCACAGTCATGTTTTTCATTGCAGGGTTTTGGGGCATATTCATGGGACTGATTGTATTTACCAAACCAAACTTTATTTTGACTGCACTTGGGATGGTAAACATATCGCTTGGGATATTTTTGGGATTTCGCATTCTACGAAAGAACAGACAAAAAATGATGGACAGACGAAAATAATCAGAAATCACACTATATTGAGCAACGATTTTTATAATTTGACAGCAAATGTCTAAAGATGGCAGAGTTAAGTCTGGGTCATCTTTTATCAAGTGAATATGTCATTCCAGTATTTCTTTTGACAATATTTCTTGCTTCTCTGATTGCAACAAAGGTAAGAATTCCCTATACTATGATTCTAGTTGGAATTGGAATTTCAATATCAATCGTAGATTTTACAGGCCATGGAATTCCAAACATTTCAGAATTCAAGGTAGATCCAAAACTAATCCTGTACTTTGTAATCCCACCTCTAATTTTTGAAGCAATGATGAGAATAGATCGTGAACAGTTTAAAACGATCAGAGTGTCGGCGTTGTTATTATCCACAGTAGGAGTTGGAGTTGCTACCATAGTTGGGGGACTTTTACTTTCATATCTTGCAGGACTTCCAACAATTGTTGCTTTTGCATTTGCTGCGTTAATTGCCCCAACAGATGCGGCAATAGTAATTGAAGTTTTCAAGAGGGTGAAGGTTCCAGTCCAACTTGCAGCACTCATGGAATCAGAAGCTAGTTTTAATGATGCAGCCGGTGCAATCATATTTTCTTCGATTATTGCAGTATCAATAGCACAAGGATCATTACTTTCTCCAAGCACTTCAGCAGAAATTAATGTCAACATTTTAGAAACAATTGGACATTTTGCACTAGTATTTTTTGGGGGCATTGGTATAGGAATCGGCCTTGCGGCAGGTTCACAATTTTTACACCGATTACTAGAAGAGCCATTTTCTGAGACAGCACTTTCAGTAGCAGTTCTTTTTGGTGCAGTTGTAATCGCAAATTCACTTGGCCTTTCAGGTCTGGTTGCAGCAGCTGCTGCAGGACTATGGTTTGGAGTAATCATGAGAAAGCCCCACATAATCAGTGAGAAGGTAAGGACATACACAACTAACTTTTGGGAGATGATTGCGTTTTTTGCAAACTCTGTTGCGTTTTTGTATCTTGGATTGAGCATGGACATTGTTCGAATAGGACAAAATCTTCCTCTGATTGCACTTGCAGTCATAATTGTATTAGCAGCAAGAGCCGCATCCACATATCCAATACTTGCCGTAACACACAGATTTACAAAAGAAAAGACATTGGGTACATGGAGACATATTGTCATGATTGGCGGCATGAGAGGAGCACTTTCAGTAGCACTAGTTGCAACCCTTCCTGAAAGCAATGTAAAAGAGATACTAAAGACAATCACATTTGGAGTAGTATTGGCTTCTCTGATAATCCAGTATCCAGTCCTTTCAAGATACATCAAAAAGGCATTTCCTGAAACAATGCAAGAGTCAGCAAGTGGATGAATTCACAATCATAAGAGAAGTTATTTTGTTTGAAAGGTCATAGATTTATCCACTCGTATGATTCCATCAAAAAACATTAAACAAGACACCCTGGATATTTTAGCGTATACAAATGAGTGAAAAAAATCAAATGGAAAAAATGGTTCTAGAGGGAATAAGCTATGCCAAGATTGAAAGGCATAAAGATGCAGTATCATTTTTTGACAAGGCATTAAAACAAGACCCAAAAAATGTAGATGCATTATACAACAAAGGAATGTCTCTTTTGAAGTTAAAGAAAAACAAGGATGCGGTATCATGCTTTGAAAAAATAATTGAATACGATCACAACCATGTAGATGCACTAAACAATCTAGGGAACCATTTTGCAGAATTGCAACAGTTTGAAAAAGCAGTCACATATTATGATAGGGCACTGGCAAATGATCCAGAATACATCCCAGCATTATACAACAAAGGAATTGCGTCAATTAGACTTGAAAAATATGATGCTGCCATAGATTGTCTGAACAAGGTGCTTGATAAAGAACCCGAAAACATGCAAGCAATGCACTACAAGGGGTTGGTACTTGGCAAACAAAAAAAACATGAAGAGGCATTATCATACTTTAATAAAATTTTAGAAATGGAGCCAGAAAATAACGAGGCCATATTCTACAAGGCTACGGAGCTATCAGAGATCGGTAGACATGAGGAGGCAATCATAATCTTTGATAAAATACTAAAAGAATTTCCAAAAAATGGCACAATAATTTATGCAAAGGCGCGAAGTAAAGCACAGATGGGACAAAATGATGATGCCCTTGTCCTTCTCGCACAGGCAATATCCCATTACGGCAAAACCATAAAAAATTGGGCTATCAAAGACTCATCATTCGATAAGATAAAAGGGGATCCCAGATTTAAGACAATAGTGAAATAAAATGTCAGAAGATATGCTAAAAACAATCAAGGGTTTGCTTGCATCAGGCAAGGGAAATCCAAAGAGATTGCGAGAAATAATGGAGACGGTAAAAAATGACGAGCCAATTGTCATGTCAGACTATAGATACATCCAGGATTTGATAGAGTCACATAATAGCACAGAAATAGAACAACCTCAAGTCACAGCCCAACCCAAAAAAGACACATCGGTTGAACTTCTACGAATCAGACTTGCAGAAGGGCAGATATCAATAGAAGAATTTCGTGTACTCAAACAGGCCCTAACAGAAGAAGAATAAATCATTCTTAAATCTTAAATTCAAAAAGATTAGCCTATTTTCAGGATTAAAAGTGGAACAAAAACAACATCATCATGTCTACAACAATCAAGCATGGACTGTACAATCTTGGACTATACCATTAAAGAGACAAGTTTTAGTTTCAAATAGTGATTAGATTTGTCAAAATTTGCCCCACTACCACCAGCGCCGGTTATAATGACATGTTTTGGTCATTGCGGAATTGGTCTTGGTGCAGAAGCATATAGAAGACTATTGATTGATGTCGGAGCAGATCCGCTCAAGCCAACATTAAAGGGCGAAAAGGACGAGTCCCGCATACTCAAGAGATATGGAAGTACAATTTTACGATTTCCAAACGCTTATGGAGGAAATGAGATTCCACTCATTCCAAGAGCACTTTTAATTGATCTAGACCCAAGAGCTGCCAATTTGATTTTACAATCATATCCAGACCTGTTTGCTCTAAGAGACAAGCATGTAATTTCAGGTGCAGGTGGTGCTGCAAGAAATTGGGCAGAGGGCCGTACGAGATTCATCAAAGAAGTAAGTACAAAATATGACATGCAAAAACAGCTTGCAAGTCTTTCCCCAGAACCAGTAAGAGGTTTTACAATCCCATTTGCAATGGGAGGCGGTACAGGCGCTTCATTTGCAAGTGCATTTATGCAATACATCAAAAAGGACACAAAAGAGCATGCAACAATTGCATCATTTGGATTATTGCCAGAATTTGGATGGGATCCAGTAATTCTAGAGGCATCTGCAATTAACATAGTAATGAATCTGGAACACCAGATAAAATACAGTGATTGTTCCATATTATTTTCAAATAAAAGACTAAGAGAGCTTGCACAAAAACATGAAAAGAGGCTAGAAAAAATATCCTCGATAATAGACGACCTTCCAAAGGAACACGAGGTAGGCTGGAAGGACTACCGAGGAATGAACTTGATTGCAGCAAATGCAATTTCTATGTTTATCGCATCTTTTGCAAGAGAAACAGAATGGGACATGTCAAACTACAGAACGTGGCTTGCAACAAAGAGGCCAAGATTTGCAGTTACTTGGGTAATTCCAATTATTCCCGAAGAGAGACAATGGAGCTCTGACTTGATGACAAGTACCAAGCACAACACAATGGAGGGAATTGTAGAACACATTAACAAGAAAGAAGATGCAGTACTGTTTGATATTGATGAAAACGACATAAGAGACAAGGGAGGACCAAAGGATTCCTGTTGTGTACTGGTAAAGGTAAAAGGAGACTTTGAAGCAAAAGAAAGAGATGTCCTAAAGAACATCATAAAAGACAGATTCCATATCGAGGAATCAAGAATGATATTTATCAAGATTCCAATTTTAGAAACCGAACAGGCAAATGTCACAATACTTGTCAATACAAAAGCAATCGGAACAAAGATCTTGGAGATTGCAAGTGAAGCAGAAGCTTCATGGGATGCATTCAAAGACGAATATGGCAAGTGGGGATTGTCTACTGAAGAATTCAAGGCAAGCCTTATGGACGTAGTCCATGAGTTTAGCTAGAAATGGCCGACTTTGCCTTTCTAGAGCAGGTTGCATCCCGCATCAGAGAAAATAGGTCACAACTAAAAGACACTGAGGACGAGCTTGCAACAGTGAATTTTAGAATTCACGAGATTCCTCTGAAGAGTCCAACAGAATCCACGTTTGCAAAAATGATAGGTCAGGATTACTATGATGCTTCAGTAGATTTGGAAAAGGCAAAAGAAAAGCTAATTGCACAAAAAGAGGATCTCAGTACAAAAGTAAAAGAAGACATTGCATCATTCATAACAGAATTTACTTCGCATGACCTTGTCATTCCCCTAGAACCAAACCCAAAGATTGCAGACGGTAACACGGTCTTTCACTACAAAAATAACGCAATTTTCAATAACATACTTGCAATACTAGGCGAGCTTTTGGGACTATCCCCACCAATACTTGTCAAGGATGTAATGTTTGCAGCCTCAGAAATAACAATCAAGGTAACAGACGAGTATGAAGCCAAACAGAAATTTCTTAGCAGTATAAACGAAGTTCAAAAAACCTTATCAATCAAGAGAAAATAACCTCCAAGCGCCATCACTCACAAAATTTTACGTATAAAATATAACAAGGTAAAAACAGCCAAGATTTTATGAACAAAAATACCAAAAAGCTTCTTGCACTATCATTTATGGCAATTTTCATCGTTTCTACAGTAAGTGTTGCATTTCTAGGAGGTGGCCGGGTCGCAAACCAGGCTAACACCACTACAGAGAGAACAATCACCGGTACACCAGCAGACAATTACAAAGACAAGGACAGACCAACATTTTGTGAGACAGGTCCAGCCAAATCAAACAAGTACATAACAGAATTCAAGATACCTACAGCATGTACCCAACCGCTTGCAATCATGGTAGACTCGTCTGGCAGCGTTTGGTTTACAGAATCAAACACAGGAAACTTGGGCAAGTTTGATCCATCTTCAAAGTCATTCCAAGAATTTACCAATCCACAATGGCAAAGTGGAGAAAAATCCATGATGTGGGGGCTTGGCACTGCGCAAGACGGAAACATATGGATTACAGACTCGCAACACAGCCTGATCTGGAAATTCAATCCATCAGACAAGAGCTACCAGAGATTTGTATTCCCAAAGAGTAACTCATCAGGTGGATCTTTCCCACAAATGTTACTAATTGATGGTAAAAACGCTTACGTCAATGACTTTACTGGAAGAAAGATTGGAGTATTTTCTACAGATCATATAGGTCCGGACATGGGCATGACCAGCATTCCATCTCCTGGTAATGACAACTTTACAAGTACAATGGTCACGGATTCTTCAGGAAAAATATGGTATACAATTTGGATATATCAGCAGGGAGGAAGTCTTGTAAGATATGACCAGAAAACAGGTAACTTTACCCAATATCCTTTGCCCCAAGACATCCAAGCACCAAATGGAATAACAATTGATTCCTCAGGAAAGTTATGGATAATGGACACTGCAAGTAGTTACTTTTTTGATTTTGATCCAGTAAGTGAAAAATTTACAAAGCATACAACTTCCCCTCCACCGGCATCTTCATATGGCAATGCATCAGGACTCATCAAGACACCAATATCAAGACCATATTGGGATCACTTTGATGACAAGGGAAGATTATGGTTCAACGAACAAGTTGCAAACAGTTTGGGAGTATACGATCCATCAGCCCAGTCCCTTGTAGAGTACGTAATTCCATCCAAAAATCCCAATTGGTCAGATTGTGGAACCTTGCCAGACTGTGGAGTGGCCCAGTTACTGGACTTTACAGTAGATCACAATAAGGTATGGTTTACAGAATGGGTTGAAAATAATATTGGAGTTTTGGATCCTAGTGTTGCTCTTCCAATCAACGTAACTACATCTGATGCTGCAATCACCATACATCATGGACAAAATGCAACAGTTTTGTTCAACATCAACCCACAAGAACAGCTCAGTTCTCCAGTGTCCATAATCACAGCAAATACTGCAGGGCCTCAAACCATCTCAGTTACACCACAACAGACCAGAGTCACAGTTGATACACCACAAGCCGTCAAGATCAGAATATCAGCAGACAATTTTGCCACGCCAGGAACGTACCATGTCTTGATAGGTGCAAGATATCAGGACATTACAGTATCAAAGTACATCAGTGTGACATTAGAGTAAGAAGTGGTTCCCAACCTAGACAAACTGATTGGAATTTCTACTTATTGTACCAAGACAGAGTGTACAGGAGGCAAGATCAAATCGTCTCCAGAACAATTTTTTGTCTCTGAAATATTGCGAGATAAAGCACTTGATAAGATTTCATCTTCAGGAAGTTACGCAGTGTACAAGCTGAAAAAACAGGGCATAGACACAAACCATGCACTATCAGATATTTTTACAAAATATGGCTTGAGACTAAAGGCTCTTGGCCTCAAGGATGCAAATGCTACAACTGAGCAATATGTATGTGACATGACAACCGGGAGATCTGCAGATACCTTGATTACGAATAGATATACGCTTGAAAAAATTGGTCTTGTTCAGAAACCGCTTACAAAAAAAGACATGGTTGGAAACCATTTTAAAATAAAAATAGAGGATTCAGATTTTACAAAAGTCTCTCAGTTTACAGACCATGATAAGATTTTGAATTTTTTTGGATACCAAAGATTTGGAAGCAAGAGACCAGTATCTCATCTAATAGGAAAAGCCATTTTGCAAAAAAATTTTGATTATGCTGTGGAGACTTTGCTTTCTTTTACTTCAGAATATGATTTGGCCCATAACAACAAGATACGTGAAATGCTCAGGGACAAGTCAAACTATGCCAAAGTCTTTGGCCAAGTTCCTCCACAAATGGACATTGAAAGAATCGTATTAAGTGAAATGATAAATCATGGTGATTCACTCAAGGCTCTTCGTGCAATACCAATACAATTGCGGAGGTTTTTTGTTGAGGCATTCCAGTCATTTGTGTACAACCAAACAATATCAAAAGCATATGAGTTTGGAGAGAACATGATGCAACCACAGCAAGGAGATGTGTGTTTTGACAAAGATGATAACCTTGGAAGATTTCAAAATGATCCAAAGCAAAGATTAGCAGTTCCGCTTGTAGGCTACTCATACTCAAAAAAGAATCGATTTGATAGTTTCATATCACAAATACTTGTAGAGCAGCAGATAACTCCAAAAGAGTTTTTTGTAAAAGAGATGCAAGAAGCAAGTACGGAAGGAGGATTCAGGCAGGCTGTCATATCATGCAATGATTTTGCAATAAAGGAACCATATGTTGAGTTTACCCTCTCAAGAGGATCATATGCAACCATACTATTACGGGAGATAATCAAGCCATCAGATCCAATAGCTGCTGGATTTTAATCAAGACCTTAGAAACAGTGCACATTCCTAGAAAGGATATCATTGATAAGCATTCTATTTTTCAAAATTTAAAAATATTTTTTATGGAATAATCATCTAGAATCATACAACAGTTGGTGTTACTGACAAATTCAACTCAAGTCTTATTAATTATTAATTTTAGCGTTTTTCATAATTGAAAAAAATAGTATTACTGTTGATATTGATTGCAATTATACCATTATGTAATACAGTGTGGGCATCAGATCTTGGTACACTTGGCAGTCCATATGTTACGATATCTCCAAATTCTGGACCGCCTGGAACCAAGATAACTATAACCGTGTCCCACATTCCAGACATATCAAAAACAAGTTATCCATATCCTGATCTTTACATTTATCTTCCATTTTCACAGCCCTTTGGCACTACTTTGACAAGTAATTGTGGAGGACAAGACTGTTTCCCAATTTACACCCATGATGATGCAGTAAATCATGATTTTGCTGACAGAGTCGTCACATTTTCATTGCCCAGTATAAACAATTCAAAGCCCATTTTTCTCAATGGTTTTGAAAATTCAGTGTGTGATGTGACATCAAATGGAAAGACGCTAGAGAGGTTTTCCACCCTCTGTAACACAAAAGATGAGCCCACAGGCACATATCAAATCAAATTTGGATGGGTACTTGAAAGCGATTCTGAGCAAAATTATACTACAAATACAATTCCATTCCTAGTTACGCCCGGAATACCTCCATCGGAGGCCCCAATCGCAGACAATGGTGATACCATTTTAAAAGAATATCAAAATGGAACAATCAGTCAAGCTCAGTTTTATGCAGAACTCAAGGCACGAAGCTGGACTGATGAACAGATAAGACAAGCACTTGCAGTCATAGGTAAACTGCCACATCAAATGGGCATATCAGGCCCAGATTACAAATTACCAACATATCAAAACTTTACAGCAAGTCCTACAAACACTACACAAAAAAACACTATAGAGCAAAATGCGTCACAAACAGAGATTCAGCCACATGCCAACACCAACACGATTAGCGAGCAAGACAATGTTTCATTGCAAGTTAGCCAAAATACTTCAATAGCCAAACCCACACAAAACAATTCCACATTTCAGCCTCCCCAAAATAATCCTATTTGGAATAACATCATAATGGGATTATCAATCATAGCTGCTGCGATAATGGTAAGTGTTGTCATATTTGTAAAAATATACAGGAGTAAAGTAAATGCCAGATAAGTCATGCAGAACATGCGGAGGAGATCTCATCAAATGGTCTGCATGTACAGAATGTAGAAAGGCCATACAAAAAATATGCATAACATGCAGCGAAAAAACTATTGCAGAATTTCATTCTCACCACATACATCTTGAACCATACAAAATAGTTAATGCACAGAGAACAGTTGCTACAGTTCAAGGTCATGACAGCCCTACAAAACCAAAGAATCCAAAGAAGAATCATCATAACAAGAATCACAGAAATATACTTGTTATTTCCGGACTGATTGTAGCAGTCATGATTTTAGGTGTATCAGGCATGAGCAACCCAGAGTCTGTTTCAAGTTCCGGATCACCTCAAATCCAAGTGATTATCCCTTCAGAGCATTCAGGTGTGATCGAGTCAGTCAAGGAAACACCTCATGTGAGTATTCAGCATATTGATACACAGCATCCCAATACAGATGCCAAGTATACATACAATGATTGCCTAGGTGTTTCAGACGGAACACATCTAACAGTTACTTGTCCTACAGAATATGGTAGCGTATACAAGGCAGTAGTAGAGATACCATCTGAATTAATATCCCAAGTTGAGAATGACGTATTCAGTTTGAGAGGCCTTGCCGTGACAGAGCATTTAGATTCCATATCAATACAATATGCAAAAAAAGTGTATGAAGCCAAGTTTGTCAATGGCTAAAACTATCTTTCATTCAGAGAATTCAAATGAGATCATTGTCCTGTCAATCTTTACGTCAATTTTTTTATTGAAGACTTCCTCAAATATCAATTCAAGAATTGTCTTGTGATAGACAGACCAGTTTTTTCCCAATTCATGTTTCATGACATATCTATGAAATCCACCATCTTCATGAATGTGGCTTACTTGAACCGCTGAGTTTATCATTCGTAATTCAAACCACGCCAAAAAGGACTTGATGTCAATTCTGCCATTCATAAATAATGCCATGTTTTTTACCTCATCTTTGCCAACACGAGTGGCAATATCGACTATTTCTTTTTGGTCAAATTTGTTGAAAACGTGAACAAAAACCTGTTTGTTTATTATTACAAATCCGACCATGGACTCGTACATGCCCCAATCCAGAAACTGTTTCAGTGCCTGATTTACAAGCGTATTAGTACTTACTTGCCTATGTCCAGACTCGTTACGTAATCTTTTGATAGTACTTTCATCAAGACGGAATGTGATTGTGGATGTTTTTTTACTTGAGCTCAACTCCTTTTAGTGTGTATTGATACGCTTTTAAGATTTGTACAGGCTTGTCGTATAAAGCACATTGATAAATTTGACGTAACAATGTTAATTGTATTTTTAATAAAATGATTCAGTGTAAAATATCATGTAAATGACACTCATATCCATCAGGAGAAATATAGTATGAATTGCAATGACTGTAATGAGCACAGTTTCTTCAGATCTAGGAATTTTATCACCTAGAGAGGACATGACATATTTCTTATTCATTTTGCCAAGTTTTTACAAATCATCTTGTCTTAGGACTCTAGGTATAATTTTTTTAGATCATAATATCTTGCACGTATTGTAGTAGAAGTAACACCTGAAGCCCTAGTTATAGCTGCTTGCGTCTTTTGTTCAGTATTTAGAACACATGCCAAATAGAGTGATGCCGCCGCCAATGCTTTTGGGTGTTTACCACGTGCAAGACCAGTTTCCTCAGCTGTACAGAGTATCTCCAGGGCATTTCTTTTGGATTTTTCACTGATTTGTGCCTCATTTGCAATCCTTGCTAGAAATTCTTTAGAGCTGAAAGGAGTTATAGATAGATCAAATTTTTCAATCAGACTTCTATAGGTTCTTGCAATTTCTTTTCGTCCTATGTTACTTGTAAGAGATATCTCAAGAATGGATCTTGGTATTCCACCTTGTTTGCAAGATGCATAAACGCATGCACACATTAGATTTTTTGATTTTCGTCCAACAGTCATTCTAGCACGCATTGCTTTTCTGTACAGATGTGCGGAATTTTCTGCCACAGAGTCTGGCATCCCCAATTTCATCTGCAGTATGTTTAGAAATAAAAGGGCAGACCGTAGTGTTTTGTTTCTCGAAGTAATACTCCTAGTGTTCAGCATTTTTAGACGATGAAAATCATTCTTGGTAGTTCTGGAAAGAGAATTTCCCAGGCTATCCCTGTCTGATATTATAGTTGTCATGTTCATATCAAACATTGTCAGAGAATTACCCATCCCAGAACTTTTTTTTGTCAGATAATCTGTTGAATCATGCACATATGGCGAAATAGTTTCTAGAGATTTTTCTTCTAAAACTAGTCCGCATGAACCACAAAGGATCTCGCCTGAAACATTATCAGTTACTATTGGCCATCCTTTACAATTAGGTGTAGTGCACTTTGGAAAAGATTCGCTTATTTTCTGCGGACTGTTTACAGAAACTCCCAGTTCTGGTTTTACCAATATTTGTTTATGTTTACTCACGAATCAAATCCACCCATTGTTTTCTGTCTTTGATCTGAAAGGGTTCAATTTGCTCAATGTCTTCTTTTATCAACTGTAATGCCAGTTCAGATTCACTTCGTAATTCCTCTGAAATACGTCTGGAACGAAGTTGTGCAATTCCTTTTATCTCGTAGTTCATCTCAACTTCCAAAAGAGTTTGATTTCCAATTTGCGTTATCAAAATGTCTTTTATGCCAATTATTGAACCCGCAGTCCACTTGATATGAACACCTTCAATAGGAAAAAGAGTAACTTTTTGATAGCATTTATCAGAATTACTCAATATCACCTCCCGAGTAAACACATTTCTACCGTGTGATGTATTTCGTACTCTTTGGAGACCTTTCCAAAAATATGGATCCCTTTCAATTGCAGATACTACACTCCAGACTTTTTTAGCAGAGGAATTTATCATTACTTTTGATACAATACGAATCATGCATCAATATAACAAACCTGGGTTAAAGTCTAGTTAGTACACACTGCAATCTACGTCATTGAAATATAACAATTACAAAGACAAGGATGTGCAAGAAACATTTGTTCTCATAAACTGTCATCTTGGAAAAGAACAACAGATCGTCAAATCGCTACAGAAATTACGCGGTGTCAAGGAGGTACAGGCAACACATGGAGTATATGACGTAATAGTAAAAATTGAAACCAAGACAGAGGGAGAGTTAAACGAAACGGTACGTTCAAAAATCCTCGGCCTAAAACCAGTCACTAGCGTACTTATGCTCCAGTCAGAATAGACGTGTACATTGTGATTTATAGATTATCTCCAAAATTTCTTGTGTGAGCATCAACTTCATCTTGTGGAGAAGGTGACTTGTTTTCATGTTTGTGTTCACTTTTGTGAATGCGTCCTTCCATTTTCTTCTGGTGTTCCTCTCTTGAGTGGTGGAGCCTATCCTGTTCATGGATAAACTCTTTTCCACACGTGTCACATTTGACAATGTCATGATGATGATCATGACGAGCGTGTTTTATCAGATCATCATAAACTGTAAACTTGGCATCACATTGTTCACATTTGAATTTATTTTTAAAAAGATCCAATATTAACGAAAAGATGTGGTAGATTAATAAGATTATCGTATCAAGAATGACGATATTATTGAAAAGCTGTTAAATAATCAAAATCTTAAATTTGTACAGTCATGTTTGACAATATATTTTCCAAAGTTACCAAGGCGCCAGAATTTCCCCCAGAATTTAATTGGGTCAACACAAAAGAACCGCTTTCGCTTGAAAAACTCAGGGGTCATGTAATAGTATTAGACTTTTGGACCTATTGTTGCATAAATTGTATGCATACACTACCCATACTTGCAGAGATTGAAAAAAAATACAGAGACATGCCAGTTGTATTCATAGGAGTACATTCTGCAAAATTCTTCAATGAGCAAGATAAGAGAAATATCGAACAAGCAGTAACAAGGTATGAGATATCACACCCAGTACTTGTAGATGAGAAAATGACAGTCTGGAACAAGTTCGGAATCAATGGCTGGCCTACAATTGTCATGATTGATCCCAATGGGATCCTAGTGTACAGGCAGTCTGGAGAGGGTCAAAAAGAGATGATAGAAGATACAATTGATGTCCTTTTGGAAAAGCATGAAAAATCTCACACGCTGGCAAGAGAACCAATCAAGATTGTAAAAACTATCAAAAAGAACAGTGCGACATTATCTTTTCCAGGCAAGATATCAATATCAAAAGACAAGATTGTCATGTCAGACTCGAATCATAATCGAGTCATTGTCACAGATCTTTCAGGCAAGATATTGCACATTATTGGAAGTGGTAAGATAGGACTAGAAGATGGCAAATTTACAGATGCGAAATTTTTTAGACCCCAAGGAGTTGCATGGAAAGATGATCTCATCTTTGTTGCAGACACAGAAAATCATGCATTACGAAAAATAGACCTGCAAAACAACCAAGTGACTACACTTGTTGGGACAGGTAAACAAGGTCCATGGAGATCATCTGGCGGTAGAGGAAAAGAGATTTCAATTTCATCTCCGTGGGATGTTGCAGTAAAAGATGACTTGATCTTTATTGCAATGGCAGGAAATCATCAGATATGGACATATGACGCCAATACAGATTTGACAAGGCCTTTTGCAGGAAACGGTCAGGAAGGTATCATAGATGGCAATAGAATACAGGCGCAGCTTGCACAGCCAAGTGGAATTTTTATTCACGATGATACAGTATACTTTGTAGACAGTGAAACATCATCTGTCCGAGAGATAGATCTCAAGACGCAATATGTCAGAACCATTTCGGGTCATGGATTATTTGCATTCGGATACAAAGACGGCAAAACCTGCGAGTCATTATTCCAGCACCCACTAGGATTGTGTGCAATTACAAACAAAATATTTGTTGCTGATACTTACAATTCTTCAATTAGAGTAATTGATCAAGATAATGATTCAGTCAGGACATTAATTGGAAAGCAAGGCATGAGTACGATGTGTAGATTAAATGATCCAAGCTGCGACACGCTAGAACTATACGAGCCAAGCGATGTTAAATGGTATCAAGACAAGCTGTACATTGCAGATACCAATAACCATCTAATACGGGTCTATGATCTCACTACAAATATTCTAAAGACATTAGATATACAAATTTAAAGATTCATTCAAAAAAGTTTTCTGCAACTATTTCATGTTTTAGTGCAAATTCCTTTATCTGGGAAAATTGTATTTTCCCCTTGTGATATTGGTCCCATACAAAATCAAGTAGTTCTATACTTGACAGGTGTTCCTGATCCATTGCAGGCTTGGTTCCAAGTATTTCAGTGCAAAAAATCTGCAAGTCGGCAAACTGAAAGTTATCAAGCAATACCCTCATTTGTTCAATTTTATCATCTTTGGGCTTTGATTTTCCAAATAATCCCATGAAATAACGTTTCAAGACTGCCATTTAATTCCATGGCTAATACCAATCATGGAAGATCCAAGTTGAACCATGGCAGAACTTAGGAAGAAGTGCATCAAATGTATGGAATAAGGATTTAAGCTTGTGTCATGATTTGATATAGCATGGAAAAGGCATACGTTTTGATCGGTTGCGAGCTTGGTTCCGAAAACGAAATTGTTGAAAAATTGAAGAAAATAGACAAGGTAAAGGATGCAAAGGTAGTATACGGCGATTACGACATCGTAGTAGAAGCTGAAACCGATACTGAATCTCAGATGGACAATCTAATTACAAAAAAGATTCGTCAATTAGCCAGGGTCAGATCCACTATGACTTTGGGCGTCGTAAGCTGATTCCAAGGCCTGCAGCCAAAATCAATGCACCACCAACGGCAATCCATTGACCGTTTACAATCCATTTCGGATTTGAATACATGAACGATGAAGTAGGGCCAACCATGGAATTTCCTTGTAGGTAGAAGATTATCCCAAATGCAAAAACTACAACTCCAATGGTCACGAGCACAATTTTTGCTTTCACGGTACAATATGAACAGGTCCCAAATAAAAGGCAAAATGAGTTGATAAGAAAGGCAAAATCCTTTTGATTTCTTTCTTTAATTCATAATTTTACAGCAATATCAAGTTGGACGATTGGGGAATAGACCTATTGGAATTGAAGAAGAACAGAAGTTCAATAGACATTGCAATATTTTTAGGAGCAGCAGCACTAGCCCTTGTTTCATACCTCATATTGGGACCAGATATTGACAAAATGATAAAACAGAGTCCTTTAATTATCGACCTGATGTTTGCGCCATCCTTTGGGATTGGTTTTCTATATGGCCTGAAAATGACTGACAGGGTAATGCATCCTTCAGAATCGCGCAGTCCACTAAAACGGGCATTCTTCAAAGTATTTTTATTTTTATTCATGATGGGGGCAATTTTTACAGCGGTATCTTTTGCACTTCATGGAGGCGCACAGCCATCACACAAGTCAATTTTCACAGATGGCTTGATTCCATGGGCAACAGAGTTCATTCAGACAAATGGAGGACTGACATTTTTGATAATATCAAGCATAACAATGATGGCAGCTGCAACAAGAAGAATAGTTGGGATGGAGGGAATATTTAGTAAGATATTCACATTTGTTGGAACGTACATCTTCTTTTCCATGCTTGCACTTACCTTTACCCACTCAGATCCGACACATTCTCAAGTTTATCTATACGCATTTTACCAAGCAGGTATTGTTGGCGGGATTTTTTATCAGATGAACAAGCTTACAACAAGAGCAAACATGTGGGAAGACTATAACAATGGATTTTAGAACTTTTTAATCCTAGGTATTAACAAGACCATTGAAATTGACAACACCATTACAAGCAAAGCGACATTTGAGAATTCTGGAAGATATGTAGTTCCAATGATACTTGTATTGGTCACGCCAGTCTGATTGAATTTCAGCATTATTGTTGAGCTGTCAGTTCCAGGAATCACTATAGAAGAGATCGGCTTTTCATCTTGTGTTACTGTGAGTTTTCCACCTATCAAATTGGTCGGTATCTGAATTTCAGCAATGTTTCCAGTATGCGTGCTGTTGCCAAGAAAGACAAGTTCCTTGTTCATCTTGTTAAAGGTTACATTTTGCATGTCATAATTTGATACCGTAATAACATCAAAGGTGTAATTTTCCGCTTTTATCTTCCAGTCCCATTTTATGCCAGGGTGGTCAAGGGTTTTTGGAATTGAGACTTGTGCAAAGGCTGGTACTGTTAACATACCTAGTAAAATCACACATGATAAGAAAATTTGAGATCTCAATTTTTCAGAGTAGTAAGTTTGCCGCGAATTTCTTTATCTTTTATTATTCTTGGATGTGATATATCTGCAAGTATTACTTCGTACCAAAGATACAAACCATCTTGATGGACATAGTATGAGCCAAGAAGATCCATATTTGGAAATCTCTCCAGCACTCTGCGCTCTGCAACTCTTTGCATGCTAAGGGCAGGCTTGATTCGAAGTACACCTAGGTGTTTTGGTCTCCTTCCTGCAACTGGTCTTTTTTTGCGCATGTTGCCTTTACCTACACGCATTCTTACTACAACAATTCCTTGTTTTGCCTTGTATCCCAGTCTTCGTGCTCTTTGGATCCTGCTTGGTCTATCCACACGCACTAGAGCATTTTCTTTTCTCCATTGTACGGCCTTTGCCCTAAGCTCTGGAGAATTTTCTTTCCACATCTTGATCCAGATTTGGTCCTGTTGGCTAGGCATACTCGGCACTACAGATTTACCCTTTATATTCTGTTAGAAAATTAGGCAGGATTTTGCTTGCAAAATAAATCAAATGTCAGGGAAGCCTATTTATGAAATTAATTTTTCCTAGTTTTTATGAAATGGTCAAGACAAATTTTGATACTCGTCATGGTTGGGGCATTAGCACTTGGTACACAGTATAGTTTTGCAGTTCCCTCACTTGCAATATCTACAAGCAAGCATGTTTACGAATACGGAGACTTGCTTTCAATCAATGTACAGGTTTCAGAACTTATCAGCAACAGTATAACTATACATATCACAGACAGTTCAAACAAGACAAGCGCACCGATTAACTTGCCAATATACAAATTAAACAATACAATTACTTCACCATTTCCATTTTACAAGACAACCTTCAATCCCGGAACATATCACATTGATGCAGAATATTCCAACTCTACCGCCAGTGTTTCTTTTGATCTAATAGATACTGGTAAAATTGCCATACCGATTGAGTTCAAATCACTTGTAAAGACATTGGAACAAGGATCTCCTACCGACAAGGTGTATGCAGGAGTAATTCGCGAATTGATAAACAACAACATACTCAATGTCCCAAATTACAACCCTACAAATCAAACATACATACCACAGTGGTTCAAAAATAATGTCAAATGGTGGTCAAATGATTCCATCTCAGACAATGAGTTTGGCATGTCAATAGAATACCTGATCCAGAAGGGAATCATCCAAGTTTAGGTTTTACTTTTTGATCTTGTAGAAGATGCAATTATAATAATTACTAGGTGGTTGTAGATGCCAAAGGGTGCAATCAAGATCAAAAATAAGGTGTCAACAGTCTTGATTTGATCAACTAGATAACGCCGCGAAGAATCATGATTATTTTTTCGCCTATGACATTTGCAGCAAGTGTCTGCGCTTCTTTTGTTTGAGCACCAATATGTGGAGTACATATAATATTTGGAAGTAATGTTAGTTTATTTCCAACTGCAGGTTCTTTTTCAAATACATCAAGTGCGGCGCCTGCAATCCTACCTTCATTGAGTGCATCATACAATGCATCTTCGTCTATGATCTCACCCCTTGATGTGTTTATTATGTATGCTGTCTTTTTCATAGTAGAAATTCTTTTAGCGTTTACCAAGTGATGAGTGGCATCAGTGAGTGGAACATGAAATGAAACATAATCTGCACTTGAGAGCAGAGTATCAATATCCGCTTTAATCAATCCCACATCACGTGCAAAATCGTCTGCGATTGGCATCACGTCAAATCCGATAATATTCATATTCAATCCCCTTGCAAGTTTTGCAAGTCTTTTTCCAATATTTCCCAAACCGACTATGCCAAGATATTTTCCAGAAAGTTCACTTCCCATGAGTTCTTTTTTGAGCCACTTGCCATTTCGTATCTCTCTGTCTGCCCTCGATACTTCTCTTGCCATCGAAAGCATCAGTCCCAGAACAAGTTCTGCAACAGCATTCATTGCACCCTCTACTGCATTGATAACCCGTATACCATTTGTCTTGGCTGCATCAACATCGATATTATCAAGACCTACTCCCACACGTGCAATTATTTTGCACTTGGTGGCACGATCAATCATTTCTTTTGTGATCTTTGTTCTGCTTCTTACTATAACTATATCAAAATTAGAAATTTTTTCTTTTATTTGATCTGGTGTAATTTCTGGCTCGTATGTTATTTTTAATCCATTTTTTTGTAATATATCATTTAGA
>JAGWGC010000039.1:2993-12576 GCA_028867615.1 Nitrososphaerota archaeon | reverse complement strand
AAAGCCGGAGGATCCTTTGACAAGTTCAAAACTTGCACCGCAATCGGGACAGGTTACTATCTCTCCTTCCATCGAATCCTGTGGAGGGTTGATGTTTGCGTCACATTCTAAACATTTCATATTATTTTCCTGTTTTTACCTTCACTTCGGTGTCATTAATTATCTTTCGTTCAAGTCTGTCATCAAGTGGTATTTCAAGCAAATCCCCCATCCTGAGATTCTTCAGGCCAGCTGCCACTGCCTTTGCATGGGTTTCATTTTGTTCAAGACCTAATAGCGACATCAAGTATGCCGCGCCGTTTTTTCCTGCGAGTTCTCCGAAGACAATCCTTCTCCTGTTTCCTACTACCTTTGGCTCAATTGGCTCATATGCAGCGGGGTTTCTCAAAATAGCTGCCAGGTGTGTTCCAGCCTTGTGTTTGTAAGCAGTAGGCCCAACAATTGGCTTTGAATCGTATGGTACGATTGTGGTGTATTGCTCAATTAGCCTTGAGAGGTCCATGAGCATGTCCAGTCTGAAATTATTTGGAGACTTGTACAAATATGTCAAAGCAACGGCTGTTTCAGCAAGTGCGGGTATTCCAGTTCTTTCTCCTATCCCGTCGATTGTTGTGTGAATCTGGTCTGCACCACCATCGCATCCTGCTAGTGCATTTGCAAGCGCAAGTCCAATGTCATTATGGCAGTGGACATCAAGCGGCGTTTTTATTTCATCACGAATTGATTTTACAAAATTGTACATTCCATTTGGTCTCATTATTCCTACAGTGTCTGGCAAACTAATCCTGTCAGCGCCTGCATCAGAGATTGCCTTGCATACCTGCATTAGAAACTCTGGGTCTGCCCTACTGCCGTCCTCAACAGTAAATCGCATCTTGAGGCCATGTGACTTGGCATATTCTACTGTTTCAACTGATCTTCGCAATGCCTCCTCTCTTGTTATTCTTAGCTTGTCCTTCATGTGAATTTCAGAAATACCGAGATATGTTGCCATCCATGTTGCATCACAATCTATTGCAACATCCACATCTTCTTTTAATGCTCTAACATGTGCGACAATGTCTGCCTTCAATCCTTGTTTGATGATTGTCTTCGTTGCTTCTTTGTGATCTGGTGATACTACAGGTGATATCTCAATTTGATCTACTCCGAAATAATCCAACATCCATGCAATCTGGATTCTCTGTTTGTTTGAAAAAGTAACACCGGGATGCTGCTCTCCTTCTCTTAGTGTACTGTCGAGTATTCTAATTTTCTTTGGTTTTACACCCATTTCGTTGTATTGGTATGCGTAATAGTTTGCGTCGTCCATTTCTCAATTTTTTGATTGATTTTTACAAATATAAACATATTCGTACAGAAATCGTCTAGTTTGGTTATTTTTGAAACGATTTTAGGCGATTCTCAGAATTATATGACGATATTCGTTTTATGTAACTGTACGCAATATTATGACAGTGTTTGTATCAAACACACCTGGGACCTTCCGCAATTCATCAATGCATACATTGATGTCTGTAATTGTGGGCGCCTTGATTATTGTAGCAATGTCATACTGTCCTGTTATTTCAAATACTGTGTGAACTCCATGTAGTTTAGAAAGTTTTGCGGACACCTTTGATGTATCAGTTGATGAATCAACTGAGATTAAAATTATGGCACTTGTAGAATTTGCATCTCCTGTTTCGATTGTAAATTTTTTAATTATTCCTCCATCTGTAAGATTCTTCACTCTTCTCCTTACTGCAGATTCTGATAGTCCAAGTTTTTCCCCAATTTCTACAAATGATTGTCTCGAATCTTTTTTTAGTATCTCAATTATTGTCTCGTCTGTTTTGTCTCTAGACATTTCTTCGCTGCTCCTCCTTTGTTAGTATTACATCTAGAGTTTCTAAAGCTTTGTTTATGTCAGACTCTGATATGACCAGAGGAGGTAACAATCGGAGTATGTTCTTGCCAGAATAAAGCAAGAGTAGATTATTTGCAATCCCGTCAAACAATATGTCCTTTACTTCGAACTTCATCTCAACACCGATCATCAGGCCCTTGCCTCTTATCTCTCTGATTATCTTGTGTTTTTCTTTCAGTCTCTCCAATCCTTCCCTGAATATCTTCCCATTCTTGTCTGCATTTTCAACCAGCTTGTCTTCTACGAGTGCATCAATTGCCCCAATTCCTGCTGCACATGACAATGGGTTGCCACCAAATGTAGAAGATTGTTCTCCCTTGCTAATTGAAGCCAAGATGTCTGGTCTTACTAGTGTTGCACCCATTGGCACGCCTCCTGCAATACCTTTTGCAAGACACATTATGTCTGGTACTGTATCCCAATGTTGGCTTGCCCACATCTTTCCAGTTCTTCCAAGGCCTGCCTGAATTTCGTCAAAAACCAAAACAATTCCCTTTTCATCACATAATTTTCTGACTTGTTGTAAAAATCCGTCTGGCGCAACATTGATTCCACTCTCTCCTTGGATTGGCTCCATGATCACCATTGCTGTGTCAGAATCCACGGTATTTCGCAATGCTTCGATATCGCCAAATGATGAAAAACTTACCGAGTCAACAAGCGGTTCAAAGGCCTTGCGATATTTTTGATTGAATGTAACTGATAATGCACCAAGTGATTTTCCATGGTATGAACCGTTCATTGCAACCATTTTTTTCTTTCCGGTAAACTTGCGTGCAAACTTGATTGCGGCTTCCACTGCTTCTGTTCCACTGTTGTTTAGGTAAACCTGACTTAGATTCTTTGGTGAAATTTTTATCAATTTTTCAAGAAATTCTTCTCGTGTCTTGTTGTAAAGTGAACTGTGTACTGTGATTATTTTATCAAGTTGATTTTTTATTGCCTTTACTACTCTGGGATTGCAGTGGCCAACCAATGCAACGCCATAGCCTCCCATGCAATCCACGTATTCTTTTCCATTTACGTCCCATACATGAGCTCCTAATCCACGTTCTATTGTTACGGGAAATCTCTGATAGATATTTCCCATGAATTGATCTTCTGTCATCTTGATATCACCGTACAGTTATGGTGAGCGATTGCCGCAGATATTGGGTTTTCCTTTTTGCCATTTGCTACAAGTGCCTCCTTGACGCCCATTTCCAACGCTTCTGTTGCAGCAAGAATCTTTTTTTCCATACCGAATCCAATCTTTGGCAGGATCTCTTTTGCCTCTGCCAATGACAGTTTTTCAACTAGCTTTTCTTCCATAAGTAAACCGTCTACATTTGTAAGAAATAGTATCTTATCAGACTGCATCTTGCCTGCTACATATGCGGCTGCCCTGTCCCCATCGACATTGAGAAAATCACACTCTTCACTGATTGCAATAGGGGATATCACTGGAACATATCCTTGGTCTAATATGGAATGAATCAATCCGGTGTTGACATTTTGTATCTTTCCAGTATAGCCACCATCTATTACCATCTTGCGACCCTTTTCATTCATTACAATTAATTTCTTTTTTCGTTCAGCTTGGATTATCTTGCCATCTATTCCTGAGAGGCCAACGGCATTGATTCCATGTTTTTGGAGCATGCCTACTATCATCTTGTTGATTTTTCCTGACATGACCATGGTAAATATCTCTACAGTCTCTTTATCAGTAAACCTGCTCTTGATTCCTCCTGGCGATACAATGAATTTCTGTTCTTTTCCTAATGCTTCTGAAATTTTAGTTACCTCTTTTCCTCCACCATGTACCAAAATGAGTTTTTCATTCTCTGAGACTTTTTTAATATCTGATATTGTAGTAGGATGAAGACCGTCTACCACACTTCCTCCTATCTTTATTGTAATCATTTTTTTACACAGGAGTTAGCGGGGTATATGCGATTCCTTCCATCTCATTGAATCCTGCCATGACATTCATGTTTTGGATGGCAGAACCTGCTGCACCCTTCATGAGGTTATCTGATGCTGAAAGAACTACCAGTCTGTTGTTGTCTTCATCAATATCAAATCCTACATCACAAAAGTTTGAACCAACAACAAATTTTGGATCTGGGAATTTGTAAAATCCTTTCTTGTCACGGATTAGTCTGATGAATTTTTCATTTTGGTATTGTTCACGATACATCTTCCACAACTCCATCTCCGTTACCGGTTGTTTGAGAAATACATGGTTTGTGCAAAGAATTCCCCTTACGATATCTACTGCATGTGGGCTCATTGATACCTTGATCTTGGTTCCCGCTGCTTGGCTTAGCTCTTGTTCTATCTCTCCGGTATGTCTGTGTTTTGCTGGTTTGTATGGTCTGATTACACCTGATCTCATTGCATGATGTGTACCTGAGACAGTTCCTGCACCTGCACCAGATGAACCGATCTTTGAATCAACTACAATGTGCTCTGTATCGATAATGTTCTTTTTGATCAATGGATATAATCCAAGAATTGATGTTACTGCCATGCATCCTGGACATGATACGATCTGTGATTTTTTTATCTCTTCTCTATGAAGTTCTGGGACTCCAAAGACTGATTTTTCTAGCAATTCTGGGTGTGGGTGTTGCCAACCATACCACTTGTCATAATCTGCAGGATTGTGCAACCTATAGTCTGCACTAAGATCAATTACTTTCATTCCTCTGTCATAGAGTGCTTTTACAATGTCTACTGCGGTTCCATGTGGTACTGCAGTAAACACCAGATCACACTTGTCTGTTAGTTTATCATAATCAAGTTCTGAAAATGTCAAGTCTGTAAATCCCTTCAAGCTTGGCTGGATTCTGGAAATATACTCTCCAACATATTGTCTTGAAGTTACCATGGAAATCTCTGCATGTGGGTGACTTACAAGTAGTCTGAGAATTTCTCCGCCGACATACCCTGATGCTCCTACTACACCTACTTTCATAGATACTCTCCTACCATAATATAGTATAATTTAAACTCTAAAATTTTTTTCAACGTTTGGAATTTATCGCTTGGCATAACTTATTGCATAGTCGATCATTTCTTTTGGTATGTTTCTTTTGGCAACTTTTGCAAGCCCCTTGAACTCGACTGTGTTATTTACTTCATGTACTACAAATCCACGTTTTTCGTCTTCCATGACGTCGATTCCCAATATTCCTCCTCCTACTGCTCTGGATGCCTTCATGCAAATATCTTCCAACTCCTTTGTGATTTCACATGCAATTGGTTCTGCACCAAGGGCAATGTTTGTCTTAAAGCCACCTGTAGATGTTCTGTACATTGCTGCGATCAGCTGATCTCCTACTGATATAGCTCGTATGTCTCTTGGGGGACGTTCCACGACTTCTTGTAAATAGTAAATCCTGTCCAATGGCCCATCATTTAGTTCTCTTACCTCTATTATTGCATCTGCAGTCTCTCTATTTCTTAAGGGTACAACACCTCTCCCCCAACTTCCTATGATTGGCTTTATCACGAGAGGATAGCCGTCTTTTTCCAATGTCTCTATTGCAGCTTCAGATGAAAATGTAAAGTATGTTTTTGGAGTTGGTACGTTGTGTTTTTTTAACAACAATGATGTTAACATCTTGTTTCCACAATTATTTGCAACCTCCGTCCTGTTAATTACTGGTATGTCTAAAAATTCCAATGCTGCTGTAAAATGAAGACCACGAAAGTAACTGACACATCTTTCTAAAACGACATCTCCGAAATCATAATTATTTTTCTTACTTTCAGTGGTAAATTGGGTAGTTTTAGCATCGATCATCTTCGTATCATGTCCGAGCTCGATTGATTTTTGTTCGAGCATCTTTTCCTCTAGTCTTACTCTATCGAACACGATTCGAACTTTGGGCATTTACTCTCCCCAATCTTCGCCAACTTTCTCAGCATGCTTTAATTCGCATACGCCGCCATTCTTGGAAGCAATCTCAAAATCTGCCCCACAATCAGGACATGAGACTATCTCTCCAACGCTTGCGTCGTCTGGAATTTTTATTATTGCATCACATTCTGGACAATTCATTCTTTGATCATTCACCTCTTTTTTAGTAATTTATTAGCTTCTGTTGATTGAAGTCCCCATAGCTCAACGAATCCTTTTCCAAGAGTCTGATCGAAAGTTGAACCAGCTTGACAGTTCCGCTAACCCTCTTTTGTGTAGCATTGATAAACATATCTAAATCTGATTTTAGCGGATCTTGCCACAGTCCAGAATATGCAAGCCATGACCATTCTGCATCAACCATTGCCTTGAACTTTAACTCGTGTTTTGTCAAAACCATTTTTTCAAGATCAGTATGTGCCTCAATAATACATGTAGCACCAGGTGTCTCGTAGACTTCCCTTGATTTTATACCTACTACTCTGTCTTCAATGTGGTCTACAATTCCGACTCCGTTTGCACCTGCTTTTTTGTTGATGTATTTGATTAGTTCAATTGATTTCATACGCTTCCCATCAACTGCAACGGGTATTCCATTTTCAAATTTTATTTCTAAATATTGTGGATTCTCTGGCAAATTTTTTGTCTTGACCCAGATGAATGCATCATCTGGTGGCTCTGAAAATGCATCTTCCATGTCTCCACCTTCGATTGCTCTTCCCCACAAGTTTTGATCAATACTGAATCTTTTTGCTGTAGTGTCGATTGGTATGTTGTGTTTTTGTGCATACTTCAATTCTACATCTCGCGTGAGATTGAGATCACGTATTGGTGCAATGATTGGAAGATTAGAGCCTGAACGATACGTGACATCAAATCTTACTTGATCATTTCCCTTTCCTGTACAGCCATGTGCAAGTGCTGATGCGTTTTCTTTTTCTGCAACTTCTACTACTTTTTGCGCAATCAATGGGCGTGCAAGTGCAGTTGCAAGACAATATTTTTTTTGGTATAGGGCATTTGCCTTGATGGCTGGAAAAATAAAACTGTCTACAAACTCTTGTCGTGCATCAATGTTGTAATGCTTTAAAACACCAAGACTTTTCGCCTTGGCTGAAATTTTTTTTAAATTATCTTCTTGACCAACATCGACTGTAACTGTTATTACTTCAAGATTGTGTTTTTCTTGAAGATATTTTATCACAACAGAAGTATCAAGTCCGCCTGAGAAAGCTAGAACTGCCTTTCCTTTCATCATCGAGGTTTTCTGTGATCAGAATTTAGCATTTATCTTTTATGATCAACTATCGATCTAGTTTTTATTTTTAAAAAAATAATGAAATCGGTTTTCTTATTTGTGAGATAAGGCAAGTTAGTCCAAGCTAAAATTCGATCACTATTTAAGATAAATATTATAACGACGTTATATGATAATTGTTCCCCGTTCGGGCCATGAGTTACTTGGGAGAATTATATCATGACAAAACTTCAGGCCAAAAATATTATAAAACATTTTGATCATAATGGAAATTCTGTTGTTGCACTAGATGGTGTTAATCTAAAGGTGGAAGAAGGTGATTTCATATGTATAGTTGGTCCATCGGGATGTGGAAAATCTACATTCTTGAATATTATTGCAGGCCTTGAAAAGCCAGACTCGGGAGAGATTCTGTTAAATGACAAGCCCATCTCTGATCCTGGACCTGATAGGACCATGGTTTTCCAAGAGGGTGCGCTCTTCCCCTGGCTCAAAGTAATTGATAATGTAGAATTTGGACTAAAAATGGCAGGTATTCCAAAAGATGAACGCAGGGAAATATCTCAGAGATATCTTGACATGATGCAGCTTACTAAATTTGCAGACTCGTATACATATCAACTATCAACCGGAATGAAGCAAAGGGTTGCAATAGCGAGGGCACTTGCAATGGATCCTGAAATTCTTTTGATGGATGAGCCTTTTGCAGCACTTGATTCCCAGACCAGGGATTTGCTATTGGTTGAATTGCAATTGATCTGGGAGAGGACAAAAAAGACTATAATATTTGTAACACACAACATTTCAGAATCTGTAATACTTGGAAATAAAGTCGAGATCTTCAAAAACCGACCTTCTAAAATCAAAAAGGAAATTCTAATCGATTATAGAAGACCGCGACTTGCAGAGGATGTAAACCTTCAAAAATATTACCATGAAATTCTCCAGGAATTGAAATCGGAAGTAATGGCACGCTCAAGGGATGATTTAAAATGAAAACAAAAATTTTCTATAAACAAATTTTATTTTATGCAGGAATTATTGTGGCCTGGCAAGTCATATTTGTGACACATGTTATACCTTCACAAGATCTTCCATCGCCATTACAGGTAGGACAATTATTGTTCAAGGAAACTGCAAATGGGAGTCTACTATACGCAATTGGAACCAGTATGTGGAGACTAGTTGTTGGCCTGATTATTGCAATTGTGGGGGGTTTGATTTTGGGAATCTTTATGGCCAAAATAGATGTGGTCAATCAGACAATAGGTTCCCTCATGTTGGGGTTGCAATCAATTCCTTCTGTAGCTTGGGTACCTCTTGCACTTCTGTGGTTTGGTCCTACTGATGCAGGTACCATTTTTGTAGTAGTAGCAGGCGCTCTGTTTGCAATCTCGATTAATACTCATTCTGGAATAAAGAACATTCCTCCAACTTACATTGCAGCAGGAAGAAATATGGGAGCAAGTGGTTTACAACTTATCACAAACGTGATGATTCCTGCAGCACTTCCTTACCTGATCTCTGGCTTCAAACAAGGATGGGCATATGCCTGGAGAGGCGTCATTGCAGCAGAAATAATATTTTCTATTGCAGGACTTGGATTCTTACTAAATTTTGGTAAACATACTAATGACATCTCTCAGGTTACTGGCATTCTTATCATTATAATGATAATTGGAATTCTAGTTGACGGTTTTGTATTCAAAAAACTTGAAGCCAAAATCTTAGTACGTTGGGGATTGCTTAAATAATTTTTATTCTAATCTCTCTTCTTCTTCCAGATTACAATGCTGGCTATGGCAGCTGAAACTGGTATTACTGCCAAAAGATAATTTCTGAAATCGCCCGTCGGTGATGGTGAATCAGATTGGTCAAATCCTGAAATTGTCAGGTATGATGTAGATCTTGGGTGCAGTGACAGGGCCACATGCCAATATCCATTCGAGTCTTTACTCTGTACAAATTCTACTGGCTTGTTATTTGACAGCACTGAAAATTTCTCTGAACCTGATTCTTCTGGAAACATGAAATTTACAAATCCAGTATCTGGAAATGGATATCTGACAGTTGCAGTAATACTGTGTGTTGAATTATCAAACTTAACATCAGTAACAGAACCTGAAGTCAGGTATGTGAAATTGTATGGCTTGCCGTCTTTGATGATTGATACAGGCAGTGAAGGATCATCTCCTACTACAAAACAACTGTAAAAACTCACCATTGCGGCATGTTGGGGATCTGGGTACATGGAAAATGCAATCTTTTGTCCTGGGTCTATCTTATCAATTGTCTCCACACTCTTGCCAACATCCAAAAACTTGCCATCTTTTCCATATATTGCAGCATATACCTTTATTCCATAAGCTGGTAAGGTGTCATTGTTTACAATAAAACCTGTTTCATGACCATCAACGTGTTTTCTTAATGTCTTGTCATAGATTATTTCAATATCTGTAAAATTGTGATCTGTCACAACAAAACTAACCTGAGGTTTTTCCAGAGT
>JAGWGC010000039.1:0-2896 GCA_028867615.1 Nitrososphaerota archaeon | reverse complement strand
GTTCAATAAAATGGCATCACATATTGTCTGCGTAATTGAGGTAAGATTTCTGTCACGAACACGTATGCTTGCAGTGATTCGTATCTTGCTGTTAGAATTTCGTATGAAAAATCCAGCTGTAATTGGTGAAACCCGGGGAATTCCAAGAACTGAATCCGTCAGATGAATTCCATCACTTGCCTGACCGATCTTGATAGCTCTCTCCTTTAGTCTTTCAACAGATTCTGAGAGCTGGTCATGAGACAGTATGGTATCTTGGATAACTTTTGGAGGATTAATCTCATAAATTATGGTCATAATTGACTGTCCTGACTACTTGATTATAACCTTTGAAGGGAATTTACATCATATCAAAACAAAATAGAATTAAATCGATGATAATCTCTCTTAGTTATAATTGACTGAAAAAATACCTCTAGATGTTTTGATGAAAAATAAAGTTGTACTCTTTGATGGTGCAATGGGTACTGAAATCCAAAAACTAAATCCTAAACCCGAGGACTTTCCAGATGGTAAGGATGGATTCAATGACGGACTCTCGTTTACAAGACCCGAGTGGATAAAAAAGATCCACCGTTCGTATCTACAAGCTGGAGCAGACTGTATTGAGACCAATACATTTGGTTCAAACAAGCTAAAGCTAGATGAGTATGGGTATGGAGATCAGACATTGGATTTTAACAAAAAAATAGCACAACTTGCAGTTGATGTGGTACAAGAATTTACAGATAAACCGCGATATGTGATAGGCTCTATGGGACCAACAGGTTTTCTTCCAAGTTCAAATGATCCATCTCTTGGACAAATAAAACTTGATGAAATTCGAGATGCCTTTGAAATCCAGGCAGAGGGTCTCATCCTTGGTGGGGTGGATGCCTTGTTGATTGAAACAAGCCAGGACATCTTGGAAGTAAAGCTTGCAATTGAGGCATGTCATAACGCATTTCAAAAAACTGGCAAGAGGGTCCCTATAATTGCAAATGTTACATTAGACAAGTATGGAAAAATGCTCCTTGGCACAAACATCCAAGCTGCCTATACTACAGTATCGGAGATGGGAATTGACGCGTTTGGACTTAATTGCTCTACTGGTCCTAATGAAATGATTCCAAGTGTGCAATGGTTAAACGAGCAAAATTCCTTACCATTGCTTGTTGTACCAAATGCTGGAATGCCTGAAAATCAGGGGGGCAGAGCAGTCTACAAGATGGAGCCAAGAGACATGGCACGTGTAATGGCTGATTTTTTGGACCAATACCCCAATGTAAGAATAATTGGAGGATGTTGCGGCACAACTGTTGACCATATTTCACTTCTACGTAAAGTAATTGACGAAAAGGCCGCAGAGAATAATCGCTAGGTATTTAGAAAAAGTACTAGAGAACGATATTGTTGAATATTCCACGAGTGAGTTCTGCGTTAAAGGCTGTTGAACTGGCACAAAATCCTCCACCGTTGATAATTGGAGAGAGGCTAAATGCGCAAGGATCTAAAAAAGCAAAGGAGTGCGTCCTAAATGATAACTTTGAAGAATTGATAAAACTTGCACGAGACCAGGTCGAAGATGGGGCGCACTGTCTTGATGTCTGCGTTGCAACAACAGAACGCTCAGATGAACTCGAATTCATGAAAAAACTTGTAAAACTATTAAGCCTAGAAATTGACGCACCGCTAGTAATTGATTCCACGGAACCAAAAGTGATTGCTGCTGCACTAGAACAAATTCCTGGAAAACCCATCATAAATTCGATAAACCTGGAGGGCGATGGAAGCAGGTTTTACTTGCTTGCACCTTTGATGGTAAAGTATGGGGTTCCAGCAGTTGCCATGTGTATTGGACCAAAAGGGATGGCAAAGACTCCGCAGGAAAAACTAGAAACTGCAGAACTCTTGGTTATGACTGGTAAGAAATATGGTCTGACTGAAGAGCATTTTATTTTTGATGTACTCACATTTACCTTGGCCACTGGAGAGGCCGAATTTTTAGATGCGGGGAAAAATACACTAGAAGGAATTCGTCTTGTCAAGGAAAGATTTCCAAATTCGTTTACAACTCTTGGATTAAGTAATATCAGTTTTGGTCTTGCTCCACGTGCAAGAAAGACCCTTAATGCTGTATTTTTGTATCATGCGGTAAAACATGGATTAGATACAGTTATCATCAATCCGAAAGATGTTATACCTTACACCGAGATTGATGAAGAGGAAAAAAAACTCGCAGAAGATCTAATATTTAACAAACACCAAAATGCACTTGCCGATTTTATTTCATACTTTGAAAATACAAAAGGAACGATCCAGACATCTGGTAAAAAAGTAGATGTGGATCCAACCTGGCCTGCGGGAAAGAGGGCAAACTTTAGAATTGTAAATAGACTCCGTGACGGAATAGAAAATGATGTAGTAAGTGCAATCGCAGAAAAAATTACTACCAAATTTAGTCTAGTAGAAAAAGATGGTAAACTCGAAATTGATGCCCCTAGGGACCTGACCCACAAGGCTGCCATTGTGACACTAAATGAGGATCTCTTGCCTGCCATGAAGGAAGTTGGTGACAAGTTTGGCTCAGGAGAACTGATCCTACCGTTTGTGCTCAAGTCTGCGGAATGTATGAAGGCATCTGTTGTAGAACTTGAAAAATATCTACTAAAGGAAGAGGGATCAACCAAAGGAAAACTAGTTCTTGGAACAGTCTATGGTGATGTACATGATATTGGAAAAAATCTTGTAAAAACTATCTTTGAAAACAATGGATATGCCGTGTATGATCTTGGAAAGCAGGTACCGATGCAAAAGTTCCTTGAAAAAGTTGAAGAGGTAGATGCTGATGCTATAGGACTTTCTGCACTGTTGGTATCTACATCAAAACATATGCAGTATTTTGTGGAGCATGCAA
>JAGWGC010000038.1 GCA_028867615.1 Nitrososphaerota archaeon | reverse complement strand
CTTCTCCTACGAGGTGGTTCTCAACGAGTAGTTGATGAGGTAGAAAGATCAGTTCATGATGCATTAATGGTTGTAAAAGATGTAATGGAAAAACCATTCATAGTAGCAGGTGGAGGCGCTCCAGAAACTTATGCTGCAACAAAATTACGTGAGTGGGCAAAAACACTTGAAGGCAGAGAACAACTTGCAGTAGAAAAATTTGCAGACTCTTTAGAAGTAATTCCGATTACACTTGCTGAGAATGCAGGAATGGATCCAATTGATACATTGGCATCATTACGCTCAAAGCAACTCAAAGGAAACAAATGGACAGGTATTGATGTTATGAAGGGCCAAGTTGCTAGCATGCATGCTAGTGATATCTTTGAACCACTCTCTGTCAAGATCCAAATAATTACATCCGCAACAGAAGCAGCATCAATGATACTAAGAATCGATGATGTTATTGCAACTGCAAAATCTGCAGGACCACCGCCAGGAGCTGAAGGTATGGGTGGCATGGGAGGTATGGGCGGAATGGGTGGCATGGGAGGTATGGGCGGAATGGGTATGCCACCTATGGATATGTAATTAGTAATTCGTACTCTCTCAAAGTTTATTTGACTAATCTAGATAGGAATTCTATGCAAATAGGCGGAACCAAAATTCTAACTGGTGCAAGATACATCTATCTTGTAGCATTTTTTGCATTGCTCTCTGGAATGTTCTATCCTATAATCACTCATAGTGCGTGGGATCCAGTAATCATAGGAACCTTTATTCTCTTTGTAGGCCTTGCGGGAACCGTTTCGATATACAAAGCAACTACTACTGAAAGGCACAAGAAAGCCTATCTCACTATCGGTTTGGTTATTACTTCACTTGCATTATTCCTTGTGTATGGTGCAATTGGTAAAGTCTAGAAGACATGCACACAATTAGACTTGCATATATAATCAATTGCGAAAGATTTAATCAAAAATTTCCTATTTTCTAGATATCAAAATAAAGATAAAATTCATGTGGATGAGGTCTTATTGAAACCTCATGATCGTCTGCTCTTTCTACTTCAATTATCTTATCGATTGTATCATTTGAGAAGATTGGCGAGAGGAACTTTCTATCACTCTCCAACTCATCAAGTGCCTCTCCCAAAGTTGCAGGTAAGTCTTTAATTCCTTTTGCAACTCGTTGAGCTTTTGTCATCTTGTAAATATCTTCATAAACTGGGTCACCAGGATCCATCTTCTTTTTAATTCCATCCAATCCTGCTGCTTGTACTGCTGCAAACACTAGATATGGATTTGACGATGGATCAGGTGCCCTGAATTCAATTCTCTTAATCTTGGAATATTTTTCTCCCTTGAAGTGAGAAGGAATTCTGATTATTGCTGATCTGTTGCTTGGACTCCATGCGATATACACTGGTGCCTCATAACCTGGAACTAATCTATGGTAAGAATTTGTAGTGGGTGCAACAATTGCAGACAATGCTCTTGCATGATTCATGATTCCTCCACAATAGTATCTTGCAATTTGACTGACTTCTTCTTTGTCATCTTTGTCATAGAACATGTTCTTGTCACCTTTCCATAGACTGACGTTTGTGTGCATTCCAGAACCTGCATCCATTGAAATTGGCTTTGGCATCATGGTTGCAACTTTATCATATTTTTTGGCAATGTTTCTTATGACATACTTGTATGTCTGGGCCCCATCTGCAGCATTTGTCAGGTTATCATATCGGATATCTATCTCACACTGTCCTGCTGTAGCTACCTCGTGGTGATGATTGTCACATAAAATTCCGAAATATTCATTCAAGCACTCGACACAATCATTTCTAAATTCTGTCAGGGTGTCAGCTGGTGTGCTTGGATAGTACCCTTTCTTTAATGCCATTGGATAACCTTTACCCTCTTGGTTCCATGGGGCCTCTTTGGATTCTATTGAATATGACTGACCTTTGTATGGAGTGAGCACATCCCAGGTAATTTTATCAAATACAAAAAATTCTACTTCTGGACCCCAATAGCTGTTATCAAATCCTTGAGTTTGTAGATATTTTTCTGCCTTTTGTGAAATACCTCTAGGGTCTGATTCTGATCTACCCTTGTTCTTTCCCCAATATACATCACAAATCAACCTGGCAGTCTTTGCATTTGTCAGCCATGGAATTATTGCAAAGGTGGTAGGATCTGGTTTTAAGATCATGTCAGAATCTTCTATTGATGCAAATCCTACGATTGAAGAACCATCAAGTTTTGGCAGTCCATCTTGCATTTGTTGTGGAGTAAACAGATTTGCAGAAATTGTAGTGTGATGGAATCTTCCTCTAAGGCCAGTAAATTGTAAATCGATAAATTTTATCTGATCATGCTTTATTTTTGAAAAAACATCTTCTGCAGAGTAAGAAACTGATACTGGTTCTCCACCAATCACTTTATATGGCAATTTTGCACCTTGATCATAACACAAAGAGGTCTATGATTTAAGTATTGTTGGATATGGAAATGTCAGAAACAAAAAAAATTGATGTAAATTTATTGTACGCTATTCTTCTTCGCGAAGTAGAAAACGATACAGTTCAGGAGGTAGATCCTAATTTGTATCATAACATTGCAGAATTTCTTGGAAACATAAAAAATCATGATTATGATGGAATAGAATCAAAGATTACTGAATCGCTTGTAAAAATGATAACAGAGATGACTTCGATTCTTCTGAAGATCAGAATTGAAAAGGCAACATCATTAGATGAAATTGATTATTCTAATCTTCTTGACGAAGAGAGATTTATTTTAGATTCTGAGGATGAGTTGCGACAAAGAAAAGAAACCATTCTTTCTGCAACACTCAATGGAAGACTAAAACTTTTAGAGACTGTAGGAGAAAACCACAGAGCAAGATCAATTGTGATACGATTTCTCAAACCCATGGACCAGATAATGGGCACTGATCTCCAATCTTATGGACCATTTGAAGCGGAAGATGTTGCTACATTGCCCTTTGAAAATGCACGCTCGTTGATTGGAAAGAAAGTGGCAGTAAAGGTAAGCTGGGAAGACTAGAAATTAGACAACTGGTATGTGATGTATCATGCATAATGGAATAGATCTTGATGTCTATTTTGAGATCATAATATACCCAGTTGTTGGGATATTTGCTATAGAAATGATCTGCAGACTGGCAAAGATTCCAAACTGGGCAAAACTCTTGACCCAGGCAATAATGTGTGTAGGCTTTGGCATAGCATATCTCACAATGCAGGTTGCTCATTGGCTAACAGCTGGTGTATTGCTCGTGCTTTCAATAGCCCTATTTTACCAAGCAAGACTCGCAAAGATTGATCCGCAAAAAGCTCTGTACTAGCCGAACTTTCCAAAAATTCGCTTGACAAAACTTTGTCTGCCTATCCCTTTTGTTCTACGAATCTTTTTTTCTCCAAATTTCTTTGCTCTAATTTGAAATAGTTTTACACATCTATGTGACTCGGGTAACCTATGCTCTGCGCAAAACTTGTCGTTGCAATAATTGCATTCAAAAGGCAAATCCTGTGTTTCTCCACAGTACGCACAATCAAATTGTTCCATACTTGTAATTAATTGAGATCCTAAATTAGTGTTAGTGAACAAAAATACTTTTTAATTGACAAAACTTATTTACGCAAGACAGCATGATGAAAAATAGTTTTCAGTATGATAAAAGACCAAGTAGCTGTAGTAACGGGCGCTAGTAGCGGAATAGGATATGCAACTGCCATTGCAATAGCAAAGGCTGGTGCAAAGGTTGCAATTGGTGCCAGAAGGGTTGACAAATTAGAACATCTCAAAAAAGACATTGAAAAAAATGGCGGAGAATGTATTACTGTATCATGTGATGTAACAAAGCGTAATGATTGTGAAAATTTGGTTAATACTGCAATAAAAAAATGGAATAGAGTAGATATTTTGGTAAATAACGCAGGACTGATGCCCTTGAGTTTTGTAAAAAACCTCAAAATAGACGAGTGGGAGCAAATGATTGACGTAAACATCAAAGGAGTAATGTACTGTACCGCAGCAGCAATTCCTCACATGATCACACAAAAATCTGGTCATATAGTAAATATTTCATCGATTGCAGGTAGAGTGGTCTTTCCTGCAGGAAGTGTTTACTGTGCAACTAAATTTGCAGTATGGGCTTTTAGCGAGGGACTCAGACAAGAGCTATCTGTCAGAAACAATATTCGAGTTACAACAATAGAGCCTGGAATAGTAGATACTGAACTTACAAATACCATTACCGACAAATCTCTTGAATCATTTGTGACACACTCAAAAACAATCCAGTCCCTCAAGGCAGAAGATATCGCAAATTCCATAATCTTTGCACTCCAATCTCCACCTCACATGAATGTAAATGAGATTACAATCAGGCCAACTACACAAGAAAAATAGAGACTGTGCCTTGCTATGAGACCAACAAACATTGTAATTTTAGGCGGGGGCTTTGGAGGTCTTGCTGCCGCAAATGAACTCCGAGATAATCTTACACAAGATACAAGAATTACAGTAATTGATAAAAAAGATTGGTTCATGATGGACCTAGTCAAGCTATGGATAATCAATGGAACAAGAGAGTTTGAATCTTCCAAGAGACCGCTGGAAAATGTTACCAAAAAAGGCATTGAATTTGTAAATGAAGATATACTAAAGATAGATCCTATCAACAGATCTGTTCGAACAAAGTATAGGCAATTTCATTATGACTATTTGATAATAGCCCTAGGTGTAGAGCTTGCACCAGAACAAATTCCGGGTTTGAAGGAAAATGGTTTTGTCCTTTATGACATCAATGATGTTCCAAAAATCAGAGATACATTAAGGCAGGTCAAGTCAGGCAAGATTGTAATGGCAATCACCAGCCTTCCATACAAATGTCCTCCTGCACCCTTTGAGGCAGCTCTTCTGATAAGATCTGTACTTGAGGAAACAGGGGCAAGCGATTCTGTCCAGATGGACTTCTACAGTCCGACTCCAATCACACTTCCTGCAGGAGGTCCGGAGGTAAGTGAAGAAATATTTCAAATTCTAAAATCAAAAAAGATAGAGTTTCATGGAAATCACAAAACCATTACAGTAGAGCCAAACAAAATAAAATTTGAAAACGGGGAGGCAAGTTTTGATATTTTAATTTCTATTCCACCTCACAAGGCCCCCTCAGTTGTGATAGAATCTGGTTTTGCAGAATACGGCAAGTTTGTGGCAGTAGACAAAACCTGCAAGACAAAATATGATCATGTCTATGCAATAGGGGATGTAAATCAAATAATGGTGACAGACAAGATAGCTGTGCCAAAGGCAGGAATTTTTGCCGAAGCCGAGGGAATAACTGTTGCAAGAAATATTATTGCGCAAATAAAAAATGAGTTTGAAAACGCAGTATTCGATGGAAAAGGGGGATGTTTTCTAGAAACTGGCAAGGGAACTGCAGGATATATTCAGGTTGATATGTTTGCAACACCAGATCCTCTTACCCAACTAAAATCTTCATCAGCAGAACACTTTGCAGAAAAAGAAAAATTTGAGCAAGAAAGACTGAAAAAATGGCTCTAGATTTCCAAACACAAATTTCTTGATATCGATTCAATACTACAATTTAATAATTTCAACAATAGCCAGCACCTTGAGGGGCCGTAGTCTAGCTTGGTATGATACTAGCCTGGGGTGCTAGAGGTCGCCGGTTCAAGTCCGGCCGGCCCCATTCATGTAGGAAGATATAGTTAAGACTAGATTTTGCGCAGATAAATCGTGACAGACAAATCCATGAAAATATCATATTTGATAAATCCTGATTTGAAACCAAGGGAAGTAGTCACATTGTTTGTTAATTCTGGCATTAAAAGACCTGTCAATAATGTTGGAAGAATAAAACGTATGGTTGAAAATGCAAATCTAATAATATGTGCAAAAAATGACAAGAAGCTAGTTGGAATATTGCGTGCTGTAACTGACTTTAGTTATTGTTGCTATGTGTCTGACTTGGCAGTTGATAAAAAATATCAACGCCTTGGAATTGGAAAAAAACTACTCAAATTAGTACAAAAAACACTTGGAAAAGACGTCATGATACTTTTGTTATCTGCCCCAGAAGCAGACTCGTTTTATTTCCATATTGGGATGGAAAACATACAAAATGCCTGGAAGATTGCTCGCAAAAGATAGAGTTCATAATATGATGTAAAATCTTGTCTCATCTGTTTTCATATAGCACGCAAAGCAAATTTTGTCATAATTTACAATCTACTTACTAATGTCAAATTGTCAAGTCATTTTTTGTATAATTGTGATTGTAACAGGCCCATGGGAAAACGAAAATTCACTATTGACCTTGGCAACGAGAAGATTGAGGTAGAAGGGCACCTACACAAGAATGTTGCAATCAAGTATCTCATGAAGAGACGAAGATCACTGCTTATGACACGAGACAAAGAAAAGGTAGAAAAACTCTTCAAAGATGCACCAAAAACAATCTCAATAGTGGGCGGTCACCTGATCAAATCTTACAAAGTAAACTGGGAAAGAGAAGGAACTACTGAATTTGAGGGTTCCAGATTTGTCTTCACCTTGACTGATCTACCTGATAAATCAGTACACGCAATTACAAATTGATTTCCCATCCGTGCTTTTTTTGCGCTAGAGAATTTTTCTTATATGGTAGACTTCATGCTTGACTCATAGCTTGGAAATCCCAATACATCTTGATATGATTTTGGAATCATTGATTTTGATTGAAGTAAAAGATCACTTGCAGCAGAATCAAGAACATATGTAACAGCCCAGTCCTCCTCACTTCTGATTGATCTACCAAAACCCTGCAATAGCTTTGTAAGTGTCTGTGATTTGTACCATAAAGGAAACTTTTGCATCTTGATCTTGGTTCGTTTCTCGCTAAGGTTTGGATATGGTACCTTTGCTATTATCTGAAATCTTGACAAGTCATCTTTCAAGTCAACTCCTTCCCATAATGATGATGACAGCAATACGCCATCTTCATCAAAAGAGTGTTCCTGCAATACCTCGTCCTGGGTCATACCGTTCTCATTTCTACTATGGCATATTCTGATTCGCCGTCTATTTTTTTCAGAGAGATTGTTTTTTATGTCAAAACATCTCTTCTCTGAAGAGGTAAGTATCAAACCCCTCTCTGTACTATGCTGTGACATTATCTCATCAATTTTTTTTATTACAGCAAGTTCATCATCCTTACTTGAAGAGTAGCTCAGTTTTTTTGTATTAAGAAAATTGATTCTTCTCTTGTCAGGTGGAAATGGAGATCTTGGGGTATCAACAAATCCAACTTTTGATGGATCAAGTCCTGTATTTTCGCAAAAACTATCCTTGTCTATCGTAGCAGACATGAAAACTTGATTCTCAATG
The DNA here is from genome assembly GCA_028867615.1 of Nitrososphaerota archaeon. Taxonomy (GTDB): domain Archaea; phylum Thermoproteota; class Nitrososphaeria; order Nitrososphaerales; family Nitrosopumilaceae; genus Nitrosotalea. The sequence continues at coordinate 5,244 of JAGWGC010000038.1, read as the reverse complement.
TCAAAGAATGTCTTGACATACTTTGAAATGTCAAGTGGCTTGACAGAAATTGATCTGAAATTTCCTCTCTCATCATTGAATGGATCATTTACCACAAAATTATTCTTATTTGAATATATTTCTGCATGGGAATTCGCCATCTTTTCATATCTTGATTCTAGTTTTGCAAGCAAGGCATAGTCAGGGTTTAGCATAAATGACTTGCTTTCCTGCAAATCCAGTATCTGCTTTGAATATGATCGTGCCAAGTCATCAAGCAACTGAACTATCATGCCAATATCTCCAAGATCGTATGTCTTTGCATCAATGCCGCACTCGGAAAGATATCCATTGTAGATGTCTACACCTATGAACTGGATTATCTGGTCTTCTATCTTATGTGCCTCATCAAAAATTGCTATTGGTTTTGAGACATATTCAGAATAAGCCTTTCTGTTGAATTTCATTAATTGAAAATATGCAGCATAGTTCCAGATAGAATGGGGCGAGGTTAGTGCACGATATTTCTGTTCGTAATAATGGCACAAATCCTTGGTAATGTCTTGCGGTTCTCCCAGCTTTGGTTTGAACTGGCAAACCTCCTTGACTTTTTTTCCGTTCTTCATTATTGTCTCTTCACAGAGACCTTTTTCGCAAGTAAGACCTTTCTGGATTGCACTTCTTGTATCTGATTTTCCGATTGATTCTTGTTCCATAAGTTTGAGGCAGGCAAAATTTGATTTCCCCTTTACAGGCATGAGAAATTTTAGGTCTTTGGAATATTGATCCTGTAATTGTTTAGATGCAGTAACTATGAAAGAACTACCATGATATCTTGCAAGCGTAGCAGCAATGAGAGATTTGCCAACTCCTGTTGGTGCAGATAAGATGATTGTCTTGTATCCTGACTTGATCTTTTGCTCTATTCCCTGTAAGATCTCTTTTTGTATTTCTCTTGGTTTGAATTCCTCTGGAAAGTGTTCTAGAACAGTATTCATGTTAGATCAGTTGATAAAACATTCAAAGAACAATACTTAATCGCTTGTTTTGGCATGTTACAATTTTTTCTAGCCATGTTCAATATACTGTGAAATAACAAAGCATCAAATCTTGTTAAACTGTCGCAAGCTCTTCCAAATATACCACGTAGCTGCAGTTCTATATGGTTTCCACCTCTGACCCAGTTTTTCAGTTTCTATTTGTTTTGGAATCTCAGGCAACGAAAACAACATCTGTACTCCTTTTCTCAAAGCAAGGTCACCAACAGGAAAAATGTCTTGCCTTCCAAGAGAAAAAATGAGAAACATCTCTGCTGTCCACCTTCCTATTCCCCTGACCTGAGTTAGATGAGATATCACATCCTCGTCACCCATCCTTGAAATCGATCGCATGTTCAATTTTCCCTCATCCACATGTTTTGCCAAGTCCCTCAGATACTCAATTTTCATGCTAGAAAGTCCAACTTGGCGAAGTATGGATTTCTTTGTGGCAAGAATCTCAGAGGCGGTTGGAAATTTTGGATATAAGCTCTTGAATCTCTTGAAAATTGCATCTGCCGCACTGGTTGCAAGCTGTTGAGATATTATTGATTCAACAAGTACAGAAAAGTGGTGATTTCTTTTCTTTAGTCTGTATTCACCAACTGTATCTATGACTAGAGCCAGTGCTTGGTCTTTTCGAAGAAATGTTATTGCATCATCAATTGTCATTTCTAGTTTGGCTCTGGATGTATGGTAACTATGGCATTTTTTATCTGATCTTTAATCTTGTTTTCTATATCTGAGACAATATCGTGGACTTCTTCTATTGTAAGATCTTTTTCAAATGAGCAATCAATATCCACTTTGAAGATATCTTGCAGATGTAACGTTATCACCCGACCAATTTTTTTTACCTTAGGATATTCTTTTATGATGTTGGTAACTTGTTCCTCTATTGTTATGTCCTCCACCGGAATGCTCTCAGGAATTGAAACATATGGTTCAAGATGAATAGTAATGTGATTGACATTTGAAACAGATTTTTTTATTTGAGATTCTATCTCATCTGATACATGATGTGCATCCTCAAGTGACATATTTCTATCAACCATTACATGCAAGCTAATGAAGATGCCATTCTCTGCAGAAAATGAGGTTACATTGTGGATTTCCTTTACTCCCTTGACTGAAGTTGCAACTGTATTTATGACATAGTTGGCTGGAACATCTTTCCATGTTGGTTCAAAGTGAATAGTGACATTTGAATTTGCAATTGCATTTTTGATGTTCTTCTCTACATTAGCACTAATCTTATGAGCTTCCTCAAAACTTGAGGCAGCGCTCAATGATATTGTAATTTCAGTAAAGATGTCACTACCTGATCTGCGTATTTGTACAGACTCTGTCCTCATTACTCCTTTGGTATTGTTTACTATATCATGTACTCTTTTGACCATGTTTGCAGGAACTGCATCAGTTAGCTCAAGACCACTTTTGTGGATCAATTTCAAGCTCAGTGCAGCAAGCAAGCCTCCAAGAATCAATGCTGCAATGTTATCGCCTTGGTAGAATCCCATTATAACAAACACGATTCCTACAAGTGCAACAGAGGTTGCACCCATATCCATGATGGCATGGTACAAGTCTACCTGAAGTGAGGAACCGTCTGTTTTTTTGAGTGCCCTTCTCAATATGGTAATCCTGAAAAAAATTGATCCTAGCGTATACACGGCTGCAATTACTGCAAGAATTCCAGGCAAAACCAGGGGTTTTGGTTCCTGGAATCTTGATATCGATTCATAAACAAAAAACAATGAAATTACAAGAATTATGATTCCTGCTACAAAACTGCCCATCGTCTCAATCTTTCCATGACCATAGGTATGTTCTCTGTCTGGTGGCTTGGTAGACCATTTTGCAGCAACAAGCAAAACCATAGTTACAATGGAATCAAGTATGGCATGGATGCTGTCTGTAACAAGAGCAAGACTGTTAGATGAAATCCCGATCAAAAATTCCACTACAAAGGCGGAAAGTATTACTCCGAGTGAAATTTTTAGCGCATTTGTCTTGATGTCTTGGAAACTCAATTCTTGTCCAACCCCAACATCTTCAATATTTCATCAAAGTTTTCTCTTGATTGATCATGCTTGTATTTTTTGAGTGGACCTATCATCTTTCCCTTGCTTGGTATCTTGATTATATTTTTGACCATGCTTGAGAGTACAGAGCCTATGAATATTGATTGAGTTGCAGATGTAACATTAGAAGTTCTTCTGTTTGTACTGGAGCTTTCAAAATCAATCAAGCATGGAGATTTTCCCACAATGACATGCTTGTGTATATAGCTAAGCTCTCCATGATCAAGATGTATCTTGTCCAAAGTGTGGCAATCTTCCAAGACTTGTTTTACAACAGATCTGAGTACCGCAGCTCTTCCCTTACCCTTTAGATCTTGCACCCAGTCAGTTATTTTTTTACCCTCGACATATTCCATTACCAAAAAATTTCTGCTACTGTCTATCATCTTTGGACCTATATTTGCCATGTTTGCAATCTTGAGAAGTTTTGCTTCGCTTTTCATCTCTTGTCTGCTAGAATCTATTCTACGAATCTTGAGGGCTACATTTTTTTTGCCAAGCCTTGACAATACAACGACTCCCACGTAGCCTTTACCAAGTACATGAATGTTGTTCAAAATTGTCTCGCCCTCAAACATAACTCCTGTAATTCCAAGTTTTTTAAGCTCGGTTAGCCTTTTTGCAAGCTCACCTTTTGTTGCCTTTGGATATCCTAATATCAAAGAGTATGGTTCTTTGACAAGCTTACTTGTTGGAACCAAAGATGAGTTCATTGGTAGAGGTTAACTCAGCCAGAGCCTTTTTAATGGATTTGCTTGTCACCTGATGACCCCCTGATATCACAAAGCCACGTTTCATGTCAGATATTATACCGCTTGGAATGCCTGCTTTTGACAGGTTTTTCTTCAAAAGTGACTGCAGGAACTTTTTTACATCATAGAATTCTCTTTGTTGCAGTGACAGGATCCTTCCTTGATCATCAACCCAGGTTATCTTGTTCTTGGAATTTCGTAAAATAAAGTTCTCTGATTCTGGTTTTCTAAATACCTCTGGACCATTTTTGACCATGAATTTTTCAATTACTGTAGACTGCAGCAGGAAAAGCATAGCGGCTTCTGATTTTTCATCGGTTGTAGCACTCTTGCGTAATACTTGAAATCCACCAAGCTCAAGTTGGCCAGAAAGCGCAGATGCTCCCCTTTTTACCTGACCCCAAATTATGTCAGGACTTCTATGTTTGTAATTGAACTTGACAACTAGAACGTTTTTTAGGCTCTTTGTGTTTGGCAACAATTTTTTGCCATTAAAAAATTCAAGTGATGGCTTTTTGAGGTACGCCCTTGCTGCAAGTATGAACTTGCCAAAATTTTGAGCAGAGATTGCAGTGCCAAGGTTTCTGTTGCTATCTATGGGATCTATTAACACCAATGATGTCTCAAACTTTTTTGTGGGATTTCCTATTGTTTGCCCTTGGGAAAAGTTTGCTGCAGCCTCCAACATTTTCATAAAGCTTCCGTAATGGTAAATTAAAACCTCTGAAACATATCCTCCAAATCCTTCTATTGCTATCTCGGCACCGTAGATGCCAACTCCCACGAGAAACTTTTTGAGTAGTCTTACCTCATTTTTTCTCTCTGTATCTAATTTCTCAAGTATGAATTTTGTATGAAATGACGACCTGTCAGCTGCACTCTTCCACTGGCCTTTTTCCACGTCATAGCATGGAACAACATTTACCTTGGTGTCTTGAACTACTGCCTCAACATACGGATGCTCCGAATACCTAACATATGGATGAAATTTTTTCATGGATTCAAAACCGATCTTTCTACCAATCTCTTCAAATCGCTTTTCGTCTATCTCTTTTTTCATCTTGACAAAGATGTCAAGGTCCAGATTACCCTTGAGCCATGTTCCCTTTGCATAAGATCCACCAAGCTCAACTGATGTAATTTCTGGATATTTTGCAATCTCTTTTTTTACCAAGTTGAGAAGATTTTCTGCAAGTGTTCCTATTTTTTCCTCTTCTTGTCTTGTGGGAATTGATATCTTTCTTGCCTGTTCCAAAACGTTTCTCATTGAGCTAAAATCACCTGTAAATCAGAGTAAATTGGTCCACTAGGGGTTAAGATGCTTTGCTTGAACTTTAATTCTGTCATGGTATATTTTCCAAGATCAATTTTCTTGAATTTTTCCATAATGCC
>JAGWGC010000037.1 GCA_028867615.1 Nitrososphaerota archaeon | reverse complement strand
ACAAGTCATAAAGGCAATTTTATTTTCCCTTTCTTGGGAATCCATGTTTAATTTTCCAATAATTGCATTATAATGTTTACGGGACAAAATGCCCTTGAATTAGTTGTACGGTATAGAATTTTGTCCCATAGAAGTGGAAATGCTGAGACAATAAAAAAGTCACTGAAAAAGACAGTTCGTGAGTTAGAAACATGCCATCATCCGAATCAAAAAACGCTAACTTTCCAAGAAATCGTTCATGTTTACCCATATGTTTCATGATGAAATTTTGTAAACGGCATGTTTCGTTTAAGGCATTCTGAAATTTCGCCTAACTCGAATATGCGCAATTCTACACTTATCATAATATTCAGATGTGGTTTTAATGATCCCTACTAATTCATTAAGATTCAACAATAAATTAGAAACGTCTTTCACTTATAATACAATCTAGACAAATTATCTAAATTATAAAATTACTGGAAATTTTGGAATTCGCATAAGAAATCAATTACAAATTAAGAAATTTTTTATTTCGTCAAAATCGTTAAATGGTTTATATGCGATTCCATCAATGCGGCATTTTTTTTCAAGAGAAGAGCCTTTAACAGCAAATATCATGTCAGCAAGGGATGCAGGTGCAAAATCACTAAGACCGTCTCCAATGTATAACACCTTCCTATTGGAGAGTTTTAATCTTACAACTAGATCCATTTTGAAATTAGAGTGACCAAAACTTACAATTGTTCTAGGTGGTGGCAATAGTGTAGCACCACTACTATCTAATTTTATTTGCGGAGCCACGTATCGTACATGGGATATTTTATTACTAGTCAAACAATAGTCTGCAATAAAATCAAGGCCGCCACTAACTATAACAAACTGATCATTAGTATCATTTACAAAATCTACAAAATTTCTAAAACCTTTCCTCAGTTCACATTTATCTTAGACTGAATTTATTATTTTTTCACGATTTCTCTCATGAATTAATGAATATTGTTTCGTGATACATTCATCAAAAGATAGGTTTCCGCGTATCATTTGCGAGTAAAATTTTTCCCAGTCATCTGGCACAAATTTTTTTAAAATGATCTCTCCAAGTTCATGCAAGGATATAGTTCCATCAAAATCTGAGATGATTGTTAACTTGTTCATACTATCATTTTAGTGATAATCCGTGTTTACTCACTAGTGACGCATTCCAACAGATACTTTTAAACATTAAATGTGTGATTCTGTAAAATACGGGATTCTTGGAATTACAATTTTTTAATAAACCCAATCCATAAAATCAAACACTATTTTCCAAGGAATATGATATTGTCAAAATGATGCAGCTTAACTATTTATCAAAAATTTTGAAAAATTTGGAGAACACCCAATAGAAATAATCAATGCCGGCCCGATCCCAAGTTAGTTATTTTATTCCCGGAATTTTGACATCTTCTGATGCATACCCCCTATCTTTTAAAAATTTAGTAAATTCATCAGATTCAGTAATCATGAGATCAACACTTCTTAACAATATCGCATAAAAAAATTCCATTGCCTCATGACTTCTCTGACAATTGGGACAGATGTTAGTATTTTTTGTTGGCAAATATTTCTGCAATCTACTTTTACTACTAAAGTCATCAAAAATATCCTTGAAGACCTTCATTATTGGTTGACGCAGGTGATAGTTGACATTGTCAAGTGAACCCTCTGCTCTAAGTGTAGCATCAAATTCCTCATCTATTCCATATTTTCCCCATGTTCCTCTCTCGCACACATATCGTTTTTTCCTGTCTCCTTTTTCCTTCTTATTTCGAGGATACAAGAAAATATAGTCCAATCTGTAAAGTTCTTTCATGGCTGAATAAACAACGCTGGATGGGAGCCCTTCTTTTTCTATTATATCATCTGCTGTGACCCCCTTTGCTCCAGCCTGTCTCATGTAATCCATTATTTTCCATGTCACTTCTTTTGATAGTATGTCTGCCTCAAGGTAGGATTTGATTGGAAAATGAGTAAGATAGGTTTTAATGTTCTTATTTTTCTGGCTTTTCAATAATTTTGAAAATCCTTGATGATATATATTTCTTATAAATTGAAATTCTGAAAATCATGGAATTACATAAAATTACGATTTTTGGTGGAAATGGTTTAAGTTCACCCTCTCAAGAGTTACGATATGTCCGAAACAAACCTAGGACCATATCCATCACAGGAAGTAATTTAACAAATGGTGCTAGTTTAAAGTTTTGATTTTTAAAATAAGTGGTTTGTACAATGGTTGAAAATTTATCATTATTCCAACTCGTGGTCTTTCTTTTTGCAAGTGGTGCACTTCTCGGACTATTCTCGAGGAATTCAAGGTTTACTAGAATCTTGACATTTATCCCAACAATGATTGGATCTTTTTTTACAGTCATTTTCTCGGTTAGTGTAATATTAGAGAAACCATTCCAATTAATGGTTCCAAATCTACTTCCATTCATAAATTTTGAAATCAAGGTAGATGGAATAGCAGCTTTTTTTTTGTTGTTAATTAGCATAGTCTCATTTGCTGTTTCACTTTATTCCATTGGATATTCAAAAGAATATGAGGCTAAAAAAAGGACATCGGTATTTGGGTTTCTTTTTAACAGTTTTATTTTATCTATGATACTGGTGGTGGCTTCAAATAATTCATTTTTCTTTTTGATTTTCTGGGAATTAATGTCACTAACATCATTCTTTCTTGTAATATATGATCATGATAAAGAAGAGAATGTAAAATCGGGTTTGACGTATCTCGTTATGACACATTTTGGAACTGCTTTTATCTTTGCATCGTTTTTGTTGGGATATATACAGACTGGGAGCTTTAGTTTTGATGCATTCCGTAATTCCTCGTCATCGTTTCCCCTTCTGACTAAAAACCTCATTTTCCTTTTTGCATTCATAGGATTTGGAACCAAGGCAGGCATCGTACCTTTACACATTTGGCTACCTCAAGCTCATCCCTCTGCTCCAAGCAATGTTTCGGCTTTAATGTCTGCAGTAATGATTAAGATCGGAATTTACGGAATAGTCAGAACAGTGTTTGACTTGAGCGGATTTGGTTTGTCTCCAGAGTATTCATGGTGGGGGCTACTCATGATAGCTATAGGTTCAGTATCTGCAATAATTGGTGTACTTTATGCCGTAATTGAGCATGACATCAAGCGGGCTCTTGCCTTTTCCAGTATTGAAAACATAGGAATAATTCTTGTCGGTTTCGGATTGTCTGTGGTTTTTGCCTCTTTTAATCTCACAACCCTGTCTGCATTGGCTCTAATTGCAAGCATGTATCACACTATGAATCATTCAGTATTCAAGGGGCTGCTCTTTATGGGAGCTGGTTCTGTTGTATATGCAACTCACACAAGAAACATGGAACATTTGGGAGGGCTCATAAAGAAGATGCCATGGACCGCATTGTTATTTTTGATTGGAACAATTTCCATTGTTGGGCTACCGCCCTTCAACGGTTTCATAAGTGAATGGTTGACAATGCAGGCTTTGCTCTCAAGTTACCAAATTCCATCCATAATACTTCAAATTTCCATTGCTTTTGCAAGCCTGCCTTTTGCTCTGACAATAGGAGTTGCAGCAGCCACATTTGTCAAATTATTTGGAATATCATTTCTCTCAAGACCAAGAAGTGATACTATTGCAAAGATCAAAGAAGTTCCACGCAGCATGATTGCTGGAATGTCCATTCTTGCTGCAGCCTGTGTATTGTTAGGGGTTCTTCCATTCCTAGGGATCTCAGTAATAACGTCTGCATTCCATATTTTGTCTCAACCAATAAATCCTTTTGATACCATAATTTTACAAAATAGTTTCGGTAAGAGTTTTGCTAATTTATCCATGCCAGTTGTAGTCATAATGCTATTATCCGTAGCCATTGCAATTTTTGGTTTCATCAAAGTAATTGGAGGTAAGACCAAAAAAACCACTTTTAGTACATGGGATTGCGGATTTGGTAACCTCAACGAAAGAATGGAATATACTGGAACATCACTCTCACAACCTATACGTGTAGTCTTCAAAACATTATTCAGATCACATACACAAATCCAAAGGGAATTTTTTGGAGATCATAAATACATTCTCAGGACGTTAAAAGTTGAATCTTTTACAAAAAATATTTTTGAAGAAAAACTCTACTTGCCAATAATGTCTTCAAGTATTTTCATCTTTGATAAGATACGAAAGATTCAGACTGGAAAGATAAATGCGTACTTGCTCTACATCATGATAACCATAGTGTTACTTCTTTTGTTTGTGAGGTTAAGTCATAATGTATAGCATGGCAGAGATACTAGTAGGAATAATTCAGGGACTGGTCATCATTTTGTTGTCTCCTCTCATAACTGGAATAATGCGAAAAACAAAGGCAAGAACTCAAAAAAGAATGGGTGCAAGATTATTGCAGCCATATTATGACATATTGAAATTGATAAAGAAAGATGAGGTGATATCTGATCAAAGTTCTTGGATTTTTAGAATCTGTCCATGGGTAAACTTTGTCGCACTTGCTGCTGCAGCTTTCTTTATACCATTATTCTTGACATATTCACCATTTGGACTTGCGGGCGATCTCCTTCTTGTGATTGGTTTGTTTGCACTCGCGAGATTCTTTACAATGCTGGCCAGTTTGGATGTAGCCAGTTCATTTGGAGGTCTTGGAAGCAGTAGGGAAATGATGTACTCTGCCCTCTTGGAACCTGCCCTCTTTCTAACCATATTCATCGTTGCCCTCACCTACGGGGGAACCAACTTGAGCACTCTTGTTACTGAGGTATCTAGCGCAACACTACTTCCTCATCCCCAACTTATCTTTGCAGCTATTGCAATGTTTGTTTTAGTGCTGGGAGAAACTGGTCGTCTGCCATTTGATAATCCTTCTACTCATCTTGAACTTACCATGGTTCATGAAGCAATGATTCTGGAATATTCTGGCAAAAGCCTAGCCCTGATAGAATGGTCACAAGCAATCAAATTATTGATACTGCTGGTATTGGTTGTAAACATTTTTGTCCCATGGGGGATTTCATCATCGATTACAATTCCTGCACTTGGCATTGGATTTGTTTCATTATTTGCAAAGATTTCCATATTGGCAATATTCATCGCTTATTTTGAATCATCGATTGCAAAATGGAGGCTTTTTAGAATACCGGATCTAGTTGCAGTTGCCATTGCAAGCTCGATGATAGGAATAATTCTTTATTATATCAAGTGATAAAAATGGTATCAACACAATTATCTATTCTAACAATTTCTGGCTCGATACTTATCATTGCTACGTTTAGCGTTGTAGCAAGACGTGGATTCATAGATTGGTTAAACGCCTATCGTCACCAATCCATAGTTCTTGCTGGAGTTACAGCAATAATTGGATACATAACCGGCATTTGGGAAATTTACATAGCTGCTGCACTCACTCTGATAGTTAAATCAATAATAATTCCAAAAGTTTTGACATATGTAACAAGAAGACTTGAGATAGAGTTCAAGACTGAAACAAATCCATACGTCAGTCTTCGTACGTCAGTTATCATATCTGCATTACTTGTTGGATTGTCATATTTTCTCACACAACAAATTCCATTCAAGTCAGATCCGGTTGTAAACGTGTTATTGCCCGTCTCAATGGCACAGTTCTTCATAGGTCTGTTTGTTCTGGTGAACAGAAGAACAGTACTAAGCCAAGTAGTAGGGCTTTTAATAATTGAGAATGGCCTATTCCTGTTTACAATGGTATTGACACATGGGGTATCTTTGATAATAGAGATTGGAATTTTTGTAGACATTCTTGTAGGCATTGTGATTTCATCCATACTGCTCTTTAGGATGGGTCGTACATTTGACAGCTTGGATGTTACCAATATAGAAAATTTGAGGGATGACTAATGGATTCGGTTTTTTCTAATCTCACGATATTGTTACTATTTTTAACGCCTGTAGCAAGTACGGGGCTAGTAACACTGTTTCGTAAAAAAAGGATAATTGGTGTAATAACGATATGCTCTGCATTATTAATACTGGTTCAAGTATTCGTGATAGTATCGAGAATAATCAGTGAGAAGACAATTACTGCATTTGGCAACATGTTTTACATAGATTCTCTGAGTACCATAATTTTACTTTCAATTTCAATTGTGGGTTTTGTTTCTGCGCTATATTCGAAAAATTACATGGGACGACAGTATGACCATGGAACAGTAGATGACAAGCACCTCGTAAGATATTACCAAGGTTTTAACGTCTTTTTGCTTACAATGCTCGTCATTCCAACTGCAAACAGTATGGGAATCATGTGGGTTGCATTAGAGGCAACTACGCTTGTCTCTGTACTCTTGATAATGCTATACTACAAAGAAAATGCCATAGAAGCAGCATGGAAGTACTTGATAATAGCAACTGTCGGACTTTCTTTTGCATTAATTGGCACGGTATTTTTCTACTATGCAAACATCAATGCGGGATCTGCTGATGATGCAATGAACTGGACTAGTATGGTTCATAACTCAAAACTTTTCAATCCAAATTTAATCAAAATCGCCTTTATCTTTATACTTGTGGGATATGGAACAAAGGCAGGTCTTGCTCCAATGCACACCTGGCTCCCAGACGCACATAGTGAGGCGCCAACTCCTGTCAGTGCCGTCCTGTCGGGCGTGTTACTGAATTGTGCATTTTATGTCATAATCAGATTTCACATAATTAGCAGTAATGCCATAGGGCCAGAATTTTCAAATCAGCTTTTGATAATATTTGCCGTCATATCTGTTGGGATAGCAGCAGCGTCACTTTATTTCCAAAAGGACATGAAAAGGATGCTTGCATTTTCTAGCGTTGAACATATGGGCTTGATATCGCTTGGAATTGGATTTGGTGGTCTGCTTGGAGTATATGGCGCATTACTTCAGATCATAAATCATGCAATAGCAAAACCCCTGATGTTTTTTGCAAGTGGTACAATTAGTCAAAAATATGAAACAAAAGCAATGTCAAAAATTAAAGGAATAATCAAGATAATGCCAGTAACCGGAGTGTTATTTTTAATTGGAGGACTGGCTCTTGTTGGAATGCCGCCATTCAATATCTTTCTTAGTGAGTTTTTCATATTAAGCTCAGGCTTTCAAAGTGGTCAATTTCTTGCCACATCCCTAGTAATTTTGTTTTTGATTGTCACTTTTGCTGTTTTTTTGAGGCATTTGATAAAGATGATTTTTGGAAATCCGGTTGTTCCTATGAAAAAGGACGACATGGGCAAGCTTGCAATTATTCCAATGATGATACTGGGAGCACTAGTTCTGATTCTGGGAGTATTTGTTCCACAACAATTACAAACACTTGTGCAAAATGCATCTACAATAATTAATCACGGGGGTTTTGCATGACTATAATTTACTTGGAGAAATACAAAAAGGAAGTAATAGAAAAATTCGGAGATAAAATAAACAGGACAGAAGAAAACAACAATGAGATTCATTTTATCTTGAGGAACATAAATGACATACCTTTGATTTGTGATTATGTTTGTAATAGTTTGGGCACAAGACTGACAACAATAATCTGTACGGATGAGCGTAAAATAAGAAATGGTTTTGTGATTCGATATGTTTTCGGTAAGGAAAACAGGGAAGATGTTTTTATTTTTGTTACGGCACTTGTAAACCAAGACAAATTGTCATTTCCAAGTATTGCTTTACAAATTCCTGCTGCGTTTCTTTACGAGCGTGAGATAAAAGACATGTTCGGGTTAATACCTGTGGGCAATCCTGATACAAGACCACTTGCCTTACACAACTGGCCGGAGAATACATTCCCTTTAAGAAAGGAGTTTGATCTTAATACCAAGGAAACAAGACAAGAAAAACAATACTCCTTCCTAAAGGTAGAGGGTGAAGGAATATGTGAAATACCTGTAGGGCCAATACATGCAGGCATAATAGAGCCAGGACATTTTAGATTCAGCATACTTGGGGAAAACATAATCAATCTGGAAACACGTCTGGGTTACACGCACAAAGGCATCGAGAAACTTGCTGAATCGATGAAACTTGAAGATGCATTATTGCTCTCCGAGAGAATAGCTGGGGACGAATCTGTTGCAAACTCTACCGCATATTGTCAGGCAATAGAAAAAATTGCCAGAACAAAGATTCCAAAAAGGGCAGAGAACATTAGAACAATCTTTGGCGAACTGGAACGACTCTACAATCACATTGGCACACTAGCTGGGATCTCTACTGATGCAGGTTTTCCTTTTGGAGCTGCCAGATTAAATATTTTAAAAGAGAGACTGATGCAACTAAATGAATCATCAAGTGGAAGCCGACTCCTTTTCGGAGTAAACAGAATTGGCGGAGTACGGTGTGACATATCGGATGAAAATAGAAAAGTAATTATCAATACGTTAGATAGGGTTTCTCATGATTTTGAAAAAGTCATAGCATTTCTCAAGGCAAAATCGTCTTTGATGGACAGACTAAAAGATACCGGTAAAATACAAAGAAAAATAGCTCAAGAACTTGGAGTAGTTGGAGTCATAGCAAGAAGCTCTGGAATAGATATTGATACAAGGCGTGATCACCCATACGCATCTTACTTTTCCCACAATCATAGGACGCCGCAACAACTGGCAGAAGAACAAATTGAAATGGAAAAGCGTTCTGGTGACGTGCTTGCTAGGTTTGAATTACGTGTAAAAGAGGTTCGAAACTCTATGACAATAATAGAAGAGTCACTCAATCTTGCTAGCGATGGCATGTTCACAAATCCGCCAGAACTGATAATGCCATACGGATCTGCACTTGGATATTCAGAATCTCACAGGGGGCAGACTATTCATTGGATTATGATGGGGGAAAATAACTCCATATTCAGATACAAGATCAGGACAGCTTCTTTTTGTAATTGGCCCATGATTGAACATGCAATACTCAACGACATTGTTCCAGATTTTCCTCTAGTCAACAAGAGTTTAGATCTTTCGTACACGGGAAATGATCTATGACTAACAAAACTAAGGGAATAATGGGCAATAGTTCGGAAACAATCAGAGATTTAGACAATTCATTTATTGCCGATAATTACAGGGGTGGAATCGTTCTCAACACTGGAGCCGCAGATGATCAAATAGAATTGGCCGAATCTGCCTGTCCGACAAAAGCACTCACATCCGCCAAAGGGGACTATAAGGACTTGCAAGTGGATCATGGAAAATGTATCATGTGTGGCTATTGCAGTGAGATTGCTCCAAAATTGATTAAAATGAAGAATAAACCGGATAATCCGACCCAGACCAAAAGCAGACTGATAGAACAATTAGTTCCACAAGTTCAATCTTCAGAATCGTATGAGCAAATAGGCATTGCTCTCAAAAATAAAATCCACAAAATGTTTGGTCGCTCTCTTGCTATTCGTCAAATAGATGCCGGCTCGTGCAATGGCTGTGAAATTGAAATTACGGCATTAAACAATCCAATTTATGACATTGAAAGGTTTGGAATACATTTTGTTGCATCACCTCGTCATGCGGATGTTTTACTGGTAACTGGTCCAGCATCTAGAAATATGGAAATAGCATTGAAACGTGCATTTGAAGCTACCCCGAACCCTAAAATTGTGATTGCAGTAGGAGCATGTGCTTGTAGTGGCGGAATATTTGGGGATACTTATGCAACTACGGGAGGAATTGATAAAATAGTTCCAGTCGATGTATACATTCCAGGATGTCCACCAAGACCACAGTCTCTTATTTCAGGATTGTTTCTTGCAATAGACAAAAAATAAAAAGTTACTAAAATGTATACAGTTCTAGCAATATTCTAAAATCAGTTGTAACAAGAAATAACACAATTTTGGTTATCACCATTGTTGTTTGATAACGAGTTATACAACCGCAGTATATTTGTAATCAGAAATCTAGAACTTTTATCTTTTGTATGTGATGTTTTGTAATATTTTTGTGTATCTTGGAAATATTTTCATTATTGAACGTAATGTTACACCGATAACATTTCCAAATAATTGTGTGTTTTTTTGGAATTGATGGAGCATTCATTTTTTTCCTACTGGTTGAATCCTTGTCTTCCATGTTCGTGGAATTGATTCGATCTAACTTGACATCCACTCCTCGCGTTTTATGCGAGTTTCAGAATATTAAACACTATCATGATAATTTCTTAAATTACATAAAATATGGAAATATGGGAAAATATTGTGCAATTAAGTTGAAGAGGGAAAATTAGTTGATTACACATATTAAAAAAGGAATAAGAGATGAAGAAAAACTAGATCTAGTACTTGTCTATTATAATTTAGATTTTGCAATGGATCTCATTCCGCTGTGTATGCCATTTGTACAACCACCGCATAGAAATTGGTTAACAGATCCTTTTCCATAATAACTACACCTACAACTGGTACAAGAGCATAACACTCTATCATATTCTGTCATATTTGTCTCATATTTTGGGTTGTTTATCATATATGTTTCTATTCTCATTTTTTCAATTTTTCGTATGCCAGTTTATGTGTCACTTCAATTTCACGATGAATCATATTTTTGCATAACGTTGTATTTACCTTGTAGACTTGATGAGATCATCTAAAGTTAATTTGTTGTACATAGCATATGAGCAGTCATTATTTTTCAGTTCATTATTTAAAATAATCATCACATATTTTGTCAATTCTCTGAATTACAGATTTTTGAGATATTTCATACTAGACACTTAATTTGTGCATATTAGATAAATCAACATCACGATGAAAATAATTCTTACAAATAAAATTCAACTAGAAAAAAAAGAATGGAAACATGGAAAAAAAGATGTATCCACAATGTTATTGAAACATGTTCACTCAGCAAAAAAGTAGAAAAAGAAATGAAAACAAGAAAGTCACACCTATTAATTCAGAATTCAAAAAAATCAAATGTGGATTTATATGGAAACCACACGTTATGAAATAAATCAATTTAGATATCATAAGTGTTCTAAGGATAGTTTATTCACTGATCATAACAGTGGAGAAAGATTTTGTGAAAACCGTGATTTTTTCATGAGGTTTAGTGTCTCCTTGAAATACAAGACGGAAAACATCAGTAGATTTGGTTAAAATGGTTTAAGACCAGACCTTGACAGTTCGTTTAAACAGCATCATTTTAACGCGTGAATTGTGTTTAGATATTGTATGATGTTTGCAAAGTCATTTCTAGTAATATCTCCATTTGTAAGCATGATTGCAGATTTTGAAACCCATGAGGGTATGTGAGATCCTGAAATATCATATTCGTCCAATACATCACTTGTGTAGATACCCTGATTAGGATATCTCAACCAGTTTGCCACATCATCTAGCAAATCAGTTGGATCTGATCTTTGAAGTGATTTCAATAATTCTGCACTATAGAGCATCTTGTATTCAGGATAGCAGTTAAGCATTGTTGCATTATCTTTCTTGTAAAAATTCCATTTATCACATTGTACATTATATTCATATTTTGAATTATCACCCTTCCAATCAAAACCATTTGTGATATTTGGATCTGGGTATCCGTGTCCACGGATCAAGGTTATAGTGTTGTTGTCATAATCTGTTTTTACTTCAGCATACAACGCATTAGGATATAGGAAAATCACATCCTGGTGGCTGGTTATTGCATCAAATTCTTTTTTGGTGACATACTCACTATGTAAAATTATCACCCTCTTGTATTGCTTTAAAATGTCAGGATTTTTATCAATATCCTCATCAGTCACAAAAGGAAACTGGAGTAATTTCAATGCCCATGCTCCGGCTATGCTGGAAGCCTGTACACCATTAATCTTGGCAGGTATACTTACAGTAAGACAACTCGTATCACATTTTTTGTTATAATAATCATAAAATCCATTTGTTCCATATGCAGCCTGTGTGAAGATAGGATAAACAAAAACAATGTCTTTGGGCTTGTCGAAGAGCCCAATTTCCTGATACGTATCGGTTAGATTTGGCTTTAATTGCATAGAAAGTGATATGAGGTTCGAGTTTTGATCATAATGCGGAATAACATTAAACAAGAGCTGGTCTACTGGCAATCGGATGGTTTGTTTGCTTCTCTCAGTGTTGGAAATAATTTCCAAATAATCACCAGCATTTGCAGGCGGTCCATACATGATAGAATTTGAGGATTGAGCAAACACGCTTCCAAAGAGTGATGCTCCAAAAAAAGTAAGAATAAACGCCAAGATTAATTTTAGATTCAAACGGATTAACCTTCTTTTGGAGTAATATAATAGATTTGGAAGATTTCTTCATATCACCACTACTTTATTTGTCCTGAGACTGCATAATTAATTGTCATTTCAGAACGTCTCTCTGAAAATATTGTAGTATGAACATGATCAAAAATGACATATGAAAATGATGATTTTCTCCAGTTAGATGGAATGATGACATGTACTTATTTTCCACATATTTTATTTGCAGATTTCTGAAATCGATTTAAAGTTTTCTCAGCATTGCCACTGACCGTTGTTAAGTGACATAGTTCCGCAATCGTTTAACAATAGAATTATTATTACATTGCAATGAAAATTTTCACACACAAAAAAACAGGCACATCAAAAACTCTAGCAACATTTGCAGGATCTACAATATTCCTCTTGTTGTTCAGCCTCTCTGGACAATCCATTGTAAATTTTGCATCAGCAGACAGTAGTAACGAAAATTCTACAAATACAACTGATCAGACTGGAAGCACCAGTAATGATAAGGACCAGCCATGGAGTAACTATCAGGCAGCCCTTCGTCAAGCAAATCATGATTAG
>JAGWGC010000036.1 GCA_028867615.1 Nitrososphaerota archaeon | reverse complement strand
CAAAAAGATCTTGACGAGATAGATTACACAGCAAAAGAGTTTGGGGCAAACATGCCCATGTCCAGACTTGCAAACCAAATCTACCAAAAAGCAATCAATGCAGGATTTGGTGACATTGACTATACCGGAATTCTTGCATATCTTGAAAAATCAGGAATGATGTAATTAGAGCTCTTCAGGGGGTTTTATTTTTCTAAAGCTAAAAAAAATTCCAACGTCATAGATAATCTTCAAAACTCCACCAACTACAAACGGTGCAGAAAGCGAAAGTGTTGATATGATTATACCAGTAAGTGACGGGCTTATTGCCTGAGATATGTTTCTTGAAGTATTTGTAAAAACGGCTGCATTTACTCTCTCATTTTCTCCCACTACACCCATCAAATATGACTGCCTAGTTGGCACATCCATTTGTGATAAGCTCATCCTTGCAAAATATAGAGAGATTGCAATAGAAAGCGAGGGAGCAAGTGCAAGAAGTATCAACAGTACATTTGACGGAATGTGCGTGAATACCATTGTGTTTACCAATCCTATCTTTGATGCAATCCTAGTAGAAGCCATGTAAGATATGGCTGTAAGTATTCCCGCAATTGCAAATATGTACGATAATGAAGACAGGTCTGCACCAAATTTGGTGTAAAACCAGAATGAGACAATGCTTTGTAGGACAAAGCCCCCTCCAAACGAATCAACTGCAAAAAGTGAAGACATTTTTGCAATTATGCCTCGAGATTTTGGAGAGATGTTTTTCAACGAAAGGCCTGACTTGGGAACATTGTCTTTTACTTCAACATGTTTAGAAAGCGCCAGATAGATTGCAAGAACTACAATTGCACAAGATGCATAAACCAAGAACAGCAATTTTATTGCATCAATCTTATCAAGGCCATAGTTTTGCAATACGGACGGCAAGCCAGCCAGTAGAACCCCCGCAGACATGGCAAAAGTTCCAGCCGCATTATAGATTGCAAATATCGAGTTTCTTTTTTTTGCATTGTGTACAGTCTGCGGTAACAAAGCTTGTTCTAGTGACAAAAATGCTCCAACTTCAGATCCTGTAACATTTATGGTTCCAATAAGAGCTGCAATGACAAGTGCTACATAATTGTCTGTTACAAAAAATATTATAGATGATATTATCATCAATACCGCGTATATTACCAGAGTTTTTCTTCTTCCTATTTTATCAGCGTATGCACTTGAGAAGAGATTAAAAAATACGCTGTTTACAAGTGTAGCTGTAAGTACAATACCAATTAGGATGTCATTAAACCCTATGAGTTTTAGATATATTGCAAGAACTACGCTAAGAAAACCGTATGAAAAAGTTCTGACAATTCTTGCTCCAAGCAAGAGTTTTCCATCTCGTGATATCCATTGTAGATTCATTCACTTGCCGAGTTTTGCCTTGTTAGCTTCAATATCCGAGGCCTCTATTTTTTTAAACAGAGGTGAAGCAATGCCAATCTTGTGACCCTCCATTATCTTGATTTCAGATATAGAACTCCATGATTGTTCTGATACAGAACCATCCATACCAATTTGCTCCCATATCCTTTGGGAAGACTCGGGCAAAAATGGGTAAAGTGATATTGCCAAGCTGTGCACTGCATTTACTGAAATAAATACGCAGTTGCTAGATCCCTCACGACCTTTCCAAGGTTCCTTTTTCTGAAAATACTGGTTAAAGTGTGCAGAAAATTCAATTATTTTTTTCAGTGCTTTGTCAATACTGTTATCTTCCATCAAAGGAGTCAAATCACTTGAAAAATTATTTATTTTTTCCCGAGCCTCCTTGTCACTTTGATCAAACTCAGTCGTGTTGGGTACAACTCCTGCCATGCTTTTTTGTGTAAAACCAAGTGCCCTATTTACAAAATTTCCAATGTTACCAATTAATTCAGAGTTTATTCTTGATGCAAATTCTTCCCAGTCAAAATTAAGATCATCCTGGCTGTAAGGAGTTATCAGTGCCAGATAGAATCGGAGATAATCAGCAGGATATACCCCAAGAAAGTCCTTGAGGCCAATGTACCAATTTCGACTCTTTGATATTTTTTTAGACTGGAGCATTAAATGCCCTCGAGTCGGTATGTAATCAGGCAGTTTGTACTCATTTCCAATTCCAATTCGCATTGCAGGTAAGAATAGATAATGATGATATACGATATCTTTCCCAATGAAATGATAAATATCTGCAGCATTCCAGAAATTTTTACCATCAAGTCCCTTATCATTTAGAAACTTGAGCGCAGTTGATATGTATGCCAAATGATTGTCAAACCATCCATAAAATACCTGTCCCTTTGCACTGTCAAGTGGTATTGGAACACCCCAGTTCATGTCTCGTGTAATGTCCCAGTCAACAAGACCCTCTTTAATCCAGTTTTGAACATATTTTTTGACATCTCGTTGAAGATGTGAATCAGCTTCAAGCCACTGGTTTAGTTCATTTGTAAAGTTTGTCAATTTGAAGAAATAATGCCTAGTCTTTTCTTTTGTGGGGGGGTTTTTACATATGGAGCATTTTGGATCTTCTATTTCAGCTGGCACTCTGCCACACTTTTCACACAAGTCGGAATACTGTTCCTCCGCCTTGCAGTAGGGACACCTTCCAAGTACATACCTGTCAGGTAGGAATTTCTTATCAACATTACAATAAAACTGGATAATCTCTTTTTCGTAGATATGTCCATTTGCCTGTAATTTTTTAAAGACTTCTTGTACAAACGATATATTTTCCGGTGAGCTAGTTCTGTAAAAAAAATCGAATTCAATTCCAAACGAGGTAAAGTCTTCATAATCTCTTTTGTTCCATACTTTAACATATTCCTCAGGAGTCTTGTTCTCTTTTTCAGATTGGATAAGAATCGGCGTACCAAAATCATCAGATGCACAGAAATAATATGCTTCAGTTCCATTTAGTTTTAGAAATCTTGTAGTAATATCAGCTGGAAGATATGTGGAGGCAACATGACCAAGATGTATCTCTCCATTTGCATATGGTAATGCGCTTGTTATGATGGCCTTTTTCATCATCAGGGTAAAGTTTGTGTGTGATTTAAGCTATGCCCAACTCTGTCCGTATTTTATCTGTGCGGCAGTGGGTTTGTCCATGTTTACATTCATTGCCTTGAGTGCATCTATTGCAATCTGAATATCAATCTCCTGTGGAACGGTTATCACATTCTTTCCAATCTTTTTGTGATTCTTTGCAATGTATATCATAGATAGCAACTGGTTTGAAAATGATTGTGCCATAACTTCTGGAGGATGTCCCTCTGCTGCAACAAGGTTTGCAATTCGTCCCTTTCCAATAAGATATACTTTTTTGCCATTTTTCAAGACACATTCATCAAGATTTGGCCTGACTTCTCGTACAGATTTTGATTCTGATAGCAAGAATTTGGCATCAACCTCAACATCAAAGTGACCCACATTACCCATGATTGCACCGTTT
Source organism: Nitrososphaerota archaeon (assembly GCA_028867615.1). Classification (GTDB taxonomy): domain Archaea; phylum Thermoproteota; class Nitrososphaeria; order Nitrososphaerales; family Nitrosopumilaceae; genus Nitrosotalea. The sequence continues at coordinate 9,884 of JAGWGC010000036.1, read as the reverse complement.
CTCATTGTCAAGATGTGCTCTTTTCTGATAACCCCGGTCTGACCCGTTGCAGTAATAAATATTTCACCAGTTTTGGCAGATTCTGTCATAGGAGCAACTTCAAAACCATCCATGTGAGCCTCTAATGCTCGTACTGGATCAACTTCAGTAACACAAACTTTGGCACCCATTCCACGACATCTTGATGCAACGCCTCTTCCAACCCAACCATATCCTGCCACAACAACACGTTTTCCTGCAAACAACAAGTTCATGGATCGTAGATATCCATCAATTGTGCTCTGGCCTGTTCCGTATCTATTGTCAAACATGTGTTTTGTATATGCATCATTTACTGCAATTACGGGATATTTCAATTTCTTTTCTTTTGCAAGTGCTTTTAGTCGTATAACACCTGTTGTGGTCTCTTCAGTTCCACCTAAGACTTTCATTGAAGCAAATTTTTTGTTTCCATGTATCTTACTGTGACTATCAGAACCATCATCTGTCAAAATCTGAGGATTGTGGCTGAGCATCTGCTCAATGCACCAATCATATTCTTCAGCAGTCTGACCTGTCCATGCGTATATATGAATTCCATTTTCAGCCAAGAATGCTGCAATATCATCCTGTGTTGAAAGAGGATTTGCTGCACATGCACTGACATCTGCACCCAGTTCTTTTGCAGCCATTATCAATACAGACGTCTCTTTTGTAATATGCAGGCATATACCTATGCGCAAGCCCTTGAGTGGCTGAGATTTTTTTAATCGCGATACAGTATTAGTTAGAATTTGCATGTGATCATGCGCCCATTCATATGACATTTTTCCCTTTTCTGAGAGGCTCGGATCTTTTACTTGACTCATACTAAATCACAATTTTAGGGGGTATAAAACAGTATCAGAAATGGCAATCTAAATATTGGATAGATTTAGTTTTACAAAACATGGTATGGAAGAAAGTAGCAGAAAAAGACGCAGTTGTTCCAGGAAAAGGAAGAGAATTTGTGGTCGATGGTAAAAAAATCGCAATATTCAACCAGAATGGCTTTCATGCATTAGATTCAGTATGTGTTCATCAAGATGGATCACTTGCCCCAGGCAAACTTGATGGCGACATAGTAGAGTGCCCGCTTCACTTTTGGCACTACAACATAAAGACAGGGGAACTGTTGGATTACATCAAAGGCGTAAAGCTGCAAACATACAAAATTGAAGTGAAAAAAGACGGAATTTACCTAGACGTTTGATAAGTTTAATTTCTTAAGGACATTTTAAAAAACATTGAATCGTCAAATCGTAGAAGAATTAGTCAAGAAAGATTATGATTCAATCCAAAATCGTATCGGGGGATTTTTAAAAAACGAGATAGAAGAAAGAAAGTCTAGTGGCCTAGTCTTTGGTTTGAGCGGAGGGATAGATTCTGCAGTGATTGCAGCAATCTGTGCCAAGTTTGTCAAGGAAAAATCTCTGGCGCTCATCATGCCAAATTCAAAGATTACGCCAAATACCGAGACAGAAGATGCGATAAAGATAGTTGACAGTCATTCAATGGAATACAAGCTGATTGACATCGGATTCATCCATAAAGAATACTCCAAGTATCTGGAATCAAATCCATTGTCATTTGCAAATCTAGGAGCAAGGATACGAGCTAACATATTATATTATTATGCAAATGCTCGAAATTCTCTTGTGCTTGGCTCTTCGGACAGAAGTGAATTTCTAATCGGCTATTTTACAAAATTTGGCGACGGTGCATCAGACTTGTTGCCAATTGTGTCATTATACAAAACCCAGATCCGTGAACTTGCAAGACATCTAGGATTATCTCAAAATATCATCTCAAAACCAAGTGGTCCACATTTGTGGGAAGGTCACACCGCTGAGACAGAGATTGGCCTAAACTATGAAGAGATTGATTCAATACTACATTGCATTATTGACAAAGGTCTTGCAGTTGATGAGACAGCAAAGATTACAGAGATACCAATTTCAGAGGTGGATAGAATTTTCAGGATGCATAAAAAAAGTGAACATAAAAGAGCCATGGCCACGCAGTGCACATTGTAAGGATGAAAAATTTGAGAATCTTTGATACGTTATCTGTAACAGAAAAAAATGTAGACACTGCAAACTCGGTGAGAATATACCTGTGCGGAGTTACAGTGTATGATGAGAGCCACATAGGCCATGCCAGAACCATCATAGCATTTGACACACTTCGAAGATATCTAGAGTCAAAAGGAGTCAGGGTAAATCTTGTACAAAACTTTACTGATGTTGATGATAAGATAATCAACCGTGCAAAAAAAGAAAACACTTCCGCCGATGTCATAACTACAAGATACATAAAAAATTATTTTGATGACTTTGACAAGCTAAATGTAAAGAGAGCAGACTTGTACCCAAAAGCTACAGAACACATCACAAACATGATTGACTTGATTAATGGTTTGGTTGACAAGGGATTTGCATACGTGTCCAAAAATGGTGTATATTTTTCGGTTTTAAAATTCAAGGAATATGGGAAACTTTCAAAGAAAAAAATAGATGAGTTAATCTCAGGTGCACGTGTTGAAGTTGACGAGACAAAAAAAGATCCTCTAGATTTTGCATTATGGAAATTCTCTGATGATTCCCCCACATGGGACAGCCCATGGGGCAGAGGAAGGCCTGGATGGCACATAGAATGTTCTGCAATGAGCCTGAAATATCTCGGAAGTAATTTTGAGATCCATGGGGGAGGACGTGATCTAATATTTCCCCACCACGAAAATGAGATAGCACAATCAGAGTCTTTTTCTGGAGTCAACTTTGCCAAGATTTGGATGCACGTGGGGATGGTCACAATAAATGGAGAGAAAATGTCAAAGTCACTAGGAAACACAAAGTCAATTGATCATGTTCTCAAGATATGGGGTCCAAACATAGTTAGGCTGTTTTGTTTGTCAAGCCACTATTCAAAACCAATTGATTATTCAGAAGAGATTCTAAAGGAAATCATAACAAAGTGGCGCCAAGTAGAAAATTGTTATTTTGAGATGATTTTATCAGACAACTCTCAGATAACAGAAGATTTGGATCAGATTAAAAATATCATCCATGAGTCAAAGATAGAGTTTGACAGTGCACTAGAGTCTGACTTTAATACACCGCTAGCCCTTGCCGCGTTCTTCAAACTGGTTAAGAATATCAATCAATTAGCATCATCAGAGAAGATTACCAAAACAATATCAGAGATAATCTTTCCAACGTTTCAAGAAATGTTATCAGTTCTTGGTCTAATACCAGTTCAAGTCACAGACGATGAAAAAGATCAGATCTCAAAGCTAATCAAACAGCGAAATGAACTACGTAATCAGAAAAAATTCCAAGATGCCGATGCAATAAGAAAACAGATTTCAGACATGAACGTAACACTAATTGATCATAAGACCAAAACACTCTGGATGAAACAAGAGAAAATAGGTATGGAAAACTAGGATTTTTTAGTTTGTGCGCTAACCAATGATACGACATCTCTGTCGCGTAACTGATAGTTCACAGGAAGTCTCACTCCATATCGTACATCTTTAGCATAGAGTAGACCTTTTGTAAGATCTGTGTGTATCTCTTTTGCAAGGTCTTCTACCGTTGCACCATCTTTAAGCAGAATCAGGTCAGGAAGAATCCGTCCTTTTTTATCAGACAAGTTTTCGGGATTTGCCACCGGATATATTGAATTCATTTTTAGCAACTTGAATACGGTAACGTTGATCGCAAACTGGACGCCAGTTCTCATATATTCTCCCAGTATGCCCTGTGTGATAAAATCAAGTGCCTCTAGTTGTTTCTTGGTTAGTTGTTCTTTGTGCAAAATATCAAACTGCTCAGATCCTGGCACGTATTTGATAAGGCCCTTTTTCTCAGCCTTTCTCAGTGAAAGTTCACTGTCTGTACTTGCGGGAATTATTATAGTGTCAATGTATTTTTCTCGCAGCCTATCAAAGTTTTTTTCTGCGCCAGGAACATCAACCTTGTTTGCAACAATAAGCGTGGGTTTTGATATCTTTCGCAGATATGCCGCAAATTTTTTGCTATCGTGTATGTCAAAGTTTTCAAAGTGTTTGTTTTCAAGACCAGTTATCTTTAGTGTCTCCTTGACATGCCCTTCCTTGACGCCTATTCCGCGAAACACATCAGTTATTGCAACAAGAGGATCTGTCTCAGATTGGATAAGTTTTGATATTTTATCTCGGTTGCCTTCCAATAATTTGAGATACCACATGATGAGTTCCTCTTCAATATCAGAAACATCAGCTATTGGATCGCCACTTCCAACTTCAGCAATTCTTCCCGCAGCATCAATGCTCCCGGATACATCCACAACATGCAGTATTGCATCAGATTGAGTAGCCACCGAAAGAAACTGATTCCCAAGCCCCTTACCTGCCCATGCATCTTTTATCAATCCAGGAAGATCAATTAGCTCAATTGGGATGAATCTCCAGCCATCCACGCATTTAGAATTTTGCGGGTTATCCTTGACATTAAACTCGGTGTGAACACAAGGTGTGATAGCATTCCCAAGGGCACGTTCTGGTCTTTTTGTTGTAAATGGATAAGTTGAAACTTCGCCTCCAGCCAGTGTTGCAGCATTGAAAAAAGTGGTTTTACCAGTGTTAGTCTTACCTAAAAGGCCAATTTTTATTGGCATGACCTCATCTGATGTTGCTTGCTATTTATCTTTGCCGTAAATGGCACTGTTCAAGAGGAGATTGAATAGAGTCCCAGATTAGTCATCATGACTGTGAGAGTTGGCATTACCAGATGAATTTTTTATCTCGTCGGCATACCATTGGATTTGTTTTATCTCATCATCGGTCAAAGTGTAGTTCCATTTTTCAAGCACGATTTTTAGAATTTGCGATCCATTATACAATAGACCCCAGTATGGATGGTGTTCAGCCGTTGTAAGTGCAAGCTCTTCAATTTCATCGAGCCCTGTTTTTGCAAGAGCCAATCCATCAGAACGTTCTCCATAAATTCGAATAATATTAGAATCAGGATCAGAATACATTTTCACCAAGACATTTTTCTTTTCGAAGGACTTGACCAAGTCTAAAAGCGATTTGTAAAACACCTCAAAATCGTCTGACATGTCTTAGAATAGTCTTTGGTGTTCTGCGAGCATGCATCGATTAAAGACCACTATTTGAATTCCTGCTTTTCGTGCAACATCTTCTGCTTCTGGATTATGTATTCCCTCTTGCAACCATATTACTTTAGGTTTTATTTTTACAGAATCTTCTACAACGGGTAAGACTTGATCAGATGGTCGAAAGACATCAACTATGTCCACAGTGTCAGCGATATCAAGTAGTGTTGGATAGCATTTTCTTCCAAGAATTTCTGTTGCAGTTGGGTTTACAGGGATCACATTAAACCCATTATCAATCAAATATTTTGGAACATAGTGTGCTGCCTTGTCCGGATTTTTTGACATGCCTACCACTGCAATATTTTTCAGAGTGTAAATTTTTCGTATGTCATCATCAGTGTAAGAATCTCTTTCCATGTTTTTTACATATTGTCATGTGGCTTAATGTCTTGCGGAATAACCGATTTATAGGGCAATTTCATCTACGGTATTGTGGAACAGGAACCAAATGATGTGATAGTACTCAGTGCAATAAGTCAGGGCGCAAAAAAGTTTGACAAGATCTTAAAAAAGACAAAGATTGACAGTCAAGAATTGAACACCTTGCTTGAGCGCCTTGAAGAAAAAGGTTTCACTACAATCATCGAGAAAAAAGGCTGGCTAGGTCCCAAAAAAGAAATCACACTAACAGACAAGGGCAACAAGGAACTAGAAGAAAGGAGATTTGAATTGCAACAGAATTGGGATCAGATGGTGACCATTTGGAAGAGTGGAGACAAGCAAAAACTTGAACAACATATGGAGGCAAACAAATCCACCATCCCATCAATGATGTTCATGGGAATAATGGACATGATGATGTTTTCAACGATGATGGGTTTCATGGGCATGGCAATGACCAGTTTCATACCAGATCAGTACATGGACAGCGGTCATGACATAGGAGGAGTACAGGATGCAGGTGGTCACGATGCAAGTTCAGGACAAGACTTTAGCGGTGGAGATTTTCATGGTGATGGTGGCCCAGGAGACATGGGCGGTTTTGATGTTAATTTCTAAAAGCACGCCTTGAAAGAATAGAAATTAAAAAACGGTTTTTATTTCCATTTATTGGAAATTATTTTTTGCTACTTGGATGGCATTGACATTGAGGATGTCGCGTTACTACCCATTTGGCTATTCATTGTGCTATTTCCATGAAATGCCGACGAGCCTGCAAGTGCAGCCATGACATCTTCTCCATACTGAGCAGAGCCAATTTTACCATAACTTACTTTTTGTGACGCCCACATTGCATCGATCCATGCAGTATGTTCACCAGGAGCACATACATGATCACCACAAACTACACTGTGGCCAAAGCTTGCAGTTGATATGGTGTCAAATCGAGTACTGGGGGTCAAAGCACTAGCTTGTGGAACAAATACTGCGATGACCGATGTCAAAAGCACAGATGTTGTAAACAAAAGTAATGCTATTTTGTTAGACATGATCTAGTTTCACTGGCGGGCATATAAAAGAATTATGATGAATTCATGCATTAGATAAAAATGGTAAGTGGTTAGTCCACTGTAATTATTTTGTGCCATTCATGGTGTTTGCCGCCATGTTATGCATGACATTTCCACCACTGGGGGTATTTCCAATCATACCTGCTCTTTGCGACTGCCATAATGTATTGATCCATTGTGCATGTTCACCTGGTGCGCAAAGGTGGTCACCACATACTTTGCTTATACCATGACTTGCTGTTGTAGGAGTGTCATCCCTTATTGAAAAGTCTCTTTGGATCAGAGCATTTGCTTGTGGTAAGCTAGCTACCACTACGGATGTCATTATAACAGATACAGTAAGCAAGAGTAATGCTATTTTGTTAGACATCGTTGTCGATTCGCTTATGGTATATAAAAGATTTATGAATCAAAGTTCATCTGGAAATCTTCAGATTCACACAGTAAAGAAACAGATATCAATAATTCGTAAGATGTGTTTTACATGACAGTGCAGATAGGCGCAAAAGCCCCAAATCTCCAAGTATCAGAATGGATCCAAGGATTGCCAACTAACATTGACAAGGAAAAAGACAATGTGATTCTAATTGAAGTGTTTCAGGTCAATTGTCCCGGTTGTTTCATGTACGGGATTCCGCAAGCAATTGACATTTATCAAAAATACAGAAAGGAGGGAGTTACAGTTCTCGGAATAGCAACAGCGTTTGAGGATTTTGATAAAAATACGGTGGAGAATCTGAGATTGTTGCTTACAGAGGGCAAGGCAATAGGGGAGACATTAAAGGCACTAGGACAATACGGTCAGCTAGTTGACGGAAATAAGATTCCATACAAGATTCCATTTCCAGTTGCAATGGACTTGCTCAAAAAAGAGGACGGACCAATCAGCCAATCCAGAATAGATGAAATAATTCAGGCAAACGTACCAAGCTACGAGTCATACAGTGAAAGCCAGAAATTAGAAATAATTGAACGAGTAAAACAATATCTAAAGAGCAAGGAATATTCTGCTCATACCTTTGATGAGTTTGCACTGCGTGGTACACCATCAACAATATTGATTGACAAAAAAGGAATATTGCGGGATGTTGCATTTGGAACTAATGATTTTCTAGAAGAGAACATCAAAAAATTATTGAGTGAATGACTTTTAGTTTGGAATGGCAGTTGCTTTTACATGTACACGTCCTTTGATGGAACAACATTTGACAAGATAATCACGTTACTCAAATCACACCAGCCAGAATTTGTATCCGGAGAAAAACTTAGCAAGACGTTATCATTAAGCAGAGCCGCAATTTGGAAGAATATCAAAAAGTTACAATCGCTAGGATACAAGATAGAATCAAAACCAAGAATAGGGTACAGACTGCATACAAACACCTGTCTTTTATTGCCATGGGAAATCACAGACGGATTGCAGACAGATACAATAGGCAGAAAAATATATTATTTTGAAAAAATTGATTCAACCCAGAATTTTGCACTAGATCTTGCTCAAAAGCCCCATGAAAGCGGTTCTGTTGTCATAGCACAGAGACAAACCCAAGGAAGAGGCAGGCTAGATCGAAAATGGATTTCTCCAAAGGGAGGCATATGGATGTCCATACTTTTGAGGCCAAACTTTGAGCCGTCATACACATCGCTATTTCCAATGCTAACATCCCTAGCTCTTGCAGTTTCGATTGAAAAGACTCTAAAGATAAAAACAGAGTTAAAGTGGCCAAATGACCTTACCATAAAGGGGAAAAAAATTGCAGGCATACTAATTGATGCATCAATAGAATCAAACAAGATAGACTACATCATAATAGGAATAGGGATTAATTTTAAAATCAAGCCTGATGCAGTGGCAAGATCAATCAAGGGCAATAAAAGAAATTATGGCATTACAACCTTGATAAAAAAAGATCAAAAGGGCAATCCAGTAGAACTCATACAGCAATTCCTGTTCGAACTCGAGCAGAGCTACAACAAAGTTGTATCAGGTTCCATTGTGCAAATCAGAAAAGAGTGGGTCAAGAGATCATCCACAATTGGAAGAAATATCACCGCAACAACAACCACTGGAATTCTAAAAGGCAAAGCAGTAGGAATAGACAAGACAGGTGCATTACTCTTGTCAAGCAGAGGTAAAATACAGCGCCTGCTAGCTGGCGATATAATTTACAAAAACTAGACAAACTTTTGTGAAATTTTACTTGTGAGAGATCAAAATAAGACTGGTGCCTATGAGAATCCCTGCCAGTATCTCCATCCAGTGTGGAAAGAATAGTCGTCTCAAAAGGGTTTCACCTACTCCTTGTTTCATATTACAACGGCTTGAGATTCATTATAATAGTGTTTTATCAGCTCTGATCATTAAAACTCAGCTGAGTTGCTTATTTTATTGACACAGATCCAGAAATGATCTAACTTTGTCAGCCTACGCGAATTTTTAATAATTACAAGATCCCAACAATATAATGAATATTTGTTGGGCAAACACAGACAATTTTGATGAGTCAGAAATTGTCATAGTTGGAATTCCTGACGAATCAAAGTCTCATGCACTTCGAAAGGGAACGTCTGAGGCACCACATAAAATAAGAGAGATTTCGTCAATAAGAGACACATACAAACGCGGAGACGATATATCTCTGGGCTTGCCACTAGGTGGAATTGCCAAGAAAGTTTACGATTATGGAAATGTAGAGCGTAGCCAGATAGAACATACGATAAACAAGATTATCTCAAATTCCAAGATCCCAATATCGATGGGAGGAGATCATTCAATATCAATCGAGATAATCAAGTCAGTCTCAAAAAAATACGGTCCGCTATCACTAGTGTACTTTGATGCACATCCAGATTTTGTCAGTTCCATTCACGGGTACTATGGCTCTGTATTTTATGACGTCTTGCCGTATATTGATGTGAACACAAGTATTCAGATAGGAATCAGGACTCCAGAAAAAGAAGAGATAGACAACATCAAAAAACATGGCCTCAAAGTCATCACGCCATTTGATATAATTCATGACGGCATACAAAAAACTGAAGAAATGATTCTAAACAAAATAGGTAAGAATGTGTATGTGTCACTCGACATGGATGTAATTGATCCGGCATTTGCTCCAGGTGTCTCTGTTCCAGTTCCTCTAGGCCTTGGAAATACTGAAGTGGCTCTGCTTCTCAAGTCCATTGCAAAAAGAGGTATGTGCGGGGTGGACATAATGGAAGTATGTCCAAACTACGACATCAAAGACA
>JAGWGC010000035.1 GCA_028867615.1 Nitrososphaerota archaeon | reverse complement strand
CATACGCTAGGAGCTTCTCATTCATATCTTTGATCAAATTACTCCGTTATTTAGAATTATTGAGTCCATGTTGAACTGGTATTCATTTAGATACATGCGACTAACCGTGCATGACAATCTTAGAAATATTATTATTCGTATAACTGCCGTTCAAGCATATGTTTGTAGTTTCCGCAGAAATTCAAATCAAAAAGGGCTCTGAAAACGAGTTCAAAAACTGGATATCTGAATCTAACGCTGATCTCTCAAAATTTGATGGCTTTGTAAGAAGGCGACTGCTGGAAACACGTAGTGGCAAGCATGTGATTCTGGTGGAGTTTGAAACCCAGGCAAAGTTTGAAGCAATGCACAAAACACAAGAACATTTTAGAATCCAATCCAAGGGTCACTCTTTCATGGATGGGCTGCCCAAGCCAACGTTTTATGAAGTAGTATCTCAATAGACCAAATTTTTCTAGGTTTGTAAATCATGTCTCCTGTGGGACGATAACCAGTTTTGATACGCACTGCAAATTTTGATCTATTTTTTCTGATTTTGAACAAATGCATTAGGGAAAGTTCTCTTCCACTTCTAGTTTTTAAATGAAGGTACATATCATGGAAAAGAAGTCTCGAGTTATGGATTCTAGCAAATTTGAAAACAAAAATGCGATAGAGGTAAAGAATCTAACAAAAATTTACCATGGTAATGTCCGAGCCGTTGATGATGTAAGTTTCTCAGTTCGAGAAGGTGAAATATTTGGTCTGCTTGGCCCAAACGGTGCTGGTAAAACCACGATGATCAAAATGATAGTAACTCTTACTCGTTCCACCGCTGGGGTGTTACAGGTTTTTGGAATAGATTCTTCAAAATCGCCAGAAACTGTTCGAAGTATGTTGGGATATGTACCACAGAGTGTATCTGTCGATGCTGATCTTACGGGATATGAGAATCTACTAATATTTTCTAAATTATCATATGTGGGCAAGAAAGAACGTGATGAGCGAATCCTAGAAGCCTTGGAATACATGGGCCTAACTGAACGAGCCAAGGATCTTGTCAAACACTATAGTGGTGGCATGATGCGCAGGTTGGAGATATCTCAAGCTCTTGTTAATCGACCACGAATTTTGCTTTTAGATGAACCCAGTATTGGTCTTGATCCAGCTTCCAAGATGCATGTTTGGGAAAGCATCAAGCAGCTCAAAAAGAAATTTGGTACAACAGTTTTAATCACAACCCATGATATGAATGAGGCTGATGAACTCTGTGACAGAATAGCAATCATGTCGGATGGGAAAATATCTGTTTTGGGAAACCCTGCAGACTTGAAGAAATCTGTTGGAGGAGACATGATAACAGTGCATTTTACTACCGCTAGTCCAAACACTATGTTTCCAAAAGACATAGGGACAATAATGCATAACGATGAAAAATCTATCCAGATATTGGCTGAGAATGGAGAGATGGCAATTCCACTTGTCACCAACTTCTACCGGGATCAAAAAATTTCAATTGATTCCATCTCGATTAACAAACCTAACTTGGATGATGTTTTCATGAAATATGCTAAAAGAAGATTACATGACGAAGTTTCAACTCATGCAAGTAACGCACGCCGTGATCTTATGAGGCATATCAGATGAATATTCTGAGGTTTTTTTCAAGTTCTGTAACCATAGCTGAGATGGAGGCAAGAAAGATACGACATGATACAACTGAACTTTGGATTAGGATTGTTCAACCCGCATTATGGTTGGTAGTTTTTGGTGTCACTTTTAACAGCATCAAGGCTATGCCTACTGGAAGTTTCTCATATATCCAGTTTATCACTCCTGGAATATTAGCACAATCTGTTTTATTCATAGCAATTTTTTATGGTATAACAGTAGTTTGGGAACGAGATGTTGGAATAATTACCAAGCTTTTGTCCACCCCATCCCCTCGCTCATCAATTGTCCTGGGAAAATCACTTGCTGCAAGCCTGAGGGGAGTTTTTCAGGCCGTGATGATATTTGCCTTGGCACTTGCATTGGGAGTCAAGATAAGGCTTGATCCGCTTGACATACTGGGAGTTTTTGCAGTGGTGATTTTATTTGCCATGTGTTTTTCGAGTCTATCTATGTTGCTTGCATCATTTATGAAGACTCGAGATAGGATGATGGGCATTGGTCAGGCACTCACAATGCCGCTTTTCTTTGCAAGTAATGCAATCTACCCAATTTCAGTAATGCCCGTTTGGCTTCAGTATGTTTCAAAAATAAATCCTCTAAGCTATGTAGTAGATGCAATGAGATCCATGCTTCTATCTGGTAGCTATGAAAATTTACTCCTTGACATATTTGCATTACTTCTTGCTACTGTTGTCTTTGTGACACTTGCTTCAGTAACAATAAAGAGATTGCTGGAATGATGCGTGCCAAATAAAAAATATTGAAATAAACATCTAGTCATTAAAAACAAATCGTGGTAATCCTGACACACACTAGTGGTTTGAACAACTCATAAATGAAAATTTGACTGTGTTAATTGTGAGATTCACTCTCTTATTACAATTGATAATCTGACCCTCTCTTTTATTATTAGGACTGTGAATGAAAACTAATGAAACCAAATACATTAAAGTCAAAACAAACAAGTGCAATACTTGGTACTCTATCTCTGGTTGCTATTGTTGCCATGTCTCCACATGCCTTTGCGCAGCAGGGACCGTCGTCATCTGGACAAGGACAGCAAAATGGTATTCCTCTTGGTTCATCGTATACTAGTAATGCGCCACCGCCTTCATGACCAATAGTGGGCGTACAATATGCTGATTCTAGTAATCCGATTGGCCCACTCTTTATGCCTACGTGGGCTGCAGGAATGGTAATAGTTGGAATTGTGACTGGTGTCGGAGTATATTCAACAACGCGCAAGCACTAACCGATAACAACTTTCATTTTTTTTAATTCTATAAATCTGAGTTGATTCAAACATCTGCCGCATCTATTGGAACAAATCATTATAGATGGGGATGAAAAACAAGAATATGATTGAAGGGACTTGAAATTAACAAAATCTTGGTATCTCTTGATGGATCAAAAAATTCTTTCAAAGGATTTGATTACGCAATTTATCTTGCAAGACAGTGTCATTCTACTGTCACCGGATTGTGTGTAGTGCCTATTTATCCACCTCTTGCAATGCCGGGATTGACTAGTAGTTCCTTCAGGGCAAAAATGACAAAAGATGCTAAAAAGTTTTTGGATGATGCCAAAATAAAAGCGGCACAAAACGGAATAGTGTTTAATCAAAAAATAATTTATGGCATACCGACTGAAGACATTGTCAATTTTTCTAACAAACACAAGTTTGATCTGGTGATAATAGGACATCGTGGTCATGGCGCAGTCAGAGAGATGTTTCTTGGAAGTGTTGCAAACTCTACTGTTCATAAATCCAAAGTTCCTGTTCTTGTAATAAAATAGAGATCATTTCAGGATTCTCTAAGACCATCTATTGTAGTATCAAATTTAGCATGTTATCACTTTTGATATTTAATCATTCAAGTAAAATACTAGGAATAATATCTTTAGATGCATGGGATTGAAAATAACTGAACTTTTAGTTGGTAATTACATGTCAGAGTATCCGATTTCAGTAAAACCATCTGTTCCATTCAAGACCGTTGTTAGCTTTATGGCAGACAACAAGTTTGCCACCTTGATTGTGATGGAGGAAGACAACCCAATGCCCATTGGAATATTCACAGAAAGAGGAATTATAAGACATGTTGTATCTGGAGAAAAAAACATGGACCAAAGCGTAAAACAGGAATTCATCCAACCCTTTGTTTCCGTTACACCTGATACTACTATTATTGAGGCTGCAAGATTGATGATATCTAAAAAGTCAAGGATTTTGGTATTTGCTGATACTGACAAACTAGTAGGAACCATCACTGCATCTGATATGATGAGGGCATTTAGGGAAACAGGTAAAGCTCCAAGCCTAGATAAAGTCATCAGCACAATAGTGTATCATTGTCCATATGACACTACGATTTTAGATGCTGTAAAGATGCTTGATGAAAAAAATATTGGCAGTGTGCTGGTAACACATAATTCGCTATATGGAATATTTACACAACGGGATCTGGTCCGAGTTCTTGAAAAAGAAGTGGACTTGAAAAGCAAGGTAGGACCACATTCATCATTTCCACTTGTTACTGCAAAAAGAGGAATTTTGGCAAATGAGGCTGCAAACATCATGGCGTCAAAAAAAATTAAAAGACTGGGATTGACAGAAAATGATTCTCTTTCTGGGATTGTTACAGCAAGAGATATTGTAGACGCATATCAGATGGATGCAGCAATTATTTAAGACAAAAATTTACCGTGAATGTATCTCTGCGCTTTTAACAAAACTTGTAAATCAAGTTATGCATAATGTGAGATTTAATGCGATAGGTGAATATCATCTCAGAGAATCAACCATGTCATATTTTAATTGGAAAACAAAAAGATATCTATTGTGAGTAAACCGTGGACGAAGTTGTTTTAAAAATTGCAGAAGTACCACAACGATATGTGGGAAATGGAATTGGCATTATAGATCCTAAAGTAGTTGATGATAATCAGTGGACAGGAGGTCAAGTGCTAGAAATTGTGGGAAATAAAAAAAGTCATGTAAGGTTGTGGCCTGGCTCGCCGGAAGATTATGGAACTGGGATAATTCGGATTGACGGATTAACTAGATACAATATTGGATCAGGCATTGGAGAAAGAATATCGGTAAAACAGGTGGATGTGAAAGAAGCACAACGCATAGTTTTATCACCTGTTGAAAAAATAAGTGAGGAAGGATTGCAAGAATACATGCAGGAAAATTATGATGGTCATGTTTTAACCACTGGTGACACATTAATAGTCAGCACTCATCTTGGTGGCAAAACCCAACTCATTGTTGCAAGTACTGCCCCTCCATCAAAGCCTGTGATAGTATCTGAATCTACGGAGTTCAAACTGGGTGCAATGGCCAAAGCCATGGATAAATCAGTTCCAAGAATTACTTATGACGATCTAGGCGGTCTAAAAAAAGAAGTCCAGAAAATCCGAGAGATGGTTGAACTCCCAATGCGACATCCTGAATTGTTTGAAAAATTGGGCGTGGATGCACCAAAGGGCGTGCTCTTATACGGCCCACCTGGTACTGGAAAGACTTTGCTTGCAAAAGCGGTAGCCGGAGAAACAAATTCACATTTTATCTCTCTTAGCGGACCTGAGATCATGGCTAAACATTATGGCGAAAGTGAAGAAAGACTTCGAGAGATATTCAAGCAATCTGAAGAGAACGCACCAAGCATAATTTTCATAGATGAGATAGATTCTATTGCTCCTAAAAGAGAAGAGGTTACAGGGGAGCTTGAAAAAAGAATAGTTTCGCAATTACTTACGTTAATGGATGGAATGAAATCCAGAGGTAAAGTTGTTGTAATTGCAGCAACAAACAGACCTGATTCAATAGATCCTGCATTGAGAAGGCCGGGAAGATTTGACCGAGAATTCGAAATCGGAATACCAGATGAGGCAGGAAGGAGAGAAATATTGAACATCCATGTACGTGGAATGCCGCTTGACAAGAAAGTCAACTTAGAACGGATTGCAAAAGTAACACATGGATTTGTTGGTGCGGATTTGGAAATTCTTGCAAAGGAAGCTGCCATGAGGTCGTTAAGAAGAATGTTACCAAAACTTGATCTGGAGGAAGAAAAAATATCTTCAGAAATTTTGCAAAAAATTGTGATCACCGATGATGATTTCAAAGAAGCATTAAAAGAAGTAAGGCCATCCGCATTGCGTGAAGTACTGGTACAGGTTCCAGATGTTGCCTGGGATGATGTAGGTGGATTGGATTCACTAAAAGAGGAAGTCCGCGAATCTGTTGAATGGCCAATGAAGCATGCAGAAGCATTCGCGTATGCTGATATTGCATCGCCCAAGGGGATCCTCATGTATGGTCCGCCTGGAACAGGTAAGACACTCATTGCAAAGGCGGTTGCAAGTACTACTGAATCTAACTTTATCAGCATTAAGGGTCCTGAATTATTGTCCAAATGGGTAGGTGAATCGGAAAAAGGAATAAGGGAAGTATTCCGAAAGGCACGCCAAGCAGCTCCATGTATAATATTTCTAGACGAAATAGATTCACTTGCACCAAGCAGGGGATCAGGTGGTTCGGATTCTAACGTCACAGAAAGAGTAGTGTCTCAAATTTTAACAGAAATTGATGGATTGGAAGAACTACATGATGTGATTGTGATTGGTGCCACCAATAGGCTCGATATTGTTGATGCTGCTCTTCTCAGACCTGGTAGGTTTGACATAATAATTGAAGTGCCATTGCCAGACAAGAAAGGGCGTGAAAACATATTCAAGATACATACAAAAAAGAAACCCTTGGTTGCAGATTTGGATTTTAAAAAACTTGTGGAACAAACAGATGGATACAGTGGAGCAGAAATTGAATCCATATGCAACAGAGCTGCAATGTCTGCAGTAAGGCAGTATGTAGACAAGAAGGGAAAAGATGTAAAAACAATCAAGATAACGCAGGATGATTTTCAAAAGGCATTTGAGAAGGTAAAATCAAGTCATGAGAAGTGTGCGCTATAATGTCTTTTCAAGTAGGTCACATCAAAGGAATTAGTATTCGCTTACATTTTACACTGATTATAACGTTTTTCCTAATAGACTGGACACTTTCTACATATTTTATGCCTGACTATGTTAAAGGTCTAACATCTGCGGATTACTGGGTCATGAGTTCAGTAGCAACTGTATTTTTATTTTTCTCCATTTTGCTTCATGAGTTGGCACATTCAATTGTTGCAAAACGATATGATATACCGGTAAAGAGTATCACATTATTTATTTTCGGAGGAGTCTCAGACATTGCAAAGGAGCCAAAGGATTTTCATCAAGAATTTAAGATGTCTATTGCAGGCCCTCTTACAAGCTTTGGATTGGGTGCGATTTTTACTTTTCTCTATTGGTTAGTTTTACAAAGTGTCCCAAGTTCTGGTAATGCTATTGTGTATCTTGAACAAATCAAAGGCATCTTGTTCTATGGGGCAATTGCTAATGTAATGCTAGGAACGTTTAATCTAATTCCTGCATTTCCTCTTGATGGTGGAAGGGTCTTACGGGCGGGATTGGTACGATGGAAAAGGGATTATCATGAAGCAACAAAGATTGCAACAACCATAGGAGTGATCATATCCTACCTGTTCATGGGATTTGGGTTTGTGTCGCTTTTCAAAGGCGATTTTATCGGAGGTTTGTGGATAGTTCTGATAGGTTGGTTCTTACACGATGGTGCCAAGTCATACATGTCACAATTTGAGCTGACTTCTACATTGAGAGGAATAATAGTAGATAGTATCATGAACACAAAAATAATATCTGTTAGACAGGATGCATCTGTTGGTTTTACACTCGTTAATTTTTTTATGACCAGCATGAAAAGTGAACTCCCAGTAACGGATGAACAAGACCATCTCTTGGGGATGATCACGCTGAAGGACATATTGAGTATCCCAGAAAATCAAAGAGATGATGTACTAGTAAGCGATATTATGATTTCACCGACACATCTTGCAATTGTGCCACCTGGCATGGAAGTTGAAAAATCTCTTTTACAAATGGTTCAGAAACGTGTAGGAAAGGTCTTTGTATGTGACAAGGGGGGTAAACTTTTGGGAGTAGTAAGCAAAACAGACATTATGGAACTGGCAAATGAGAGACAAAAATATCTTCAAACTCTAAAGAAAACTAGCAGATCTACAGCAGCGTAGTAGATTCATTACCCTCGGTCTTATAATCACATGATCCGGTACACAAATGTCTTGAAATCTTTGATATCTAGAAACATTTTGATGTCTTTGAGTATTTTTACATGCTATTCTAGAATTTGTGTGGCAAGATTCTGAAGTCTTTGTAATCTTTGGTATGGTATTCTAGTTTCTCTGGATAAAATATTCAGATCTGACTTTACCAAATCTCTGATCAACATCATGTTGCTTCTTGATAGCGATTCAAGTTCGTACCGGTTTAATCCTAAAATTGTTACTGGATATAGGCCCTTTTCTTCAATCATGATTTCAAGACCTTTGTTTGGTGGATATCTCCAGGAAATTGTCTGCTGACCTATGCATTTTGCGTATGTTATGGCGTCATCTGATAATTTGGTGTTGCATACCAGCATCTCATGATCATACTTGTCATCTAGATCTAAGAACCTGGCGTGTGTGTATAATGATTCTTTGAGACCTGTGTATATTCCAGACATGTTGTGATATTTGCATTCAATTATGTATTTTTCTCCAGTGGAAATGATCTCTGTAACTAGATCAATTTCGTGCTTTACACATTTGCCATGCTCTATTGTTCTGGTAGATAGAACATTGTGACCATAATCTCGAAGTATTTCACCCACATAATTTTCAAAGCTATATCCGGCAGGTCCCATTCTCATAATCGATTCTTTGAGTTTGTACTTGTGATGTGTCACCTTGCCCACATCTTCAATTTTGAGTGCTTCTAGAACCATTTTATAAATTTCAGATGTTTTCATACCCTCCTTCACCTTCTGGCCTATCCTTTCTGCTACTTTCTTTGCCGTTTTTCTGTTTGCTCCTGCTCTAATACACGTAGTTTTTACTTTGTATATGTCAAACGGTACCCGGGTACCGTTTGCTTTGATGATCCAAATAGTTTTTTTGTTCATGACGGGATATGTTATGAAGTTGTAATAAGTTATCAGAAATACTGTGAAAGGGCTTGAATGTCTATGATTTGTAATCAAAGATGAGAATTATATCTAGACCATATATTCAGCATAAAATGATGATCATGTATGCAGTTTAGGGTAGACATTTTGGGCATAGAATCCGGTGGAAAGCCAATTGTATTCTTGAACAAGCATGACGCCGATGAAATAGGTGTAACTGCATCGGGAAGAGTCAGGATAGGTCTTAACAAAAAAGAGATAACTGCGATTGTTAACATTTCTACAACATCTGTCAATGCGGGAGTAGTCGGAGTAAATGAAGAAGTAAAAAAGAAACTGATTTTGCGACAAAACTCTGTGGTGGATGTGGATATTGCAACATTTCCAAAATCACTCCAATTCATCCATCACAAATTAATGGGAAAGAGATTGCTTTACAATGAAATTCTGGAAATAGTAAAGGATGTAGTTGAAGGAAATCTCAACGAAGGAGAGATTGCCGCCTTTGTTACTGCACTTAACATGCAGGGACTTGATCTTGATGAGGCACTGAGTTTATCATCTTCTATGGTGGCGACAGGAAAACAATTGAATCTACGTAAAAAAATAATTGCAGATAAACACAGCATTGGTGGTGTACCTGGTGATAAGACGACACTACTAGTAGTCCCAATCGTGGCAGCTGCAGGCGTCACAATTCCAAAAGCATCATCAAGAGCGATTACGTCTGCTGCAGGTACAGCGGATAGAGCAGAGGCGATAATGCCCGTAAATTTGGGAATTGAAGAAATGGAAAGCATTGTGAAAAAATGTAATGGTTGTATTGTGTGGGGAGGCTCGCTAGAACTTGCTCCTGCTGACGACATATTTGTCAAAACTGAATATTCGTTATACATTGATCCATTACTTTTGCCTTCCATAATGAGTAAAAAGAAAGCTGCTGGTGCTACTCATCTTGTAATAGATATACCAACTGGAAGAGGTGCAAAAATGAAGACTATTAACGAGGCTGATCTACTCGCAAAGGATCTCATAGAACTTGGAAGAAAGCTTGGCATACACACACAATGTGTTGTAACTCATGGGGAAATGCCGGTTGGCTATACTCTAGGCGCGTCTCTTGAAGCTAGAGAGGCACTTTCCGTTTTGATGAACAAAGTCAATGTTCCAGACTTGGTGGATAAAGCATGCCATCTGGCAGGCTCAATATTTGAGATGGTGGGAAAAGATAATGGTTATCATCTTGCAAGAGAAATTCTACGTACTGGCAAGGCAGAAAAGAAAATACGAGAGATAATTTCACTACAAGGGGGAAATCCAAGAATCGGCCTTGACGATTTCCAAATAGGAGGGGAAGTAAAAGAAGTAAGATCTAAAAAATCTGGACTGGTTCTATGGATGGATAATAACTTGCTTGTGGAAATAGCACGAGCTGCGGGTTCTCCAAAAGACAAAGGAGCGGGAATAGTACTTTACAAAAAACAAGATGACAAGGTAAGGACTGGTGACTTGCTGTTTACTGTTTATGCTGAAAAATCACGGAAATTATCAAGAGTTGAAGATTTACTATCCGAGGTGGAACCTATCGGTGTTGGTGAAAGAAGAGAAATGTTCATACACAAGATAAAAGAGTCACCCGTTGTAAAAAGAGCCTTTGTAATTGATAGGTAATTTGCATGACTAGTATTCAAAAAACCATTAAAGACATTCGCAATTTTAAGGTCCAAGGAGCAAACGAGATTGCAATTTACGGTCTTTGTTTTCTAAAACAATACGTCAAACGTTATGGTTTTGGGAAAGATTTTGAAAATGCAGTAAAGAAGCTTGAAAAAGTACGTCCAACTGCAGTGGTATTACATAATTGCCTTGAAATTCTAAAGAAAGAAAAAAAGGCAACTACAATAGATCGTCTTATAAAAAATATCAATACTGCAAGAGAAAAAGAATCAAAATATTCGGGTAGGCTAATACATCCAAAAAATGTGATAATGACATATTGTCATTCTGGGGAAGCCATGTCGTTTATCAAACATTCTTGGACAAAGCAGAAGAAAATTTCTGTTATTGCATGCTTGACTGAACCACAAGAACAAGGAGTACTGACAGCAAAAGATCTTTCTCGGGAAGGCATACCTGTGACTTTGATAGATGATAATGCTATGGGTTATTTCATAAAAAGCGTTGATATGGTAATAGTGGGAGCCGATGCTCTTAGATTGGAAGGTCTTGTAAATAAGATTGGAACTAGACTGCTTGCAGGTACTGCAGCAAGTGCACATAAGCCATTTTACGTAGTTGCAAACTCTCTCAAGCTTGATAGGAGAGAAAATTTCAAAATCGAAGAGAGACCTGCCAAGGAGATTTTCAGGAAAATACTCTATAAAGAAAAGATCAACGGAATTGAGATTAGAAATCCAGCATTCGATATTACTCCTTGGGAATTGATAACATCTGTTATCACAGAACGAGGAATTGTATCTCCCGATAAAATCAAGAAGGAATTACTATATGAAAAATATTGATTGGTATTCAGATTTTGTAGATTTGGACTATCGTCCAACCAAGACTGATATTGTTTGTCTATTTAGATTCGAACCTGCCAGGGGAATATCCGTCAAGGAAGCTGTTGGACGAATTGCGTCGGAGAGTTCAGCTGGAACGTGGACTACACTAAACAAGGTTCCATCAAGACTACGAAAAGTGATGGCAACTTCTTATGAAGTAAGGGGAAATTTTGTCAAAGTTTCATATCCTATAGAGTTGTGGGAAGAAGGTAATGCCTCGCAACTGCTGAGTGGTGTTGCAGGAAATATCTTTGGCATGAAGGCCCTGAAAAATTTGAGACTCGTTGATATTTCCATTCCCAAAGCATATCTGAAACACTTTGAAGGCCCTCAATTTGGAATTGAAGGAATAAGAAAAATTCTGAAAATAAAAGACAGGCCCATAACAGGTGCAGTTGCAAAACCCAAAATAGGTTGGAGTGCCAGTGAGCACGCACGAATAGCTTATGAGACATGGATGGGCGGTTTTGATTTGGTCAAAGATGATGAGAATCTTACCTCTACTTCTTTTAACAGATTTGAAGATAGGATAAGACTTTGCGCAAAAATGCGCGATAAGGCAGAAAAAGAGACAGGGGAGAGAAAATCTGCACTAATCAACATAACAGGTGAGACAAAACTCATGGAGAAACGAGCCAAGATGTTGCATGATTTTGGGTGGGAATATGCAATGATTGATGTTGTAACCTCTGGAATGTCTGCAGTACAGACGTTGCGTGAGACATG
Organism: Nitrososphaerota archaeon; assembly: GCA_028867615.1. GTDB lineage: Archaea > Thermoproteota > Nitrososphaeria > Nitrososphaerales > Nitrosopumilaceae > Nitrosotalea. Next base: position 2,134 of record JAGWGC010000035.1, on the reverse strand, counting down.
TGAAGAATATGGTCTTGCAATCCATGCTCACAGGGCAATGCACGCCGCTTTTGATAGAAATCCATGGCATGGGATGACAATGTTGGTTCTTGCGAAAATGATGAGACTTGTTGGAGTTGATCAGATCCATATAGGTACGGCAGTAGGCAAGTTGGTTGGAAGTAGAGATGAAATTGTTGACATCAGAAATGAAATTACAGCCAAGGTGTTACCGGAAAAAAGTGTGAAAATTAATTATAAAATGCTTTTCCAAGATTGGGCTAATTTCAAACCGGTGTTACCCATTTCATCAGGGGGACTGCATCCGGGATTGATACCTGCTGTTATGAATACGCTTGGGAGTGATATTGGAATACTGGTAAGCGGAGGAATTCATGGACATCCTAAAGGAACACGATCTGGAGCAAAAGCTGTAATGCAAGCAATTGATGCTACGATGCAGAAAATCCCGTTGCAGGAATATGCGATGGCTCATACTGAATTAAAAGAAGCAATTGGTAAATGGGGTTTTATGAAGCCCAAATGAATGTATTTCTGATAATGATATTCTTGCAAGTTCCAGTTGTATGCACATGACTCTGATTGTGCGCAATGGATAACCGTCTGGATTAATCGGGTTTTGCGATTATTGTGTTGTTGATAAAGTGTCTAAAATCAGAACTGAATCTGCTGTCGGCATTAATTTTTTTCCAGTATGTGCCAATCGTCCCGTCTCGAAAACTACTTCGTATCATCTGTGTCCAACCAGACCAAATTGTATCACTTAGCAGCTTTCGTCTGTGCATGTTGTATGCTTGGTTATATACTGACAAGATGTAAATCGCAAATACTTGCTCTGGCGGATCAACCCGGTTTATCAGTTTTGAAAGATCTGGATGCTCAATCATTATCTCTCCTATGCGGTGCATCTTATCGGTAATCTCACTGATAACTTGGGTTCGAAATTCTCTTGATAGATGGTTGATCTCTCGTCTTGAGAAATAAGACGCAACTACGAGAGAGCCGACAATACCGATTGTTTGAGCTATGCTAAGAATGTCTGAGAAACCAAGTTCCATTGTGTACCCTTCCTATGTTACTCAAGGCTTCTATAACTATAAACCAAATTTAGATTTTCAGATTTGATAATCAATGTGACAGGTCTTCTTTTCTATGCGATGATGCTTACCATCTGACTGTTGATTAAAATTGATTCACATATGTTACATCATTGAGTGGATTAACCTTGCCTGACGGAGATTTGACTCATGGCATTTAACATGCTATCATGATTACCAATATTGGAATTTTAGTCTGTTCTCTATAAATGTCAGGATGATGAAAACCACATGGAATGTAAAGACGAATCATGCAAAATGGAACATCATCACACGGGAGGTTGCGGCTCAATGTCGCCGCATGAACGTTGCGGATGTGCTCAAATGTCTTTTCATGGTCAATGCGGGTGTGGCAGTGGACATGATTCATCACACATGTCAAAAATGTACAAACATGCATTCTTTGAGGCTATGCATCAAGCTAAGGTAGAACACATAAAAAAGAGGATAGAGGCTACAATGGGTCCTACACTTGACAAGACTGCCGAAGCAATTGTGGATTCATTTGGAAAGCTTTGGCAATCAAAGATGCAAGACGCTGAAGTCATGAAGGATCTGGAATCCAAACTGAAAAGGATTGTTTCAGAAACGCATAAAGATTAATGACATACTCCAGTGCTCTTTTTTTTATCCTCATGAGAATCATAATCTAAAACACATGAGTTTTTTAATTCGATTTTCTATGATGTGATTAGAAACGTTTCTCAAAGTTTTGTATTGCTGCATCTTACTGTATATGTATTGTGCATGCAGTAATGATATTTTGTTCAAATTACCTGCTGTTTATGCAGTGTCTCGTATGGAATGGATTCTAGGAAAAATTATGTTATTTTCATATCTAATCGTGTATCACAAATAATGTATCTTCATGTGATTGTTATGCACTGCCTCAAATTGGGTAACATGACCGCAATGGACACATGAAAAAAACTGATCCGTTAGCTGCGCAGGCTGCATCTCTAACTTAAAGTCGTCTATTGCTACTATTGAAATCAAGTTTTTGTTCTGAATTATGGCAAAATGTTTCTCAATAGACA
>JAGWGC010000034.1 GCA_028867615.1 Nitrososphaerota archaeon | reverse complement strand
TTTAGGGTAAAATTTTGACTTGGATCGTCAAATGGGAAAAAAAGATAGAGAAGAGCGAGTTCAGGAACGAGAGACTTTTTACCAAAAACGACAAAAGACCCAATTTAAGAACAAGGCAATAGCCATTGGCATACTAGCAGGAATTGTGGCAGTCCTTGGAATTTCAAGTTACAATTTTTACGTGCTATCATCAACTGTGACGCCAAGTGGAGAGCCACCTGGTGCAGGCCCATTAGGCAAGTATCACATCCATGCAGGAATTTTGACAATGATTTACGGTCAACAGTTTGATTACTCGTCCACAGCTTACCAGATAAAAAGTCCATACATCAGTTTCCAGAAAGGAAACGGTGAAACAATCCACATGATGGCAACCAATGTAACAATGGGATTCCTATTTGACTCTCTACACATTGGATTGGATGACAAGTGTTTCACATTCCCTGACAAGCGAGCATTTTGTACAAATGCTAATTATACATTAAAGTTCTACATCAACCACCACGAAGTTCCAGATCTCAGAAACTATGTGTTCAAGGATCAAGACAGGATATTGATATCATATGGTAATGAGAACGATACACAAATCAATGCCCAGCTAGCGCGACTAGATGGATTCCAGTTAATCACTTAAGGCTCAGAGAGTTCATCTTTTAGTGCTTTGAATTCATCCACAGTGATTTCTCCTTTTGCTAGCCTGTTTTTGATAATCATCATGGCATAGTCACCATCTTTTTGATCAGATGTAACATCAGGTGGTACAACAATGTCTTTCTTTTCCACGACGGCACCACCCAATGGTTTTCGTTTCCTTCTAAGATATAGCACGTAGACAACTATGCCGACGCCCACAAGAGAAATTACTGGGTATACTACGAGATGAATATCAAAATTTATACTGCTTTGCGAGGAGTTATTTCCTGATACGTTTGCAGGTTTTTGCACTCCCAGACTTGAAGATGCATCGTTTACCGCCATCGTTTCATTTAGATGAATAACTTGAACACTACCAGATGGATTTGTTGAGCCAGAATTACCACCGTGCAGTAATTCTTGTAATCTTTGTGCGTCCGCTAATCTTTGTTGGAGCAGTTCAGCAAGAGGAGTAGAAGATTGGTTAGTTGTAGTGTTCATAGTACCTTGAGTTGCAGTTTGACCCGGAGTCTGCAAAGTAACAGCAGAGGTAACATTAGATGGAATGCTTGTCCCAGCTTGGTTTACAGCATATACTCTGTACATGTATGACGTATTCGGGGTAAGACCAACATCTGTAAATGTCGTAGAGGAAATAGGTATAACCGATGTAGACCAAGTGGAACCTCCATCAGTAGAACGCCCAATTTCATACCCAAGAGATTGTGTGCCTCCAGGGTTTGAAGGGGCAGTCCAACTGAGATCAATTTCTGTCGAGGAGATAACTGATGCCGTCAGAGATGTAGGTGGAGAAGGAATCATGGGCGAACCATCTGGTGAGAATACAAAATTTACAGTTTGCCCATTTTCCTTGTTTGCAATAAAGGCAGTTGCGTTGTAGGTTCCCTTGAGTAAGAATTTTTGCTGGTTAGTCGATGTACTAGTATCGACAGCTATCTGAAATTGGTGATTATTGTCGGCATTCCCTGATGCAAGCAAAATAAACTTGCCAGTTGGATCAAAGACCAGTATAGTTACGTTAGGAGGATCTGTATTCAATATCGTGCCAGAAAAGTAAATTGTGCTACCTCCTTTGTAAAACAAGGCATTTGTTTTAAGTGAAGTCACTTCAGCATAAACAGGAATTAGTATAATAGATATTGTAGATACAGACAACAGTACTGCAAGATACAATCCATGTTTACTCATATCAGGAATCTAACATTCTAATTATTAAAAACTCAGTAGAATTCACACTTGTCAACTCTTGAGTTCAATTTATTCATAAAAAATGAAGTTGTTTTCACATGATTGATTGTTTTTTCAAGCAATAGTATGCAGATTAACAAAATCCAGATGTGAACTCTATGATATTATCTAGTATGTATAAAATAGGGTACAAAACATAGTGATGATTATGGAGATATCTAGTAGAAACGTAGTTGACGGTCCTTCGAGGGCGCCTCATAGAGCCATGTACAAGGCAATGGGTTTAGATGACAATGATTTGGGAAAACCGTTCATTGGCGTATCCCACAGCGGAAATGAAGCGACCCCATGTAACATCCATCTTGGAAGGTTGGCAACTCATGCAAAGGCAGGAGTAGAAGCTGCTGGAGGTACGCCCAGAGAGTTTTCCACAATTGCAGTAAGTGACGGTATTGCAATGGGTCATGAAGGTATGAAGTCATCTCTTGTCAGTAGGGAAATTATTGCAGATTCAATTGAATTGATGGTTAGAGCACACCAGTATGACGGACTGGTTGGAATTGCAGGTTGTGATAAAAGCCTTCCAGGTACGATGATGGGGATGGCGCGTCTTAACCTACCGGCAGTCTTTGTATACGGCGGTACAATCATGCCAGGAGTTTTTGAAGGAAAACAAGTTACAGTCCAGGATGTTTATGAGGCAGTAGGAGCATACGATGCAGGAAATCTAACATTAGAAGCTTTGAAAAATTTAGAAAACGTCGCATGCCCCAATTCAGGCTCATGTGGAGGAATGTATACTGCAAACACAATGGCCTCAATTAGTGAAGCAATTGGAATAGCTCTCCCAGGAAATGCATCCCCACCAGCAGAAGATCCAAGGAGAGAAAAAATGGTATACGAAAGTGGCAAGGCGGTAATGAATTTGCTCGAAGTAGGGATTAGACCAAAGGATATTTTGACATTTGAAGCATTTGAAAATGCCATCGTGGTAGCCAATGCCATAGGCGGGTCTACAAATGCAGTATTGCACTTGCTTGCACTATCTCGTGAGATAGGGGTAAAACTTACACTTGATGATTTTGAAAGAATTAGAAGAAAGACACCACACATTGCAGATATGAGGCCCGGAGGAACGTATGTCATGCTTGATCTTGACAAGATAGGTGGAATTCCATTGCTAATGAAAAGTTTACAAAAGAAAAATCTCATTCATGAGAATGCCATCACCGTAACAGGCAAAACAGTCAAACAGAATCTTGATTCAATGCAGATACCATTTGATGCAAGTCAGAAGGTGTTAAAATCAATCGAATTCCCAATTCACGAGGTTGGAACTCTTACGATACTTAGAGGTTCACTTGCTCCAGATGGCGCAGTAGTAAAAATTGCAGGTGTCCACACAAAAGAATTCAGGGGCAAGGCCAAAGTGTTTGACAGGGAAGAGGATGCATTTGACGCAATATCCAAACGACAAATAAAGGAACAGGATGTTGTCATAATAAGATATGAAGGTCCAAAAGGAGGACCGGGAATGCGGGAGATGTTAGGAGTCACTGCTGCACTAGTTGGACAAAATTTGGGTGAAAAAGTTGCACTGATAACAGATGGAAGGTTTTCAGGTGCAACAAGAGGATTCATGATAGGTCATGTTGCCCCAGAGGCAGCAGTGGGAGGAAATATCGCACTTGTAAAAGAGGGCGATGAGATTGTCATCAACCTTGAGAAAAATACCATAGATATGACGGTATCAGAAGATGAACTTGTACAAAGAAGAAAAGAATGGAAGCCAAGAAAACCGAATTATGAAACGGGCGCTCTTGCAAAATTTGCATCACTAGTATCCTCTGCAGCAGAGGGTGCAATAACAAGGCCAATCTGGTAGAATTGCAGATTTCAAAAAATCATTCTTGAGGAATATGATATTGGCAAAAAAGCCTCATGTTCGGGCCTATTCTCTTTGCAGTAACAGACATTCCATCATCTAGGCCCTTTTGACAAACAGTACACACAGCTTCTGCCACAGTTGTGTGAACCATCGATTTTTTTCGTACAAAATACAGGTCTTGGAACAATAAGGATTTGCTACCGTCAAAATCTGGAATTAAGATCTGAGACATGGATCATTATACTCTCAGATCGCATATAAAGGTACCGTACCATACCGTAATATGCATAATCTCGTGTACGGCTTAATTTTAAATAGAGATGTAGGATGAACCTGTTCATGGGTGGCCACATTTGGGCATTCAAGCCTTAAGATAATACCCCTAGATTATACTGGCTCCCAATTTGATCTATACAACAAAATATCACGTGAATTCGAGCATTCTTTCTTCTTTGAATCCCTCACAGGACCAGAAGAGTTGGCAGAGACATCATTGATTGGTTTTGACCCATCAGTGATAATCAAGGGATATTTTGACAAAGTTGTACTCCATTACAAAAAAGGGGGCTCTATGACCATTCATACAAGTGATCCCTTGTCTGAGATCAAGAAGCTGGTATATCAGGTACCCGATCAGAAATACAGGTACGTGGGAGGCGCAGTCGGAATTATAAACTATGATGCAATTAGATTATGGGAAAACATTCCAGATTCCCACAAGGATTCAGACGAACCACTGATGGAGTTTGGAATCTATACAGATGGCATACTTTACGACAACAAAGAAAAAAGATCATTTTATTTTTATTATGATAAAAATAGAATTGACAAAATATCATACACTAGCATAGACTGTGGCAAGTTTTCTGTTTCAGAAATTTCTGAAAATTTGAATCAGGACAAGTTTACAGAAATGATAACGCAGGCAAAAAAATACATTCAGGCTGGAGATATTTTTCAAGTAGTACTTTCAAGAAAATTTAATTTTGATGTAGATGGAGACCATCTCAAAGTATACAAGGTTCTGCGCCAGATAAATCCGTCACCATACATGTACCACATGAAACTAGGAAAGAGAACCATAATTGGTTCCAGTCCAGAAATGTTATTGCGCATTACAGGAAACCAGGTTGAGACATTCCCCATTGCAGGTACAAGACCAATTACAAGCGATGAGAAAAGAAACGAAGAGCTAAAAAATGAAATGCTGCACGATGAAAAAGAGATTGCAGAGCACACCATGCTAGTAGACCTTGGCAGAAACGATATTGGCAGAGTGTGCAGGTATGGTTCCGTGCATGTCAAAGAATTGATGGCTGTAAAAAAATTCAGCCACGTGCAACATATTGTGACTCATGTAGTTGGAACTTTGGATAAAAAATATGACATGTATGACGCCATGAAGGCAGTATTTCCTGCAGGAACAGTCTCGGGTGCACCAAAGATACGAGCAATGGAGATAATTGATGAGCTCGAACCTGATGCAAGAGGACCTTATGCAGGAGCAGTGGGATATTTTTCATTTAACGGTTGCTGTGACTTTGCAATTGGGATAAGAAGCATCTTCATAAATGACTCAAAGGGTTTCATACAGGCAGGAGCAGGCATAGTAACAGACTCGGTCGCACAAAATGAATGGATGGAGACAGAGCACAAGGCAAATGCAATGATAACAGCCCTCAAGGAGGCAACAAGATGAAATTCTTGATAATTGACAACTATGATTCATTTGTGTACAACATTGCCCAGATACTAGGCGAACTAAACGTAGAGTCCGATGTCATCAGAAATGACAAGATAACAATCGAGGACATCAAGAAAGGAAACTATGATGCAATAATAATTTCCCCAGGACCTGGAACACCAGAAGATGAGAAATATTTTGGGATATGTACCAAAGTAATAAAGGAACTGGGACCCACAAAACCAATACTCGGGGTATGTCTGGGGCATCAGGGAATCATACATGCATTCGGTGGTAAAGTCGTCAATGCAGGAAATGTAAGACATGGAAAGACAAGTCCTGTAGAGCACACCAAGTCTCCACTCTTTGAGGGAGTGCAAAATCCATTTCGGGCAACTCGATACCATTCACTCGTAGGAGATAAGACAGTAATTCCAGATGACCTTCAGGTAACTGCCATTGCACAAGATGACAAGGAGATAATGGCAATAAGCCACAAAAAATATCTAATAGAGGGAGTCCAGTTCCATCCCGAATCAATAATGACTGACGAGGGCAAGAAGATTCTAAGTAACTTTATCAAATTGGTGCAAAAATGATCACAGAGTACATCACTAAAATGTCTTTGAACAAAAACCTCAGCCATGACGAAATGTCTCAAATCATGGATGAGATACTGGCTGGAAAAGTTTCTGTTGATGAGACTACAAGTTTTCTTGAGGCACTGACAGAAAAGGGGGAGACTGATCAAGAACTTGTGGCAATGCTTGACAAGATGCAGCAAAATGCATTACACATACACCCAAAGATAAATCAAAATATAATAGATGTCTGCGGAACTGGCGGAGACAGGATGCACACATTCAACATTTCAACGACTGCGTCATTTGTCATTGCTGCATCAGGAATAGTAGTTGCAAAACACGGGAACCGGTCAGTCTCAGGCATAAGTGGAAGTGCCGACATTTTTGAATATTTTGGATATGACCTCAACATGAAACCACATCAAGTTCAAGAAATAATTGAAAGGTTTGGAATTGGTTTCATGTTTGCCCCCCAATTCCACCCCGCCATGAGAAACGTTGCCGATGCAAGAAAACGTCTTGACAGGAGAACCGCGTTTAATTTGCTTGGCCCTTTGTGCAATCCAGCCCAGGTAAAGCACCAGCTTGTGGGAGTATATTCAAAAGAATACCTAAGTCGTGTCATATCCCTTTTAGAGTCAAGAGGGTCTGTAAGCGTGATGACTGTAATCTCAGAGGATGGTCTTGATGAATTATCTACAACATCCAAAAATTACATTTATCAACTAAACAAGGGCGAGGTCACAAGCTCTGTACTCGATCCGGTAGAACTTGGTTTGAGTAAAGCCAAACTTTCTGATTTCCAGATTTCAACAAAAGAAGATGCGATAAACGCATTTGTTACAGTCCTCGATGGAACTGCCAAGAAAACAATGATTGAGATAACTGCACTCAATGCTGCGGCAGGATTGATTGTCGGAGGATTCTCAGAGAAATTCGATGAGGCATTGCAAGTTTCACTCCAATCAATTAAAAATGGCAACGCATACAATCTCTTTAAAGACTTTGTAAAACATTGTGGAAATATTGCAAAGTTGGAGGCTTTTGAGAAAAAATGAAAGACATGTTAGAAAAACTTGCCAAGAACTCACAAAAGGCAATAAGTGACGGAGTATACAAAATCAACTACAAGACCCCCAAGTCAAAACAAAATCTAGTAAATCAAATCAAAAACAACAAGCATGCTTCATTGATTACCGAAGTAAAATTTTCATCCCCATCACTTGGCAACATACGAGATGTATCAGATCCAGTCTTTATTGCAAACCAAATGGTCGAGGGCGGTGCAGTCGGATTATCAGTTCTGACACAGCCATACTTGTTTAATGGCTCGCCAGATTATTTTACAAAGATTAGAAAAAAAATCAAGATTCCATTACTGATGAAAGACATTGTGGTTGACAAGATACAAATCGATGCTGCCGAAAAACTAGGTGCAGATGTTGTTCTTTTGATACAAGCAATATTTGACAAGAAATTTGCAAAAGACATTGATGACTTTGTATCATATGCTCACAAAAGGAACCTGCTAGTATTGCTTGAATCCCATACAAAAAAAGAATTCATCGAGTCTACAAAAACACATGCGGACATACTTGGCATAAACAATCGCAACCTAGACACTCTTGAGATTGATCTTGGTACCACCAAATCAATACTAAAGAACAGAGACGAGAAAAGAATTGTGATATCAGAGAGTGGAGTAGAGTCTCCAAAAGACATCAAGTTTCTTGACAAATGTGGTGCAGATGCTTTCTTGGTAGGCAGTAGCATAATGAAGAGTAAAGATATCAAGGGACTAGTGTCAGAGTTGGTGTCAGCAATATGAAACTCAAATATCCCAAGAATGGCAAATTTGGAGAGTTTGGAGGAAGATACATTCCTGAAACCCTAGTTCCCGCAGTAGAAGAACTAGAGCAAGCATATCTAAAATACAAAGACGATGTGGAATTTAAGAAAGAATTACAATATTACCTAACCCAATATGCAGGAAGACCCACACCCCTGTACTTGGCCAAGAATTTAACAAAATTTGCGGGTGGTGCAAAGATCTATCTCAAGAGAGAAGATTTACTGCACGGAGGAGCTCACAAGATAAACAATACTTTAGGTCAGGGCCTTCTTGCAAAGAGAATGAAAAAGAAGAGGATCATTGCAGAAACAGGCGCTGGACAACATGGAGTTGCAACTGCCATGGCATGCGCTGTTCTTGGAATGAATGGTGAAGTATACATGGGTTACAAAGACACTCAGAGGCAAAAACTGAATGTCTTTAGAATGAACTTACTTGGCTCAAAGGTACATCCAGTCAAAGAAGGAACCCAGACATTGAAGGATGCGATCAATGAGGCCATACGAGATTGGATTACAAATGTGAAATCAACATACTATCTTTTAGGATCTGCAGTAGGCCCACATCCATACCCAGTAATGGTCAGAGACTTTCAGTCGGTCATAGGAAATGAAATTCTTGCCCAGATGAAAAAACTTGAAAAAAAATCTCCAGACTCTGTAGTGGCATGTGTTGGCGGAGGATCTAACGCAATTGGAACATTTTATCCGCTAATTGATGAAGACACCAAGATGTTCGGTGTAGAAGCTGGTGGAGAAGGAATCAAAAGTGGTCACCACTCTGCAACTTTGGTAGGCGGATCAAAAGGAATTCTTCATGGCATGTTGACATATCTTTTACAAGACGACGAGGGACAAATCAGTGAAACGCATAGCATATCTGCTGGATTGGACTATCCCGGAGTAGGTCCAGAGCACTCATATCTAAAAGATGTAAAGAGAGTCAAGTATGATGCGGTAAATGACAAGGAGGCAGTAGAGGCATTCCTCTTGCTCTCAAAACATGAAGGAATCATACCAGCGTTAGAATCGGCGCATGCGATTGCATATGCCATGAAAATTGCAAGGAATATGCCAAAGAGTGAAAGCATTGTCGTAACATTATCAGGTAGAGGAGACAAGGACGTTGAAGAAGTTGGGAGATATTTGAGTAAAAATGTCAAGAATAAAAAGTAAATTTCAGGACCTCAGGTCAAAGCACCAAAAAGCCCTGATATCATACATCATGGCAGGATTTCCAAGTGAAAGAGACACTATTTCGGCAGTCAGAGGACTTGTAAAAGGCGGTGCAGACATCATAGAACTTGGAATGCCGTTTTCAGACCCCTTGGCAGATGGACCAGTAATCCAGAATGCGGGTTTTCAGGCATTACAAAAAGGCATGAATCTCGACAAATTTCTTTTACTAGTAAAGAAAATTCGTATGGAGACAGACCTTCCGCTAATTTTGATGACATATACAAACATCCTGTACAGACAGGGTTATGACAAGTTCATATCTATTGTAAAAAAGGCAGGGATTGACGGATTGATACTACCTGACATGTCAATCGATGAATCCAAAGATTTTCTGCAAGCAGCCAAGAAAAATAATATGGATGTCATATTTTTAATTTCTCCGAATACTACTCCAGATAGGATCAAAAAAATTTCAGATTCTTCATCAGGTTTTCTATATCTTGTATCAGTGTTTGGAACCACTGGAGGCCAGCAACAATTCCAAAATTATACAACACATGCCATTAAAAATACCAAAAAGATACTAGGTGGAAAAATTCCACTAGGAGTTGGATTTGGTGTCAGCAACCCAGATCAGGCAAAATTCATAATAAAATCTGGGGCGGATGCAATAATTGTGGGAAGTGCATTTCTAAGATTGATGGAAAATACGCCTTCAGAAAAGATCGAAAGTAAAATTGGACAGTTTACATCCAGTCTAAAGAAAGCCACAATCACAGAATAAGAAATAAAAGGACCTCAAATCCATCATGGATATGCAGGCAGAATCTACAAAATACATTTTTGTGACAGGCGGAGTCATGTCAGGCCTTGGAAAAGGAGTTGTTTCGTCATCTATTGCAAAGTTACTTCAGCTTTCTAATCAAAAGGTCTCTTGTGTAAAATTTGATCCATATCTGAACTATGATGCAGGTACCATGAATCCTATCGCTCACGGCGAGGTCTATGTTACTGAAGATGGAGGAGAATGCGACATGGACATTGGAAACTATGAAAGATTTTTGAACCAAAACATGTTAAAGACCCACAATATTACCACCGCTCAAATTTATTCCAGCGTAATAGATGCAGAAAGACGCGGAGAGTATCTCGGGGCTTGTGTTCAGATCATTCCGCATGTTACAGATGCAATCAAGGATAGAATAAGAAAGATAGTGAAAAGTGAGAATCTTGACATGCTTGTAATAGAGTGTGGGGGAACAGTGGGAGATATTGAAAGCCTTCCATTTCTTGAAGCCCTCAGGCAGATGAGGCTTGAGGAAGGGCCAGAGAATGTAATTTTTGTCCACGTTACACTTGCCCCGTCTCTTGATGTAGTAGGAGAACAAAAGACAAAGCCAACACAACACAGTGTCCAGGAACTACGAAGAATAGGCATCCAGCCAGATTTGTTGGCAGTCAGATGTACCAGACCCCTTGAGATGGCAGCAAGAAAAAAGATTTCACTATTTTCAAATGTTTCAGAACGGGATGTGTTTTCATGTCATGATGCAAAGTCCATTCTTTTGGTGCCTCAGATGTTATACGACCAAGGCATAATCGATGTAATATTCAAAAAATTTGGCAAGGTTGGGCTGGTCAACACTTCAGCAAACTGGGACAAGTGGAATGCAATCATAAGTTCATTTCAAAATGCAAAAGAATCAGTACGAATTGCAATGGTTGGAAAATATGTCAAGCTTGCAGACAGTTATGTAAGTGTAAACCATGCACTGCAACACGCCGGCGCCAAGATTGGAAAAAATGTAATCATAGACTGGATTGATTCTGAAGAATTAGGCGGGGATTTGAACAAACTTGCGGCATATAGTGGGATAATTGTTCCAGGAGGGTTTGGAGACAGAGGTGCCGAAGGCATAGTTAGTACTGCAAACTATGCACGAGAGAAAAACATACCATATCTTGGAATCTGTTTTGGTTTCCAGCTTGCTGCCGTGGCGTTTGGAAGATATGTGTGTGGACTGGCAAACGCCAACTCTACAGAGATTGCTCCAAACACAGAAAATCCTGTAATTGACCTACTGCCAGAACAAAAATCAGTGGCAAACATGGGCGGCTCGCTGCGCCTAGGGTCACATGAGATTACGGTTGAAGAAAACACCATGGCATTCAGACTTTACAAATCCACAAAGATTCACAAAAGACATCGACATAGATTCGAGTTCAACCAGAAATATTTAGATCTGTTCTCTTCAAAAGGCATGAAGTTTTCAGGATACAGCGATAGCAAAAAACGCATGGAGGTATTAGAGATTCCAAACCATAAATTCTATCTTGGGGTCCAGTATCATCCAGAGTTTAGTAGTAGACCCGGATATCCTGAAGAGTCCTTTGAGGCATTCATAAGGGCGTCATCTAATTCCTAGATAGCCTATTTTGGAATTTCATATATTCTCTGCCTGGTGTCGCGAAGTGAGACTCTTCTTTTCACATAGCCTTTTTCAAGCAAATGGCTTAGCGCCAACCTGACAGTCCGGTCTGGAAGTAGTGTCTTTTCTGCAAGTTCTTTTTGAGTAAGAGAGCCCTCGTATTCGAGAGTTTTGAGTAACAACTTGGAACTTGGAGGCATGTTCAAGAGCTCGTCTGCAAGTTTTACTTTTTTAGCAAGAGCAGAAACTGTAGTAGAATCTTTTTTCATACGTATGACACTTGCAGGCAATGGGAACTTGGTACAGACTACGATCTTGTCAACTTTGAATCGGTCCTTTCCATCAATTACAACTTCACACCGAAGACTGGATGACACATCGTCGATCTCAATGAGCGCATCCTCTGGAACTATGAGCGGGCGTCTTGTGATATCAAGTGAATTTACAGATACGATGCAAAAAACCTTTGAGTTTTGATATATTGCAGGACCACCCGCGGACATGGAATATGCAGAAGAGCCAATAGGAGTGGATATTATAAGACCATCACTGCTGTCATGCCACAACTCTTCTCCGTTTATGCGCAGGACATGCTCTACCAACGTAGCACTCTTTGAGGAAAATATTGCAACATCATTTAGTGCAGGATAGATTTGTTTTCCATCAATTTTTACGCCGACCCTTGGCAAGGCCTCAATTGAAAAATCACCTTTTTTTAATCTGTTGAGATATGTTGGAAATTGTTTGAGATCAGTCTGGGCTAAAAATCCACTAGACTCGTACTCGTTTATTCCAAGAACCGGAATTGTGGAGTCTATAACATGATGAAAGTATTTTCTAACCCCGCGGTCTCCGCCAGTCACTATTACATAGTCAATGTCTTTTCCAAGAGGCTTTTTCCCAACATGCACAGATTCTATACCATGACTTTCAAGTGAAAGTTTTATGGATTTTACAGCTTGTTCTTGGTCTTGACTATAGATTGCAACCTTCACGGCTTTAACTCACCCCTCACACAATAAAAGCTTAGACACTTGAAAAGTGCATCAGATTGTAAAGGTATGCCGCATTTCTCTCAGTATCACCTCCAGCCGGAACCTTGTCAAGACCCGTAGCACGCGTCTCAAGGGCGGCTTGCGCTGCACCTACTGCAAAACAGATTGCCCAGATAGGATCATTTTCTTTCAAATATGAACAAGCAAAAGACGCACAGAAAATGTCTCCAACACCTGTAGTATCGCCTATGGTCATATTTGGAATTTTCAAGTGATACATCCTGTCTTTTACAAGCATTGTGATGTTTTGCTTGTCAGTATAAAGCACCTGCTTGACACCTTTTTTTTGCAATGCAAGCATTGCTTCTTTTTCCCTCAACCCCGTAAGATAAAATGCCTCATCAGGATCAGCCTTGATTGCAGTTATGTGCGATAGATCAAGTAGAGTTTTTTCAAAAAAGATTTTGTTGTCACTTGCTATCCGACGGAGATATCCCTGCGGATCAAGCAATGTAAAGCCAAAGTTTTCTTTTATTTCGTCCAATGTATCTTCCGATACTTCATCAAAGACAGGACTTACAATTGCACCATCTGCATCAGACTTTATGGATTCAATTGGGTCACATTTTGTTTTAAGATAAAGATCACGCTCAGTTCCAAATATTTTTAGCATAAATCTGGTGGTCGGTGTTTCAGACATGGAGTTCTGTGAAAGGAAGATTCCTTTTTCTTCAAGCCAGGATTTGAATGCAAAATCCGTACCCACCTTGGTATGAAGATCAATTTCAAACTTCATGTTTTTTGCAGTCAGTCCACAATAGCACGCAGGACCTCCAGCAGTTTCAACCATTGTGTCATTTTGATATATCTCATCTATTGTACAATGTGAAAATACTGCAACCTTCATGTGATTTGATGCCGATATCTTTCCATTTAGTCCTTTTTCTGACTTTGTAGGCAGGATTGGCATATTGCTTTGCCTTTTACTATCACGACATCAACATTAGAGCTCAGACATACATGACAGAGGCCACGCATGTCTCCCTCTAAAATTATATGAAATTTAAATTTTAACAGGTGAAAATAGAGTATTTCACAAATTTCATCCCTCTAAATTTTAGAGGATATGATAAAAGATGGGAATTTGCTCAGTTAGGGCAGAAATTCGATAAAACCAGACCGTCAAATATCGTTATAAAGAGGCTCCATACAGGTAAAACATGCCACTAAAGCGTGCTAGTCGTGGAAGAAAGAAGGGAGGCAAGGGTTCCTCAGATCGTATCCAGTGTACAAACTGTGGTGCAACAGTTCCACGAGACAAGGCAAAGAAAGTAACATCACGATTAAATCTTGTAGAGCACACATTGGCAAAAGAATTAAGGGCTCAAGGCGCATACATTGCAGCACCAACTGTACTGAAATGGTACTGCATCTCATGTGCGATACACTTTGGAATTCTAAAAATTAGATCAGCTGACTCAAGACGTCAGACCGGCAGACTGCGATAGTCTAGTCTTTTATTGATCTAGCCGTTGTCATTATTCTCTGGACAAATGTAATTGCTGCTATTATTGCAACAACTACTACAGCATAATTTAGAAAACCGATCATTCCAATTATTGCAATCACAAGTAATCTTTCTGCACGCTCACCTATGCCTATACCTTGAAGTTGAACTCCAAGAGATTCAGCCCTTGCCCTAGTGTAGCTAACAAGTAAGGAGAGACCTATTGCCAACAGTACAAGATAACCTTGTGAATACCCGCCAATTAAAATTCCAAGAAAGATTGCAACTTCTGCAATTTTATCAAAGACAGAATCAAGGAATGCGCCCTTTTTAGACGTCTTTCCAGTGATGCGCGCAACCTGGCCATCAACAATGTCAAAGAACCCAGAAACAAGTAACAAAATTCCCCCCAAGACAAAAG
>JAGWGC010000033.1 GCA_028867615.1 Nitrososphaerota archaeon | reverse complement strand
CCATAATTGTTGTAATAGACAAGGACGATTACCGCTTACAAGCAGTGATCTGATAACGATAAGTAAAAATCTAAAATATGACAAAGTATCGGATTTTGTAAAGAAAGAGACTAACATAGCCACATGGGAAGAAAAAGGGCCTGCAGGAAACTCTGTGGTAATGACCATGATTAATCTAAAACGTAAAGACGATGAAAAAGAGATAGATGACGGAACTCATATCAGATGCAGATTTCTTGATGAAAGAGGTTATTGTGGGCTTCATCCATCTAGACCGGGAGTATGCTATCTGTATCCGTTTTCATCATGGCTTGAAAATGAAAAAGGAAAAGCCAGGGTCCATGCCACGTTTCAGTTTACAGGAGATTGTCCGGGATTTTATTTTGCAAAATCTCACGACGAGATGAAAGATATTCTGCTCGAGTATTCCAAAATGATCTATGACTATACTATGAATTCGAACAGAACAACAAGAGAAAATTTTGGCTATGTAAGTATGTAATTCTAGGCCTTTGCTACTTTCATCATATCTGTCATCTTAATTTCCATTCCAAATCTTTTCTCATTTTTCTTCATGTATCTATAAATTGATAACATGTCCACAAAATTTTTCATGATGCCAAACTTGCTTTCCATTTTGTTTCTTACAAATGATAATACCTTTGAGTATATTGCAAATTTTTCAAGAACCATTTGTCTGTATCTCTCATTGTTACCCAACGTATCCACAAAAATGTCTCCACATGTCATACTTGGAATTATTCCCTCTCCAAGCAGTGGATACACTGTTCCAATGGATTCTCCAACTCCAACTACCTTTCCGTGATAAAATGGCTCACAAAGGTCTGGGGTGGCAAGACGTATTGGTCTTCCAACAGTCTTTAGGATCTTTCCACCATATTTGTTCAAGAATGCATTGGTTTCTACAATGTGATTTCTATTTTTATCCCCTGCACCAATATGGGCAATTTT
Organism: Nitrososphaerota archaeon; assembly: GCA_028867615.1. Classification (GTDB taxonomy): domain Archaea; phylum Thermoproteota; class Nitrososphaeria; order Nitrososphaerales; family Nitrosopumilaceae; genus Nitrosotalea. The sequence continues at coordinate 13,424 of JAGWGC010000033.1, read as the reverse complement.
ATCTCCTAATGGGAAATACCAGAAATAGCCGCTAATTGAGGAAAATGGTTTGAGATAAAAATCATCAAAAGGTACACCGTTTTCATATTCTACCTTGTATTGATATGTTGGCAGATGAAAATCTTTTTCAAGTCTTGGAAGATATGATCGATGAAAACCTGTGGAATCCACAATTATGTCAAATTCCGATTCTAGATCTTGTAATTTTGGAACGGTACCATGATGCACCTTGCATCCCTTTGCCATGTCTTTTATCAATCCAATTTTGTTGTAAGTACAAAGTCCTTTGAGCTTAATTTGAAATCTTTCTAAACCCATGTCAACATACATTTGCTTTCCGTCATGGATTACATAGTCACCAAAATCAAGTCCAGCCTTTTTTGCAAATTCCTCCATTGGTGCCTTTGATGTACCCCAAGCACATATGGAATCATGATTTTCTTGTGTAGATCTTTCAAAACCTACTACCTCGTGTTGATTTTTCAATCTTGCAAGTAGATATGCTCCAGCAACTCCTATGCCAACTATAGCTATCTTCAAACAACCTTATACGAAAAATCACCTAATAAAAACATGTGGCAATTACTATTCGATTAAGATGGCAGGTTTGTATGGTCTTGCCATTCTTGATTTATTTTTTGGATCATACTTGTCCTGATCTGATTCTGAAAATACTTGAGATGTAATTCCAAATTCTGCTTGTACAAGTGAATTGAGTTCTGAGAGAATTTTCTTTTCATCAATAAGGCCGATTTTGTTCTTTGATTCTCTTTCTTCTTGTGACTCTGATAATATATCATTGACTGTTTTTTTCACAAAATCAGGATCTTTTTTTATTTCTTCTGTTTCTTTGTCTACAATAAGAGATTTTATCAGAAAACCTATGTTTACCTCACCTGCCACCACACTGGACAAAATTTTCTGGTATGCCTTTACTTTCCATTGGGCTGATGTGTATATTGTTATTTTATTTGGAGTAATTTTTGTGACCTTGATTATGTTCTTGATATCATCAACTGTATTTTTTAGCAGGTTTTCAGATTGAATTGATTCAAAGTCAATCATATCTTCATGGTATGTCGGCCAGGCAGACTTTGATACAATACCGGTATTTCCAAGTCTAGACCACATTTCTTCTGATGCATATGGAGCAAAAGGCGACATCATAGCTATTCGCGTAGAAAATACATCATGCAAGATTCCGGCAAAATTATCACGTTTCTTTGCCAACGCTCGTTTGACATACCATTGAATATCTGACTCGAAATCATAGAGAATAAAATGTAATGCTTCTCTTAGTCTCATTTTCTGTATTGAAGAAGTTGTTTTAAGAACTAATTGCTCAGTCTTGCTTTTTATCCACTTGTCCTCTTGCTCAAGTTTTACATTGTAAGAGGATCTATACCTTGAACACTCTTCTAACATGTTTTCCAGTTTGTTCTTTATTCCCTTTACTGCCTCTTGGTTGAAATCTGCATCCTGTAGCAACTCAGCAGAAATCAAAATTGTAAGCCTGATTGAATCCGCACCATGGTTTCTTATGGCATCTCTTAATGGAATTATGTTTCCCTCTGACTTGGACATTTTCTTTCCATCCATTAGGACTGATCCGTTGACTACAATCTCTTCAGGCCAGTATTCCCTTGGAAATATTGCTATGTGATTGAAGATGAAAAATGTCAGGTGGTTTGGCACTAGATCTCTTCCCGAATGCCTTGCATTCACTGGATAAAAATATTGGAACTCTTTTTTTATCCTCTCCAAAAGATTAGGTGTTATTTTACACTGAGATGATATATCCTCTGATCTTCCCTTGTTCAAAAATATGTAATCAAAAAAGGTATCAGATACATTTTCTGGTATGATTTCCTTATTGTTCACATATTTTGCTATGGTGTAATATGCCATGTAAATTACAGAATCAGAAAGGCTTTCTATTATCCAGTTTTTATCCCATGGCAATTTTGTTCCCAAACCATGCTGTCTTGCACATGCTCTCTCTCTGAGCCAATCAACAACATTGTTGAATTCGTTTCTAATCTCTTCTGGAAGAATCTTCATTTCATTTATCCATGCATGTACTCTTGTCTTCCATTCTGGATCTGAATAATTGAGAAACCATTGGTTACTGAGAATCTTTACCACACATTCTGCACCACATCTGCATCTTATGGGAATCTCGTTTAGTTCGTATAGGATATCTGCATTTTTTCCTTGCAACAACCATTTTTTTACTTCATCCTTTGCCTCTACAACTGTCTTGTTTGCAAACCTCCCAGTGTTCTGTTTTAATCTGCCACCGTAAAACTCCTTTGAGTATATTTCCTTGGTAGCCTCTTCTAACTTTACACTATTTTGATTTTCAATTTGGAATTTGGTTATGGCATCCAACGCAGGAATTTGACCATAACCTTCTGTCTCAATTATTGATATTGCCTTGACATTTTGAATGTCTGATATGTTGGAATATCTTGTAATCTCTTTTTTAAGATCTTCAAGAGCCTGATAGTCAAAAGGTGCATGTGCAGGAACAGACATTACAATACCAGTGCCGTTTTCGCTTTTGACAAAACTTGCTGGCAACATTAAAACCTGATCATCTCTTTCAGGAACTCTAACTTTCTTGCCAACCAGTTCCTTGCCTGATATATTGCCTAGTCTTGTTATTGTTTTATTGTGAAACTCTAACTTTCTTGCACATTCGCTAGTTACTATCCATTGCTCATTATCGACCTGTATTATTTCATAAACAAACTCTGGATTTATCCAGATGTTTGTTACACCAAAAATAGTCTCAGGTCGCAATGTTGCAGTGGGAATGACGTACTTGTCATATCTGAATTTGATAATTGTATATTCCGTAAAACTTGGTTCTACATCACCCTGTGTGTCATGCTGAGATACTGGATTCTGATCCTTTGGACACCATCCTACTGGATGAGTACCCTGAATTATGAGATTTTTTTCTTTTAGTTTTCTAAACTGCCATTCTATAAATTTGTTGTATACTGGATCTATTGTAGTAAACTCCCTTCTCCAGTCTATCGAGTATCCCATCTCGATCATTCCTGTCTTTATCTCTTGATGGAAATAATCTGCAATCTTCACTGGTTCTGTAAACTCTCTTATTTTGTCATCTGGGACTTTGTACAAAGTGCGAAATGTTTCCAGTAGTTTTATGTCATTGTCTTGAACCCTTCTGGCCATGCCCAAAATTGGCGTTCCAGTGTAATGAAACCCCATTGGAAATAACACGTTGTAGCCTAACATGCGCATGAACCTGGCATGCACATCTGCTAGTGTGTATGTCCTTCCATGCCCCACGTGCTGAGGGGAGTTGGGATAAGGATACGCCACAGTGACAAAGAATTTTTTATTATTATTTGGATCAGCCTCAAAGTATTTTTCTTCCTCCCATTTGCGTCTCCATTTTTCTTCAAGTGACATCCAGTCCATATGTTATCGTTCTCCAAGAATTGATTTTTCTATGGTTAGCAGGGCATCTTTTATCTTTGACAGGTCTTTTCCTCCTCCCTGACCAAATGTATCCCTTCCACCACCTGAGCCTCCGAGTACTTTGGAAATTTCTTTTACTAAATCTCCTGCTTTCTTGGTAGAAATGGCATCAGCGCCAGAGAATGATATTATCTTGATTGAATCATTTTTTACTATGAATGCACAATAGATGAGAGACTTGTCTATCTTGGTTGCCGTTTCTCCGACTGATATGTGGAATTCCTCATCGAGTTCTTCATCTACTGTAGAGTACAATTTTATTTTTCCAATACTTTTTGCCTTGGAAATGGCCTCTCTTGCCGATGCCTCAGATGTTCTTTTGATTATCTGTCTCAATCTTCTTTTTGCATCATCAGAATCTTTCATTACATGCTCAAATGATTCTAACATCTTTTCTTTACTTGAGCCAAGGGATTTTACTATGTGTGAAATTTTTCGGTCTTGATTTTGGGTGTACTTGAGTGCTGGCTTGCCGGATACGAATTCTAGTCTGACTACTCCATCCTGAATCCTCTCAGCTTTTGTGATTTTTATCAATCCCATCTCTCCAGTTTTTTGTACATGTGTTCCACCACATGCTTCTACATCAAATCCTTCTATGTTCACAATCCGTACTAATTTTACTGGTACTACTCCTCCCTGATAAATTCTAAAACCATATTCCTGTTCTGCTTCACCTCTTTCAAACTGGTTGATCAAAACCGGAATGTTTCTTCTTATGGTGGTGTTTGCAAGATCCTCTATTTTCATTATCTCATCTTCCGTGAGATTTGAGTGATGGGTGATGTCAAGTCTTGCATATTCCGCATCCTTGAAAGCAGAATGCTGCCAGATCCAAGAGCCAAGAGTATTTCTTGCAGATGCATTTAGTACATGAGTGCTTGTGTGATTTCGCGTTATCCCGTATCTTCTCACTGAATCGATTTTACAACTTACAACTGTACCTTCTTTTGGTACTCCTTCTCTGATCTCATGTAATACAACATTTCCATGTTTGCTGACATCTATCACATCAAACTCTTCAATTTTTCCATGATCTGGCTCTTGACCTCCTCCTCTTGCATAAAATGATGTCTTGTCAAGTATGACAAATTTGTTTTTTATTATTTTGAGTACCTTGGCCTCAAACTCATGTGGATCATCTTTGTAATATAGTAAATCTGTATCAGGTATTCCCTCCAAATCTAATTCTTCCTTTTTCTCTGTCTTCTCGGACTGGTGCAAATCTGATAATCTTTCATAAAATGTAGAAGGAATTTCCGGTATTATCTGAGATTCTTTGAGAAAGTCTGGAGTTATACCATCTGATTCATACAGGCGAATGAGATCATCTACTGATAATTTCTTGTTTTGCGTCTTGAGTGTAGTTGCCATATTTTTCATTCTGACTTTTGACTCGTTGTAACGATTCTTCTCTATCTCGATTATTGTTTTTACATCATTACGGGTTTGTTCAAGTTCTGGATATGTGGATTTTAGATAGTCTATGTGAAGATCAATGAGATTGTTAAGGTCAAAATTCCAACCAAATCTATCCATAGTTGCTAACGTCCTTCTTAGAATCATTCTCAAGTTATAACCTCCTCCCACATTGCTTGGTAATGCACCATCAGAAATTGCAAAGACAAGAGTTCTCAAATGATCTGCTATCATGTAGATCCCTTCAAGTGGAGAAATTATTTTATCTTGTTTTGTTTCATCTAAACCTGCAATTTTCGCAGCCGTCTTTCTGACTATGGAAATGTCGTTTGATTCTGAAAGAGCCTTTGCTACTGACATGAAATATTTGGATATTACGTTGGAATCTATGTCAATACCTACCTTGTCTATCATGTGTTTTGTTATAGGCCCAAAACAGCAATCATAAGCAGTAGGGGTTCCCATTGTAATCCACGCAAACCTCTCAAGACCTGCACCCATGTCGATAATTTTTTGATCCAATATGGAATAATTAGTCAGATCGCCTTGAAATTCCGTGAATACTGCATTGCCAAGTTCTAATCCTCTTACAAAGTATTCAAGGGATGATCCAAAAGATCCTCCGCCAGCCCATACGTCTTCTACAAATACTATTTCCTTTTTGTTGATTCCAAGTCTTTCTGTAAGAAGTTTGAAATCAAGCTCCACGCATTTATCCTTCCAATATCCTTGTGAGTTTGGTATGCTGTGTTGTCCTATCATGCAAAAACTGGAAAAATGTCTACCGGTTACTCCTACATTTTCAATATCCTTGAATCTAAGACAGGTTTGTGGAACAACCAGTGGGTTGGCAGGAAACTCAAAAACAACTTTGGAACCCATTACTCTTTGAAAATCTACAATGGATGCAATTGTAAAATAAAGATCATCCCGCCACCTGCAAACTACTGGATACCTCCCGACTGATTTATGATTATTTTGTACAAAAAACGATTCTACTTCCTTCCATGCTTGTGTGTAATCGAACCTCTTGTTTGTGGGAGGGTCTCCAATAAACGAATAGCTATTTTCTATGTGATCAGGACACATGCTAATGCTGTCGTCCAAAGTCCAGAAAAACCTGCGGCACTTGGCACACGATTTTCTCCTAAATCCTTCATTTTCAAATAATGTGACCTTGTAGTATCTGTCTGGATCAGTAGAAAACTTTGAAAGGATCTGGTCCTTGTCCATTTCACAATTTTTTCTTCTGACTGATATTAAGCATTCTGAAGCAACACATTAAATATGATTTATTAGGAAAGTTTCTCATGTTTACAAAAAAAGGCTGGAAAGAAGGAGACCATGTATTTGCATCAAAGCCAAATGGTGAACATAGAGATATTGTTATAGGAATTGTAACGGGAGTAGAAAATTCCAATATTGGAGTTAATGGTATGATAATAAATCCTGTAGGGCTGAAGAATAAAGTCTCTCAAGGAAAAGCTGGACCGCAATCACTAGAACTTTTGAAGAATCCAGATCCAAAAGAATGCATATTTGCTTTGATCTATAGGGTGGAACACAATAATTTTACTGGAGTTTTTGATATCAACACTGATCATGTTGAAAAAATACACAAAAACATTCACAATATTATTTCTGGTTGGGTTAGAGAATCTATACCTGAATTGATTAACAACGTACTTTCTCTGCCAGATGGTGTAGAAAGGGATCAAGCAAAACGAATCTTAAAACAAAGAATGGATACGCTTTATGACAAGGACTTGAAGAAATACATGTATTCTATTTGTCGAGGTCTTAAAATCTTAAACTAGGAAAATCATTTTAGATTTATTTTTTACATGCCTCCATAGTTTTATATTATGCCTCTTGCAAAATTTGTTTACAATGGAATACGTATACGCTGCGTTGCTTTTGCACAAACAAAAGAAGGAAATCAACGAAGCAAATATTGCTAATGTTGTAAAGGCTTCAGGCGCTGAAGTCAACGAGGCACAAGTAAAGGCACTTGTTGCTGCACTCGCAGATGTAAACATTGAGGAAGCAATAAAGGCTGCCCCAGTAGCAGTTGCTGCACCTGCAGCACCATCAGGCGGAGGCGCATCGGAAGCAAAGAAAGAGGCTGAACTACCATCTGCAAAGACAGAAGAGCAGGCAATGGAAGGTCTCTCTGCGCTATTTGGTTAAAACTGTAAATCTATTCCCTTTTTTGTAATTTCTTAAAACATTATTTACTATAGTTCTTGTTACTTTGTTATTTGACTGAACTATCATCTCCAATTCAAACTATTGTAATGATATTGGATTTGTTTGGAACTATGGCTTTTGCAGTTACTGGAGCATTCAAGGCAATTGAACACAAAGCAGACATTGTAGGGATTATAATTCTTGCAACCATTACTGGTGTAGCTGGAGGTACTATTAGGGATATAATACTTGGACGTTTTCCACCACATTCTATATCTGATCCAAATTATGTGATAATTACTACTGTTACTGGCGTTACAATATTCTTTCTTTATCCTAGAATGCAAAAACACTGGAATTTGTTTTTAAAATTTGATGCTCTTGGATTGGGTGTCTTTACTGCCATTGGGGCAACTCTTGCATATCAATTATTTGGGATGAATTTTCTGGCGATGACGATGGCTGGAATGATAACTGCAGTAGGTGGGGGAATTTTGAGGGATATGTTTGTAAATGAAGTACCTATGGTTTTTGTCAAAGAACTATATGCATCAGCAAGCTTTCTAGGCGTTATTGTTTTTTACATTCTTCTAATGGTTCAGTTTCAAATCGAAGTAGCAACAATTGGCTCAATATTGGTTACAACTATGCTGAGATTGGTTGCCATGAAATACAACTGGAATCTGCCCAAAGTACGCTAAAATATTATCTTGCTAATTTATTGAAGGCTGTAACCCTTTAGTTTGCCTGATAATGCTTTTGCCTGTCCATGTGCCCTTTGTATTGTTGCATCTTTGGTATCGTCCGTAAGGAAGCCTGCTTCTATTGCAAGTGATCTTGCCTGTTGAGCTGCCTTTGCAAGTATCATGTTGACGTTTTCTTTAGTTATGTATCCTATTGCTATGGATAGTGATAATGCTTCTTGATGTGCCTTGGCAAATGCAGTCCTGTATTGTTCTACGTCTACTGTTAGTTCTTCTTGATTGTAAACTATCTTGTCTTCCAATGCAGAGTTTAGTACTATGCCAGCCTCTACCGCCTTGACATCTAGTTTACTCAATAGGGTAGCTAATTTTCCGGATATGGTGTCGCCTTTCTTTGCTGCTACAGAGTCTTTTGTTATCCAAACCGTTCCTTGATCAATCTTGGTTGATACTCCCGCTTCTTTAAAATCAGTAAGAATTGGTCCTGGGGTAATTCCAGTGTTACCAGCTTTGATGACTACATCTATGCTTGCCTTGTCTCCTCCTCTTGCTGCCATCATTATTTTATTTTTACCCAGTAGGATGTTCAGTTTGATCGGGCTCATGTTTGTAAACATCAATACACATTGCCCAACTAGGTTCGCTGCAAGTTTTTCAATTCCTGGAATCTTTAGTGTAGAAAGTGATTTCTGTGCAACCTTGTCTTTGATACTTACAATTTCTACTTCACCTTTGAATTTTTTTCTTAATGGTAATAATTGTGAAGATCTTACTTTTTCCATCCTTACAAGTGCTATGACTTTGTACTTGTTTGGTAGTTCTTGTAACTGTTGGTACATCTGGGCTTTCTTTTGAGGATATTTTGTTCTATTCTGATGCATATTACTTCGTTCCTGGTTGAATTGGTTTGATGATCTTTCCCATGCTGGTCTTGATCATTATTTTCTTGATGTTCTTATCACCACTTGGTAATTTCTTTTCGATTGTACCAATTACTGCGTTAGCATTTGCAACTAAATCTTCATCAGACATTGTCTCATCTCCTATCTTGCATGCCAAAGAAAGAGAATTTTTCAGTCTCACTCTGATTGAGGATCTAAATCTTTCTAGTATTGACTCAATTGGGGCATTAAATGGAAGTGGTGTTGGCATCTTTCCTCTGGGACCCATGAATTGACCCAGAGTCTTACCAACATTTGCCATTACTGAGGTGTCTGCAAGGAAAAAGTCATAACCATTGATTAGTTTACGAGATTCTCTTTTGTTTGATCCCATCTGTGATACTTGGGCACTGTCTACTACCAAGTCTGCATTGGCACTCTTTGCTTTTACACCAAGATCTCCTGACGCAATAACGCATATTGAAGATGACTGGTTCATTTTTTTTGGTAACTGAACTGTCTCATTTATCGCAAATCCTTTCTTTACATCTATGTCTCTGAAAACCATGATTAGCTCTACTGCCTGCTTGAATTTTCTCTCCTTTGTGCTCTTTTTGGCATCTGTTATCATTTGAGCTATCTGGGATTCGGTAATCATTACGAAAGCATTCTGATTTGCCTATTTAAAATCCTTTAGCGGCAAAACCATTCGGGAATTACATGGCCATGCAAATTTCTTATGGTAACACTAGTCTTGAAATAAGAATACTTTTGGAAAAGTAACTTACATTTATTAAATAGTAATAAAAACAAGTCGCAAAGTTGCACAAATTCGACGAATTAGATATGAAAATAATTACCGAGCTTAGCAGAGATGGTAATACGTCGGTTCCCAATCTTTCAAAAAAACTCGGTGTCAACACATCCGTTCTCTATAGCAGAGTAAAGCGACTTGTTAAGAAAAAATTAATCAAGAAATTCACAATTGTAGTTGACGAGTCTCTGATAGGTATTGGGGTGAGGGCAACTATGGGTGTCAACCGAGATCCCAAGTTGAAAGATCAGATTCACAAGGCATTATTGAAAACTCCAGAAATAGTTGCAATATCTGAAGTCACTGGAAGATTTGATATCTTGTTGACTCTGAGAGCACGGAACCTTGAAGAATTACATACTGTGGCTATAGAAAAAATAGGAAAAATTGATGGAATACAAAATACGGAAACTTTTGTTGAATTACAGAAAACAGATAAAGATCCAATCTATTCCGTGACTGAATAATTACTTGAATTTATCGTCCCATTTACCCGATTCTAGATCGGCTGTTGCTTCTTTTGGATTCTTGCCGCTTATTTTGATTCCTAGTGCAAGACATGTTCCGATTATTTCTTTTGATGCTGATTTTATATTAAGTGCATATGATGAATCTATTTTCAATTTGGCAACCTTGACAACTGCATCTGGTGAAATGTCTCCTACCCATGTAGCGCCAGAAGTTCCTGATCCTTTTTGAATACCAGCTTCTTTTAAAATCAGGGCTGCTGCTGATGGAATTCCAACCTCTACAGTCCATTTCTTTGTTCCTTTATCGACATTAACTGTAACCGGTACTTTCATTCCTTCAAAATCTTTAGTCTTCTCGTTTATGGCAGTGACTATTTGTAAAATATTTACACCAAGAGGTCCCAATGTTGGACCCAAAGGAGGACCTGCACTGGCCTGGCCTCCTGTTACTAGTGCAGAAACGGTCTGTATGTCTGCCATATTTTTTCTTCCCTCTTAAATGTAAATTTAATCCTTGCTAATGAGTTGATGGTTTGAGATAATTTGCATCAACGGTAACTGGCAATTGGTAAGGTGCATCAAGTAAAATCACTGTAGCTTCTTCCTTGTCATGATCTACTCTTGTGACTGTGGCCTTCATGCCTTTGAATGGACCGCCGATAATCTCTACTACTTGATCCACTGCCAATTCTGAAACAGTGGATTTCTTTACAAGGTAACCTTCTATGTCCTTGAATGTCAATTCTCCTCTCAGTTGACCTCTGATGTGTCTAATTCCTTGTAGTGCATCAAATGCTGCATTTGCATCTATGGCCTCCACCACTACATACCCTTTGAGGTTCTCTAACAAAAGAACTGATTGTATGTTAAGTTTCTTTAATTTAATTCTGTTTTCCAATAATCCCATGACAACCTTTTCTTGACCTCCAGTGGTCCTAACAGCAAAAAAGTGTGATTTTGTCTCCTGGGCCATTCTATCTATGTCCTAAATTAATCACAGCAAATGTAAACTGAATTATGAATCCAATGGCTCCAAGTGTAGCCATTCCGAGCGATACTAGTCTCAAATGTTCCATGTAATCCTCTTTATCTGACTTTTTGGCAAGTTTCATTGTGTTGACCATGTCCTTGAGCATCTGCTTTGGGTTTATCTTTACCATTGGAGGACTTTTCCCAAAGTGTCCTTATAATTCTTATTTTGGACGATTCTGTCGGGTTATTGAGACCTTGATACCATGATTAGATAAGGGAGATATCGCTGGCAATGAAATCTATCGCCAATCATATCAGCCAACCCGAGAACTACTATCAATGATGGAAACATTCAGACAAATGATAAATCATTGCATCAGGATTGGTATTAAAAACAACTGTTCAACAATGAAAAAACTTTCAACGCTGTCATATAATCAACTGGCATAACGTGACATCATGTCATATTACAAACTAACTGCAATATCTTCCGCGTGTGGCAGGCTCGCTCAGATGAAAAGAGACATCGAGAAGGACAACATTCTAAGAGGACCAATTTCACAGAAGAAAATTATTGTGCATTAATTACAAGAGAACGATGGACAGGGATGTATCAGCATCCCTGAATATTGCTTGGAAGAGGTGGAGTAGGTTTTGCCATCCTGAAGGGCTTTTAGTTGAAGCGATGAATCTCTCTAGCGTTTTTGTTCTGATTCTTGGTATTTTTATGAAGTAAATCGGACAAACTTTTAGCAACTAAAATCCAGGCACTTTTGCACATATTATGATGAAATCGGTATTCTCCTCTACGATAATAAAGTGGTATCCTGACTATTTTTTATGGATCTGTTGGTAGCATACGAATCTGATCCCGCAGGTTTTAACATGGCTGCATTTCTTTCAAAACAAATGAACAAAAATGGTGATGGGATTTTTCATGGAAGTAATTTTGACCTTGTAATAATACCGACTCCCACAATATCTGCAGACTGGCTTGAAGAAAAATATCCTTATGACGGTTATGTATTTTTATCAAAACATGCTGCTGAGAGTGGAGAACTTGCACTAACTTGTCATAGTACGGGAAATTTTGGCGATGCCATGTTTGGAGGATTTGCAAGACAAGTTGCAATACCTCATCCTCATAGACAAAAATCGTACATGAAACGATTATGGGAGCAACGGGATCTCTTTTCAAAATTTGACATAACAATAGAAGCTACTCATCATGGACCTACTGCCCTGAACAAGCCAACACTGTTCATTGAAATAGGTACGACTGAAAGAGAATGGACAGATACTAAACTATGTGAAAATGTGGCAAAAATTGTCTTAAAAGAAATGTCCGAATCACCAAGCAAACATGACGTGGCTATCTGTTTTGGTGGTACTCATTATCCTAGTAAATTCAACAAGGAACTTCTTGAAGGCGATTTTGCATTAGGTACTGTCATTCCAAAACATAATCTTGACAATGTGGATTCGTATCTTTTTGATCACATTGTAGAACGAAATAACGAAGCTAAATTTGCACTGGTAGATTGGAGCGGACTTGGAAAGAATAAGCAAAAAATAATTGAGATGATAAGTACAAGTGATCTAGAGATGATAAAGATTTGAAACTTGAACACAAAGTATACAAAAAACTTTTGAAAGTCCCAAAAGGAAAGGTTACTACATACTCTGAACTTGCAAAGGCTGTTGGTCTAAAAAACGGACAAAGATCTATAGGGAGAATGATGAAAGAAAATCCCTTTCCTGTCATCGTTCCATGTCATAGAGTGATTCTGTCCACTGGTAAAATCGGAGGTTATGCATGGGGTGAGAAAGTAAAAACTAACATGCTTTCTAAAGAAGGAGTAGCAATCAAGAAAGGGAAAATTCTTGACAAGGACAGAATCTTTAGATTCTGAATTTATTTCTTGGAACGAACTTCTTCTATCAAGCTACGGAGGTGAGCCAAGTTTCTTACTTGATTTCCACCGACTTGTTTGTATAGTTTCCAATAACTTTCATTTGGTATTTCTTTTCTTGATTTTGATACTTTTAGTTGATGTCTCATTGCTCTTATTCTCTTGACATATACTTCCTTCTTTCCGACTCTTGATCCTTTCCTTCCCTTTTTGGAACCTTGTTTAGTTCCACGTTTGCGTTTCTGGGATTTCTTGAAATGTGCTCTTCCTTTTGAAGTTCCTACGATTGGCTTTACTTGAATTGTTCCAGCAGTTATCAAACTTCTAATGTTGTCGCGAGTAATTGCATCTGTTATGTCATCCAAGTATTCTGGATCAAATCTTACTCTGCCTACTCCTACTCCAAGAATTCTGGAGACTAGCTGTCTTTTAGACTTAAGATTTACTACCACTAGCTGACACCCTTGCGTTGAATACTTTGAAGTTTTTTTCCATTGCTTTTGTAATCATCTCTGATCTCTTCTTTTTTCCTACTCCGTGACCAA
>JAGWGC010000032.1 GCA_028867615.1 Nitrososphaerota archaeon | reverse complement strand
ACAGGAGCGAATCCTGATGGTACAATACCCTGATGAACTGACCTTGGATGAATTCGATGACATGCCTTGGATCAAAAACAAGCAGTTCGGACTTGACAGGCAAGCCAACATCGAAGAGATAAAAAAATACGCAGAGAAAATCAGTGGCCAGATCTACACGCAAGTAGACGGAGATGGCGGCAGAATGTATTCCAAAGGACTCCGATTTGTCAACAGGACTGGAATCTATGAAGTTGTCAAGCTTGACGGATATGAGGCTGACAACTCTTGATTCTTGAGACACATGAGCAAAATAAGGTGGAAATTACAGCATGACTACAGGCAAATCCTTGAAGAAAATATCCACAAACTTGATTAAAAGCAAAGGCCAAACAAAGCCATTGGCAAAATCTGAACAAAAACCAAGGACGGATGAAACACTATCTCCTGAAGAGCTAAAGATTGCCAAGCTCTACAAAGATGGAAAGCTAAAGTTCAAAAAATTCAAAAACGCAAAAGAACTCATAGAAGACCTCAATTCTTAACTTTCAGGAGTTGATTTTATTTGTGGAACATATGTCGTGAGAGTAATCAATTCAAGCGTGACTACAAACATCTAAGCTCAGATCTAAAAAAGAAAACAAGCGATGGAATAACAGATCTTGCAGCAAGTCAAAACCCACGAAAATTGGGAGAACATAAGACAGGTCCACTAAGCTGTCTGCATACATATGAAATTGGCAGACAATACAGAATCCTATATGACGTGGTAAACGAAGAACATCTAATAGTCTTGCTTCGTGTAGGACTACACAACATCTACTAAATTTTTCTGACCGAGTCAATTTTCTCCAAACCAGCATTACATAGCATGTGCTATGCGGACCCGGCCGACTGGTGTGAGAGATAAAAAATATGGGCCGATAGTTCAATCGTAGAACAATCGGTTGTCACCCGATAGATGTGGGTTCAATTCTCGCTCGGTCCATATAAAATTTTAGAATTCCAGTAATCGGAAAACCAATACAGAACAGCAATCTTCCCTGTGCCAAAATCACGGGATGAACGAGCACATGCTCCTGCAATAATTTTTACAAAAAATGCAGAAATGACATTACTACTGGACAGTATAGACCAACTGGAATTCTAGCACAAACCAAAAGGAGGTAGTGTAAATGAATCAAAAAAACATGACAAATGAAATACAATATGCAAAAGGATAGTGCGACATCTGTGAGAAACTTGCCAACATCAGGATACCAGTAGCAGGTTCCGGTGCAAGTGTTTCTTCCCTGTGCATCAGCTGCATAGGGCAGAGACAGATTGCAGTGCTCTTGGAACATGTCGAGAAATTTGACATAAAGATGGGGGTAGTTGTATCATGACCATACAGAAAGCACTAGAGGAGCTTGGTAATCTAGTCAAGCTCTTTTCTAGCCAAGAACTTCCGGAAATGTGCAAGCAGGTCTTTATCCAAAACGTAGGACCATCAAGAAAGTGGTCTTTAGGAAACAGGCTTGTCATGCTGCTGCATGGTACTGCCGACGCCAGAGGATATAGGCAGTGGCAGGAATCTGGAAGATATGTCAAGAAAGGTGCAAAAGCATTCTACATCTTGGCACCAATGATACGACACAAAAAAGTCGTAAACGAAGAAGGCAAGGAAGATGATGTAAAATTTCCTGTCGGATTTATCGGAATACCTGTCTTCCGATATGAGGATACGGATGGAAAACCAGTTGAAGCATACCAGCCAACAAAGCTTCCGCCACTGCTTGATGTCGCAGAAAAGTTTGGAGTCAAGGTAGAATATGGTCCAACTATACTAGGTGAGGGAGGATCGTATAACTTGGTAACAAATGTGATCAAGTTGAGCCAAGAAAATCCTGACACATTCTTCCATGAACTTGCACACAAGGCTCATTCCACATTTGAGAACCTCAAGCCGGTGCAGGACCCGGAACAGGAAACAGTAGCACAACTATCAGCATGTGTCCTTGCAAAACTCTACGGATATGACGCAACAACTTTTTCCTGGAACTATATCGCGTCATATGCAGAAGAAAAATCTCCTGAAGCAGTAGGAAGAATATGCATGAGGGTACTGTCCAAGGTCCAAAAGGTAATCACCTTGATCATTGAGACACATGAGAAACAAGAGGTTGTGGTATGAAGAAAACATCCACAAACTTGAATAAAACCCAGAAAGAATATAGAACATTGTCAAAAACTCAAGTCAAGAAACGCAAGGCAGTTGACGATGACCTATCTCCTAGTGAAATGGAAACACTAGAAAGAATCGAATCTGGTAAGGGTAGATTCAGTAAGACCTATACAAATCCTCATGAACTCATAGAAGACCTCCATAAAGAAGCCAAGAAAAGGAAATAGGTAGAGCATTTTGTGGTTCGCAAAATACGAAGATGATTTTACTAGAGAGTATAGTCGACTTCATTCAGAAATACAAAAAAGAACAGATGATGGAATAATTTACCTACAAAATGCAATCGATCCTGGAAGATGCGGTGACCCAAAAAAGGGACGGCTCAAAGGTTGGAGATCCTATGAGATTGGCAGACAATACAGGGTAATCTACAAAGTAGACTATGACACAAAAACTGTGATTCTTGCATCAGTAGGTAAGCACAAAGAAGTCTATCACAAAAAATAATTTTTTCTGACCACGACAATTTCTTCAAATGGGTACAATGTGAAATAGAATAATTGTATGAGATCCACAATCTTGATTAGAAACCAATGACAAGAAAAAAGTTGTCAAAAATAAAACAACAGAAACGAAAACAAGTTAAAGAAAAAAATGATGACAAACTCTGTCCAGAAGAGGAAAAGGTTGCACGACTCTACAAGGCTAGAAAACTCAAAGGCAAGACTTTTCAAAGCGTCAAAGAATTCATTGAAGATCTCAATCAAGAAACCCTCAAGAAAAAGAATGTTGTCAAAACTAAAATGAATTCGCCACCACTTTCTGATGAGGAGATTGCTGACATTAAAAAAGCACGAAAAAGCAAAGGCAAGATCTACAAAACTCCTGAGACACTAATACAGGATCTGCATGCAAGTGTGGCAAATCGACGAAAGGCCTCAGTTTAACAGACAGCACAAACTTTCCAACAAAGAGGGTATTTCAGAAAAAAGCTGACTCCAACTTTCCAAATCAAAAATCAAATGCAGAAATAAAATCTAGAAATAAAATCTAGAAATAAAATCTAGACCTTAAAAACAAACGTCTCTTCTCTGGCATGTACAATTTTGACATGGAAAAGATAACGCAGTTCGAGCCAAGACCTGCATTGAAATTCTGGAATCCCGGTCTTGACTTTGTTGGCGTGATACAATGTCTTGGCGAGATTCGGCACATCACAAAGACAGTCAACATGAAGTCAGATGTCGATGTCGTAGATGTGAGGATCATCAAGGGAAGCGAAACCGTAGAGGAAACCTATGAAGAGATGGGAAGGGAGAAGACAAGGACATACCAAAAGTAGTACGAAAACGAGGAACGCACACTCACACTTTCAAAATCAGTGCTGCACACCGAGGTGCCAAACCTTTCGCCGCTCAAAGGACAGAAGATCTTCATTGCTGGCAGGGGCAAAAAGTCTGGCAGGAACTTCAAGTACGATGATTACATTGTACTGGAAGAGCATGTGGCAAAGGAGAGGGGACTTGTCAGAGAGGAACCTGCCAGTTGAGAGCAGACTCGTGCAGGTCCTGCGGCTCCGAGCAGACCCCTGCCATGCGATGCAAGGTATGCAGGGAACCCACCACATTCTTCTGTGAGGGATGCACCAGTACAGACACCAAAATACACGCACACGTTGAAAGCAAGATGGTGCTTACCTTGAAGGTACTGCAGGGTTTTCACCCATGAGACACATGGGGAGTACAAATGATACCATGATTGTACAAAAGCAGAGGTCTAGAACCTGCAACGGCATAACCTACTTCCGGTACCGTATCACCATACCTTCACACATTGCAGAAGAGCTAAATCTCAAAGGTGGGGAAAAGGCAAATGTCACCCTGGCAAAAAAGACCATTGTTATATCATTTGATTGAAACAAATCACATCAAAAATTTGCAGGTCTTTGATTTCTTGCTCCCCATATCTTTTACAGCTTCTTTCTTTTTTATTTTAATTTCTTTAGACAGTCTAATGACTTTTTTTTATTTCGTTTTCTGTTGGTCTTGTTAATACTGTTTCCTGTTTTTTTAATTTTACATCTTCATTTTTTTTTATAACAATAACAAATCATTCCATCCTATTTTTCAAATCCTCATTTCGCATCTTGTTTTTCATTTTGACAGGTTGATTGCTATGCAATTGTATCATGAAACTACACATTCCCTCTCATGCGTTCTTTGACTTGTAACTTCCTTACTGACTAGACACTTCCTTCCATATTGGCAAGGTGTCATCCACACCTATCATCTCATATTGCTTCACTGGAGTCGCCTTTGTCCCCTCAAAGACAAGCCTTGTCACCTTTTTCACATGCCTGTCTTTGCCTGTTACTATTTTTATTACGGACAATTTTGAATCGTATTCCTGGTATAGTGATATTACGTTAAACTCTACATCTACAACGTAGCCATTCTTTCTTGATATATCATAAACATCATTTCGCAACTCTGGCAATTCTTTTGACAGGTCAAGTGTCATGTTGTCAAAGAAACCAACATGTCTTTTGTTGTCAAACACAGCGTCCAAAAAAACAAAACAACTATTTACACGTACCGGATGCCGTCTTGCCTGCTGTCTTTTGATAATTCCAAAAGTGACATCTAGGAGGCTCTGTTTTCTTGTAATATTCTACGCATTTCATGCGTATTTTTGTTCTCTTTCCTGCCAAAAGCGCTACCAGAATTTCTAGACGCTGATTTTCACATCTTTCTGTGAGGAACATCGCCAAGACAGGTGTCACAGACTGCTTCGTCTTCAAATATCATAAAGCCGTCAGAGTCTACAACCTTTGCATCCTTCACCGTTATAGTTCCTCTGACAATACGATTACATTTGTTGCAGGTAACCTCGGCCTTTACCATCATTGTCCGTATTCTGCAGTACTTTTCATATAAAATTTTATTGCTAGTTGATATTCCTTAATGTCTTCTGTCACATCATACTCGATTTCGTTTCTGATATAGTCAAGCCCTATTTTCTTGATCTTTTTGCCGTTCTCTTCTAGCATTTCATCCAGTATGCATCTTACTATTTCTTCCTTGAACTCTTCCAGCGCTATATTCAGGTACAGGAAAGGCCTGCTCAGGGATATCCCTTCAATTGATGTCACTTTCATCATGATATCAAAACAAAAGAAAATTAAAAAGCAGAAAAAATTGAGAGTTAATCCCTTGATCTCTTAAAAATAATCTTGTTAATTTCTTGGATGACTTTTTAAAATTATTATGCTGCCTGCTGTTTTACACAGTATAGTTACCTGTAGTTTTTATCTTCATTATCTTTCTGACAAATATTCTATACCTGATTATTTTAACATGCAAATTATTTTCAAATATTAAACCACGTTTACTTGCTGTTTATTTACATGCCATCATTTCTTATCCGTGAGATACTCTGACAGTATTGCCCTTACAGTCTCAGGAACTGTTTCTATCATGCGTCTTTTCATCTCCTTTTCCAGCTTTGTTCCCATCTCGTCTGTTACCGTCAGGAAATATTTCTTTACCATGCGTATCTATCCTATATCTATTTATGATGCCATATGTATAAATATTTTTAAATATTACTACTGTATATATAATTGTGAATGATATCATGACAGTCAAGACAGATCTGATTCAAAGGAGAATGATTCTACCGTGATCTCCCTTCCTGCAGGCGTTAAAATAATCAAGTTTTACGATGCCGAGATGCAAAAAACAGGCAAAGGCATACTGTATCTACTAAACAATGGAATCATGTTTGAAAAGAGGGGAGAGGGTGTCAAGTTTGAGTGCAATTTTGACTATCTGGCAAGTTTTGAGGCAGTAAAGAAAGACAAGTTGCTTGTAGTTATTCGCACATCAGACGGCCGCAAGTCAGTTGAGTTTAAAGTGAATCCTGCCAATCAAGTCGAGCATGACATCTCTCAGGTAAATCAAGAGTATGCTGGAAATACTCCACCTGATTTCATATCTGATATAAAAAATATTGAAAACCATGATGACAAATTTGACCAGAATGCGCATTCACTTTCAGAGGCACTCTGGTTCAAAAAAAATCAGCAAGATATTGAGAAATTCCTAAAACCTGAAAGAGTATCTTATCTTAATGAATATGTCAAGAACGCAAAAATTGGAACTCCAGATGTAGATCCATATTTGTTATTGGTAAAACATGAAGATCTCACCTACAAAGATTTTGCAGACTTGGCAGGATTTCTGAAATGGAGATATTCCGATATGGCCGATAAAGAAGTAAACTATACAGTTTCTGTTTTTCGAGATTTTGGAGTTGATTTCTCTGTTGGTATGTTTGACATGGATGTGCAAATATGTAAACCACTAGAACCCCTCTTCAAGAAAAAAGGATACAACTTGTACCAGTTTGTCGCAATTGTTGCAAGGGAAAAATTAGAAAGTGCCAAACTGAGGGAATCAGAACAAGTATCCTGAGACAACTAAAAATATGAATAATACTTTGGATAACACATGACGGCAAAACGAAGGTTCAC
The DNA here is from genome assembly GCA_028867615.1 of Nitrososphaerota archaeon. Lineage (GTDB taxonomy): Archaea > Thermoproteota > Nitrososphaeria > Nitrososphaerales > Nitrosopumilaceae > Nitrosotalea. The sequence goes on along the minus strand of JAGWGC010000032.1, from coordinate 7,726 downwards.
TATTATAATACAGGAAGATCCTGAAGGTGGATATGCAGGCAGATGTCTTGAATTACGTGGTGCCATAAGCGAAGGCAAAACACTCGAAGAACTAAGGAAAAACATGACTGAGGCCATCGAGCTTGTTCTTGAATCCTTGGAAGAAAATGCTAAAAAGTACAAAAAACTGGTCATAGAAATTCCAAGTTGAGAAAGGTTTGCAGACATACCAGCCATTGGATATGTATGTATCCTGTGGACTCTATATCCTCGATACGTTTTAAATAACTGTCCTGATTATAATTAGTATCATGACAGAAGAGGTTCTAAAACTGGAGGGGAAGGAGGCAAAAGCCTTTCTAGAATATGACTCAAGAGAGCTGACTGTAGAAGAAAAGGACTCGCTGCAAAAGGCCCGTGAATATTACAACTCAAAGTGTAAAACCTAGACCTTATTTAATTCGAGTTTTTTAAATTGGTCAGTGTTGGAATTAGATTATGGCACTCTACTACCTAATGACGATCTCTCATCACTAGATTTTACAGAGAGGGATGGCACAGATCCGCTTGGCGTTAATGAGTTTGCAAGAAGGAAAGCCATCGAATATCACAAGAACAAACTTGCCACGGTACGCGTAATACGATTCAATAAAAATATAGTTGCTTATTTTACAGTATCCATGTCAGCAATAAGTGTAGAGAATCTTGATAGTAAAGAGAAGATTATGCATGCAACGCCGATTAGGTATCCTGCTATGCTCTTAGGCCAACTGGGTGTTGATAAAAAATATCGAGGAAAAGGAATCGGAACTGATATTTGCAATTTTTGTCTCGGCTTAGCTCAAGAGATTGGAGAAAAAATCGCATGCCGGTACGTAATACTGCAGACTGGTATTGAAAAAACATCATTATATGAAAAAATTGGATTTGTCGTTTCTCCCAAGCCTCTTATGGGCAAGAAAATTTGGATGTATAGAAGACTTGCTTGACTCAAACCAAGAAATGAAAATTCATGTTCTTTGAGCATTCTCATTGAAGGTTTGAGATTCATCTGCAGCATGTGATGATTTTTTGGCCTCATAGTTTTGAATAAAGTCCTTCACATTATCACTAGTCAGGCCGCCCATCTTCTCAAGATTGTAAGATATGTTTGCAAGCTTTTGAGGTTCAAATCCATGATTTACAATTGTTGCAGAGACTGCTTTTGCAAAACTCTGTGTATCCCGGACTGGAATAGATTTGAAGTACTGGTGGTCAAGTATCTTGGCATAGTTGCCAGTCTCGATGGAATCATGTGCCAGATTTAATATAGTCGTCCCATTTTGCATGTGTGCCTCTCTTTGCTCCTCAGGTACAGGAATGGTTGCAAGCCTAGTCATCACTCCTGCTGAATTTTCGGCAAGGGCATTATCCACAACTGGTTGTATCACTGAATTGCCGTACTGGTGTGCCACGTCTTGTGACGTTTTCATAATTTGAGAGCCCGCATCCCGCATGTCATATGCCAAGTCTTTTGCACCTACCCGTCTTAGGGCATGAGAGCCAACATTTGACAAGCCCTGTGCAAGACCTCCAAATCCTCCTGCCAGTCCTCCTCCCATTGCAGCCTTTACCATGCCAACACCTGAGATTGACTGGCCATACTCTGCCGCACCATGTTGTGCAGACATTGCAGCACCATATGCACCGCTTCCAATTCCTTTTCCACCTTGAATTGCCATCATGGTTCCAGCAGAGCCAAAGCCTACCCCTGACGATGCCATTTGGGTCATGGAACTAAACAGCGAGCCAAGTATCGGTACCAGTATGGTTGGCATGAAAGTTGAAAGTGAAAGCACTGCAAGGGCTGCAAACCATTGTTCCTCTACACTATGAGTTGTTATGGATCCAAGGTATGCGGCACCTGTGACCATAACAAGGCTTGAGAAAATTGGGACAATTGATATTCCAAACAGTGTATCAAGTAATCTTTTGGTAACTCCTTGGAACCATGGAATTAGGGACAAAATTAGAATCACCGGCAAACCTGTTATCAAAACGGCTGTTAATACTTGACGTATTGTACCAAACATGTATGTCATAAATGCCGCCATGAGTGCCATCAGTGAACCAATGAATCCAAGCAGTGTTGATTTTATCTTGTCTGAAAATATTGTACCAAGATCATTTCCACCACTTGTCATCTGGACAAGGCCGGATACTATCGAGTTGTCTATTGTCGCAGGTTTGTCATGGGTGATGCCGCCTTGTATTTCGGTAAAGACCAGTAAAACAGAGTCGGGTGTCTGGCCCGTATGATGCGGGTCTATGATTGCTCTTGATCCTGTCTCTATTCCAGTTGCGTACAAATCCCATATGGGGGGAAACGCAAACAATATGAAAAAATACAATATTCCCTTTGAGAGAATTCCATATGTAGTTGATGCAGGTACGACCTCGATTTGTTCCAGCATGAATAAAATTCCTGCAACCATCAGCAGTGCTGCCAGTGCCCATATTATACCAGAGCGCAACATGTTGTATACACCAAGTATTGATTTTGTTGTATCCCCTACCGGATTTGCGTAATTTCCTGTAGGATCAAATTTTGGCATTGTTGTAGTCAAGGGGACAAACACATCTGCCAGGTTTTTCAAAAACACATTGCTCACTAGTACCAGTATGCCAATTATGACAATGATTGAAATGAATATTATTATTGAATCCAGGCCAAAACCCTTTCTCTTCTTAAACACAATTTCAATACGGGAGCGTACTTTAAAACCGGTAATCATGTTGCCGCGTTACATCGTCATTCCAAATGAAGCATAGTTGACTTGTAATTCTTGGGTCTTCATTGTTGCATCTGGCGATAAAAAATTATATCGCCAGATGATACCTTGAATGAATGGTCGCTTTTTGTTTTCCAAGGCTAGAATAGTGCGAGAAATGCAACCAGTACAGATAACATAAATGGCATCATGGGAAATGCTGTAGAGACGTATCCAGTACAATTGCCTGCAAACTCTTCGTCAGGATCTACCTTGACTCGGAATAGGAACTTGTTATTTTTCTGTCTTGATATGACAAATTTTTCATTGCTTCTTTTTCTATGTATAGTCAGAAACGCAACAACCTTTCGCATCATGCTTTCGTTCATTCCAAGGAATAATTTTTTGTGATATGCGTCTGAAATGTTTAGTATTGCATTGTAAAGGGTACCACATACCCCAAGTATGAATATGGAACCCAGTGATATCACCAAGGCAACTGGAATGCTGTCAAATGACGGGAAAATTATTGCAAGAGATACCAGTGCAAGCCCGTCAGCCTGGCCAAACGCCCTTGTTGCAAACCATGAAATTCCTACTGCTGCGCCAACTCCCATGTAAACAAATGTCATCACAGAAGGCACGGGTGACAAAAAGTATGGTATAATTCCAGATATTGCTCCTGCTATCCAGATTCGGTCGTCAACCTCGCGGTATTTTATGTCAAAGTATGATGCCACAGACAACATGGCAAGCGCAATTACTTGCCTTAAAATGAGAACTGCGTCTGATTCCAACTTGAAACAAGACTATTTTTTTCTTTTTAACTCTGATTCTGGATGGGTTTTAGAATCTGACTTGTCCTTTCCATCCTGTTTTCTAGCATCACGTGTTAGTCCTCTCTTGGTTTTCTGTTGTTTGCTTGCTGTAGATTCTAATGACATGCTTTTTATCTTGATTTTTTGTATTTTTCAAGTAGCATATCTACAAACTTGCTGTTGTCTAGACTGGCATCCTTTTTCTTTGCTTCCTGGACTGTTTTGAGAAACTTTTGAAATGTTCCAGCCTTTACTGTTATAGTTTTGTATTCCTTTCTAGGCATGTAATTTATCATTATTTTGATCTTGATAAACATTCATCCCAATTTTACGTTGATTTATTTGCGAACAAATGACAATTCATCTCATTTTTTGTCTCCAGTCCAGTCTGACTAGATCAAGATTCAAATTCTGTTGTATAATATCATACAAGTGAATAGTACCATGAGCTGCAAGAGATTATGTGAAAGTTTGATACTCAAGGACGTGATAGTTCTAGGCACCAAACACTATGGAAAAATAGGCATCAAGAAATGTCGAACATGTAACAAGTTCTTTCGTGTAACGGATGACGAGTGGAAGTGCCCATGTTGCCAGTTTCGGCTTTCTACAAAACCAAAACAACCCAAATGGAAAAAAAGATACGAGAATCCGTCATACAATGGACCGTTGGCAATAAGACGATATTGATATTATGTCAAATATGATGAAAAAACAAGAAGAATTTCAAAATAGTTTCTGCGTTAATATAGTTAATAAATTGGTAGGTGAAATTTGAATTTCAGTGAAACTTATCAACTGTGTCTAGTATTGGAAATGATAATGACCTTGGAAAAAAATAGCAGATGCTTTTCAAAAGGTGGTAGTTAAGTTTTGATTCAATCTGGATTTGACCAAAAATGTTATCTGATTACATATGACTAGAGATGTACGGTATGGCAAATAGATTACAGGTGAAAATCAATGAAAACTTGTTCCTATGAGTCGCTAATGTGTGATGGTAGATGTCGTGCGTCAGCCTTAAATACTATGTGTCCGGTACAGGATCTCGGAGTTGGGACTAGAAAGTGCTGAAAAGAGAGATGCCGGAAATAGACACTGATCACGCCTTTGAACCTAGCATCAAGATCTTGCTACGCATCATGCAATCAATACGTGAAAACAACTTCATTGGAAGGACAGCATTGGCTTTGGAATCAAACATTAACTATGCTGTATTGTCAAGATACCTTGACTGGCTTCAAAGCATATCTGTAATTGAATCAGTCGTACTTGATGGTAGAGTACACATCTGCATGACTGAAAAAGGAAGAAAGTTTGCAGTGGAATTGTATAATTTCAGTCTGCAATTTGCAAGCCTGATTGACAAGATATCAGTTTAATTGACAAGCCATCAGTTTTATTGATAAGATGTCAGCGCGGCTTATTTACTAGTTTTATATTGTACTGTACAATGACTTTAAAACACAACAAAAAATCGATAACCACAACTATCATAGCATCACTGGTAATTGGACTGATAATGTTATCTTCAATTACAGTGCTGCCTACTATCAATGCCCAAGTTACCAAAGATCACAATTACTATTTGCAGCAGTACATAGTGCTTCATGACCAACTTGAACAAACCATAAACCAAACATCAGATATGGAAAAACAAATGTCAGACCTAAAGGCATTAAATTCTCCAATTAATGATGTAAAGATAAATCAATTACAGCAACAAATAGATGAAAATAAGAGCAAAAGGCAATCTATGATCAATGAACTTGACCACATACAAGATGAGAGCAGAGCTTTATTCCAAGTGGATCCAGCTACTAAAAAGAAATTGGATGATGCACAGGCAGTTTTGGCTCAGATGTATCTGAACAGAACATCTGCAACATATGTAGGGAATAACCCAGTACAAGAAATCATGGCAAATTATGAATACAAGAATCTATGGGTTTCATTTGATCCTGACAAAACCATACACAGTACAACTGGAGATGAGTCTCACACAATCCTAGTGAATATGAAGAAAGTGTCGGGTAATATACCGCTCAGTGTAGATTACACTAAAATTGTGCCGGTATATTGTACTACAAGAACCCAACAATGCAATCCACTTATTGCTGGAACTGATGTACAAGCATCAGGTAAGACCTTTGATTGCAGCGAAGGCTACCAAGCAAACGATAATACTGGAGCTACGGGATTCATAATGGCTGGTCATTGCGCTTACAAGGGTAATACTGTATCACAACCAGGACCAAGCTATCCTGGTACTAGAACGGTAGGTACAGTCACATTGCTTTGTAACGATGTTGAAGTAACTTGTGATTTTGCTTTTGTAAAGGCAACTGCTAGTATGAGTACATGGATTTTCAAGGATGGTAACTCGTTTTATGTCATGTATGACAAAACGCCACAAAGCGGTCAGTATCCAGGGGATATAGTCATAAAGTCTGGTCTTCATAGCAACATACAAACTGGAACTGTAACCTCTTATGATCCGACTACTCACCTTACTAAAGCACAAATCTATACAATAGGTGGTGACAGTGGTGCTCCAATATTCAAAGACATTGATGGAACAAATGAACACATGTATGGTGTAACTGTTTCCGCTAGTTCAGATAGTAACTATGGATACTACTACACACCTGACTACGTCAAGACCAAATTAGGTTTGCAAAACTAATTTGTTCTTCCTAAATCTTTTTTATTAAGAAAACCATTAATGGTATGTTTGAAAAAATTATGCGTTACCATTTGATGAAGATGATATTTGGTATGATTATGGCATCAGTTCTTATTCTCAATCTAATGTATCCTACAAAAGTCCTTGCAGATGATAACATGACAGAATGGAATGTACAACATGTTATTGGCAAGTTTCTATATTCTAATCCGCCTAAACCAGATCAAATCTTTAATCTTCAGTATAGGGTGATAAATGGCACACTTGGAAATCTGACAGAAGATCAGCATGGACAGTTCATATCTAAAGTACAAAGCACTGATCAAGGTATGTTAGAATTGAGGATACCGCGAAATTATCCATATAGCAATATGGATAATACCACCAGTAATAGAGATGATGTTGCCAAGGCAAGCACAGTAATTGATGTAAATGGTATTGGATTAGACTCTCGTAAATACTCCTTTGTTGCAACCGATTGTTTCCGTGAATACTCTATTCCATTTTCAAAAAATGCAATTATAACTTTAGGATTTATGGTTTATCCAGAACATATTCCATTTCATGGCGATGCTGTTCCAGATCATTGTATGGCTGAAACAACAGTAATACCTGAATTTCCTTTTGCAATTCCTGTATTCATAATAAGTATTACTTCTTTAATCATTTTTTATAGGATGAAATTCAAATAAAAATTAAGGACGGTGTCCACTACAACTGTTCGGGCGGTAACCCCCAAACCCGTTTGATTTTTTAGAATATGGTTGGAAAGTATGGGGACAAGAAATTTGAAATTATTATTATCATTGCAACGATTACAACGTTTCTTGTATCTTTCAGGGTAAACAGGCTGATCTTGGTAAAAACAAATCCTATTGAAAGCGATGACATTGCAATCACCAAGCTTGTGACATCAACAAATTGGGGGGTTATCTCAAAAACATTGCTGATGCCAAGACCGCTAAACATTGAAAAATTTTGCGTCATTTTTACAAGCATTGATGAAGATATTTTTGCTACAAATACCATTATTGGAGGTGCCATGTATACAAACATCAGCTGCATTCGCAGTGCTGACAATGTAGTGTTTTTTGTCGCGTTTATGTCTGATACAAATCTTGTCAAATGCTCCATGGTTAACGGGGTTCCACCACCTGTGTCTGCAAGTTTTCCTAAAATAAACAAGACCATATTTGCAGTCCATGACTTGTTTCCAGTCTCGGCAATTTGTGACAGGCTGGAACCTGACTTTAACTGGGCATAGATTCTTGCAAACAGTTCATCAAAATGTTTGTTGTATTTTCTGCGCAAGAAAAGTTGGAATATTGAATTTGTCATGTCGTATCCTATTTTGCGATATTCCGTCACATCCCTCAAAAATTCTGGCAATGCATTTTCAGTATTTTTGATTCGCAAAAATTGTGGACCAGTATGCAGCATGTTGACCAGCGCAAATGACAGCACCCCTGATGTCACTATCAGCCAGGGAGGCT
>JAGWGC010000031.1 GCA_028867615.1 Nitrososphaerota archaeon | reverse complement strand
CCCTGGACCTCGCACAGAAGGGGCTGAGAGCCCTGGCTAGAGAGAACCGACTCCGTCGCATGGCGGGAGATCAGACGTTCGGGCAACTCTATCCACGAGTCGCTCGAATGAACCGCATGACACCGTTCAGGACCTCTGGCGGTTTGATCGTCGGCTAAAAGATATACCCTAGGTTTAGTTTATGGCACTCGTTGTAGGCAGACGGAGGTACCGTGGAAATCGCTACTATGGAGATGGGTCCTACCCTCATCAGTCACCCAACATCGTCCTTATCGATACCGCTACCGGAACCATGTACCGGCTCACGGCCCCAGGTGGAGCAATCAACCTTGTGGCAATCACCGCACTCTCTGCCTCGGACGTTAAGACTGACGTATGCACCGTCCGAGACACGATCTTGACGGGGACGTGGTACCAACTGAACGTCACCAACGGCTCGCTCATCAACTCCGGCCAGACCTCCGACCGATCCCGCCCGATCTACTACACGGACACGAACAACATCGTTCGTGAGTTCGTCGTCACGAGCGGGACCATCACGACCGTACCTACGACCATCACCCTATGAGCTATCTCGGACAAGTCGCCACCCTCTTCGACGGGACAGAGGGGATGAACGGGACGCACAACTTCACGCAAGTCAAGCCGAACGAGTTGATCGATGCGAACAGCATCACCTACGAGAACGGCACCCTCCAGAAGGAGGGGGGCACGACCCCGTACAATGCGACCCCTATTGCTGGTGCTCCAAGCATCCTCGGTGGATTCGACTGGTGGCCCGATTCCAGTACGCAGCGATCCATCGCCTACACGAGTGCCGGAAACATTCTGAGGGATACGGGAGCAGGCACGTACCCGACCACGGTCGCCAGCGGGTACAGCACGTCGGGTATTGTCCCCTTCTTCTTCGAGGCTGGTAAGGAAGCGGCTGCGAAGAACAAGAAGCTCATGATCCTGACCGGCAAGGATGTGCCGCAGTGCATAAATGGGGATGGGACGACGCTGACAGCATTTACAGCCATTCCTACTGACTGGGCTGGAGCGAATCAGCCCTCCTGTGGTGCCGTACACCAGTTCCATGCCTGGTACTCAGGAAACCTCAACCAGCCGCATACCCTCTACTACAGCACCCTGACCGATCACACGGATCTTAACGGGACCGGCAGCGGAACGATTCAGGTCTTCCCTGGAGAAGGCTCGAAGATCGTTGCCATGCTCTCCTTCAAGGGGCTCCTCGTCGTCTGGAAGTGGCCCTTCGGTGTCTACCTCGTCAATACGACCGATTCAAACTCAACGAACTGGGGAGTGACTCGCGTTACGTCCGCCATCGGTGCAGCCGGTCCACGCGCTATCGTCGTGATCGACGACGACGTGCTCTGGATGGACGCTGTAGGGAACATTCAGTCCCTCGTCGCAACCTTGAACTTCGGGAACCTCTCCTCGATCAACATCTCGCAGCAGAAGTTCATGCGTCCGTGGATTGATACGAACCTGAACGTCGGACAGGTCAAGAACGTCCAGGGGGTCTACTACGCTGCGAAGCGACAGGTCCACTTCGCCGTCGCGGGATTCGGATCGACCAACAACACGTACCGGCTCGTCGTCGATTACATGCACCTCCAGTCCCCTCGGTTCCGGTACTCGAACATGGACACCTGCCAGTCCCTCTGGATGCGACTGGATTCGAGCTACATCGCTCGTCCGGCTAGTGGTGATGCTTCAGGGACGGTCTGGCTACGCGATCAGGCCGTGAAGTCCATCGGTGCAAACGGTGCCTACCTCGCACAGTTCCAGACGCCTCATAACGACTTCTCCCATATCGATCCTTCCCTCGGCCCGAAGCGAAAGCTCGGTCAGTTCATCGAGGTCGTCGCGGAACCGACAGGCAACTGGAACGTCTCTGCACAAGTCCTGTGGGATGGTGCCGTCAAGCAGAACATCATCTTCAATCTCGGAGTCACAGGTGCAACGCTCGGCACGTTCGTCCTCGACACGAACAAGCTCGCAGGAGGTGCTGTAAATGCATCGAGGAAGAGACTGGTCGGGAGTGGTCGAAGACTCTCCGTCATCTTCTATAACAATCAGCCAGGTCAGGACTTCAGTATCGCTCGCGGGTACGTCTCGTTCCTGCCTGCAACGGAGAAGGTATGAAGAAGCCCTCGATGCCACATATTGAGTGGCACGACGTTCACACGAACGTCATGACGCATGTGTACTGCCATAAGTGCGGGGCAGTCCTTCAGGGCCTGGTCCCTGATGAGCATCCGTACGAATCGCATAACATCAACGGGAAGGTTGCCTCGATCCACATGGCACTGATGGCCGTCTATCCGGCGTACCAAGAGATTACTGTCAAGATGGACGACGGATCTCATCACGTCATGGCCTACTGCTCCTTCTGCGCTCAAGTCGTAACCATTGAGGACGTGGAGAAGCACTACGCCCACGACGCCGAAGCGTTCCGCCACGAATCGAACGTGACCGGAAGTCCTCACAGGCCCCACCTCTACTCCCGCAAGCCCACCGAAGTCATTCACAGAACCCGCCAGGAATAATCCATGTCCATCGGAACATATACGATCACGACTCGTGCTGTTGGCACAGTGTTGACGGCAACGATCTACAACACGGATCACCAGAATCACGTCAACAACCAGAACCCTCAAGGGACTGGAGCCTACAGCGACAACGTCGCACAGATGCAGGCAACGAGGAACCCTGGAGGTGTTGGAAGCGAAGTGCTCGCCTCCTCACTCGCTGACGAGCTTGGTTCGTTGCGGTACATGCTCCTGAAGGCACTCCAGCACCAGGATGGTACTGCTGCTCAATGGTACGCCACGCCTGAAGTCGTGACGAACAACACTGGAAACACTGTCGCTGCCGGTGATGTTGTCATCATCGATACCACCTCGAAGGCCGTCAATCAGACGACTGTCCCGTCCTACAACGGAGCGGTCGGGGTCGTGCTTGTTGGTGGAGCAAATGGCGCATCGATTGAGGTTGTCTATCGTGGTGTTCAGACTGTAGCAGTTGATGGTGCCACAACCATCGGGCACTACCTTGTCACATCGGGTACGGCACGTAAGGCGCACGACTCAGGGGTCGCCACTGGGGTCGCTGCCCCGCAAGGGACGTTCGCCGTCGCCCTAACTTCATCGGGTGGTGCCGGTACGGTCACGGCCCTACTCTTCAATGCACTGACGGTTACAACGCCTAGCGTGCTCCGTGGGTTCATTGACGGACTCATCATGAGTACCGCAGGAAGCTCTTCGACTGGAACCGTAGCTGCAGGGCAGTGTGCAGACTCTGGAAATACGACATACATCACCCTCTCCTCCAGCATCAGTAAGACGACTGCCGGTTGGGTGGTCGGGAGCGGGAACGGTGGGCTGGATACCGGAGCGATTGCTCCGAGTACGTGGTACCACTGGTACGTCATCGCCAAGTCGGACCTGTCCGTCGTTGATGTTGTGTTCAGTCTCAGTGCCTCTGCCCCGACGATGCCTGCCACGTACACCTACAAGCGGCGTATCGGATCGATGAAGACGGACGGATCGTCGAACTGGACGAAGTTCACTCAGGATGGAGACTACTTCAGGTGGGCGGCATCAGTCCTTGATGTCAACACAATCAATCCTGGTACAGCAGCCGTCACTATTACGGTCACGTCGCCTCCAGGGGTCACGACGGAGGTCATGCAGAATATCCTCCTGATTACCGGAGCTACAGCGGTTTCACAACTGATCGTCTCAGACCTTGCGGCTAATGACGAGGCTCCTGGTACGGCAGCTACACCACTAGGATCAATCGTGGCAACGGCTCTCAATTCTGCGGTTTCCGCCCCCTGTCAAACCCGTACCAACACGTCCTCTCAGATGCGATACCGCATCTCGTACTCGGACGCCGGCACGGTTGTAAGGATCGCCACACTAGGATTCAGAGATCAGCGAGGGAAGAATGCTTAACTTTAAGCTCGCTCAGGATCATCACGACTACGCAAAGTGCTTGAAGCTCATGAAGGAGAACGGCGACAAGCCGGAGCGGTTAGGGTACCCGACCGTCCTCTGCTTCGATGAGACTGGACTTCGTGGCTTCATGGGAACACAGCGACGGAAGGATGCCCTCGTTGCCGGACCCCTCGTCCTCGGCAAGAAGCGATCCCTCTCCCTCGCCTTCAAGCTACTGAATGCCTACGAGAACCTCCTGATCACGCTCGAACAGAAGGAGTACCTCTTCACGGTCCTCCCGACGAATGAACTGTGGAAGTCCCTCGTGGAGAAGTTCATCGCCCGCTACGGGGGCATCGAGAAGTTGCACGTCCATGAGGACGGCATTACATGGTACCGAAGGAACCTCGCATGAGTATGAAGACCAACTCCCCGCTCCCGCCACAGTACTCACAGACGCCGGAGCAGGCGAATGCACTGAACGCTGAAACGAACCTGATGAACACGCAGACGGGCATGCTCGGACAAGAGCAGTCCATCTCGCGAGCGGCGATGCCGTTCATGTTCTCTGCGATGGGCTTCTCTCCGCAGTTCGACTCGAACGGGAACCTAACCTCCCTCGGTAGTGCGATGCCTGCCTGGTTGCGTGGTCAGCAGGACATTCAGACTGGTCTAGAGGGTCGTGTCGAGAATGCCTTGAATGGTGGGGTCCAGATCGATCCGTACCTGAAGCAGCAGCTTGACATCGAACAGCAGGCACAGAAGCAGAGCATGTACAACACCTACGGGACGAATCCAATGGGATCGACCGGAGGTCAGAATGCTGAGTCCCTACGGAGTCAAAGCTACCTGAACACGCTGGAGGACGCTCGACGCGGTGACCTCACGATGGCAGAGAACCTCTCGCTCGCAAATGAGGGCGGGATGGGGAACGCCATCGGCATGATCACGTCGCCAGGACAGAGCATTGCGAGCAACATGCTGTCCTCGCAGATCCCTGGCGCGACGATGGGTCAGATCTACGGGCAAGGACTGAATCAGCAGCAGCTTGGGATGCAGTACGGTCAGCTACATAATCAGGCCGTCAACAACTTTTGGGGTGACATCGCTGGCGGGGCTGGTGGTGCCGGTGGATCACTCGGAATGCTCAAGATGGCAGGGATGTTTTAATGGGTGGAGCAACAGATTTCTTCAAGAACCTGAGTGCCGGTCTCAATACCGGAATGCAGATGCAGTTCCTGATGGGCAAGGAGGGCAACTACGCCGACCTTGCGGATGCTCGTCGTGCGAACGATATGCAGGCCCTTGCGGGTATGGACCCGATGAAGGCCGAGCAGTACCTCAACCTCATGGGGGACGACTACATCAAGAAGTCGGGGATTCCTGACTCCTTCGTCCAGCGGACGCGACAGTCTGCCTCGGCCCTACGGGACTGGACCGACTCGTCTCAGCAGATGATGGCTGCAGCCCTGCAGTCCGGTAATCCGGCTGCGATCCAGCGGGCACATCAAGCAGCCCTCTCGTCCTACCTCGCGATCCCTGGAGCCGTGCGGGACGCGAAGAGCGTCGAGAACATCATGACCGAGATGGGCAAGAATGCGAGGGACATCTACCAGGCCGACAAGATCAAGCGAGAGAATCAGGCGGCACAGGAGTTGACTGGCGCGACGAAGGACCTTCGCGGGATCAACAACTCTGAACTCCCCCGATCACTGAAGAACAAGGCTGCAGCGAACTACTTCGGTCGGTTGAATCAACGAGTCAACCAGAACCTCCCGAACAACGAGAAGGTGACCTTCAATCCGAGAACGGTTGAGATGCTCGGCAAGCTCGATCAGGATCAGATCGACTCCGTCATCAACTTCATCGAAGGGAACGCGAACCAGTCCCCACTCGAAACCATTCATCATGCCGTGAAGTTCCTGACGGCACCTGACAACGAAGCCCTGGATATGCTCCACAAGGAGATCCTCCCGCGCTCGACAGCACAAGACGACGGGAAGTTCCTGAAGCCGGTCGATGGCCCTGAGGTGCATCCAGCGGATGGATTGAGTCAGGACGTGGAGAACGCACGAGATCGGATGGAGCGTCTACGGACGGCGACCAGCTACGACCCATCACTGAAGGACAAGTTCCTCGAAGCCGAGTCGCAGCATTTGAAGCTCGTGAAGCGACAGTCCTTCATGCGGAACCTCGAACCCCCTGGCTACCCGAAGCTCGAAAAGATCTCACCTGATAACTCCCTCGTCGGAGTGCATCGTCGTGTCGATCTCCTCTCACGTCAACTCGATCTCCTGAACGACAAGGCTGCACGAGCGTACGGGTTGAGTTCCGAGCACCCTGAGGATGCGAAGAGGGCACTCGACGAGATCGATGCCCAACGGAACCAGATCCGCTCACAGATCAAGGACGTGTCCGGCTACGAGAAGCTGACGGACGAACAGAAGCGAGCGATGGGTGCGATTGACAAGACGACGGATACGAGTGATCCCGTCTCGGTCGCTCGATTCCTGAGTGATCCTGAGAAGGCGAATGCAATGCGTGAGAAGGTCGCAGAGCAGAAGCGGATGGACACGCTGAAGGAAGAGAAGGGCAAGCAGCGCATCCAGCAGCAGTACCATGCCCCGCTGGAAGAGAACTCGGCCCACCTCCAGTTGACCGGCAAGCCCTTCGGTGACGGGGACGAAGCCTCACGAGCGATGGCTCGTTCGATGGCAACAGAACAGGCCAAAGCGAAGGCTGCAGCCGTCAACATGGGCAAGCCCCTGGAAGGTCCTGACAAGGATGCAGTCGAGGGTCTGGCAGGATACGTCGGGCTCTTGAACCGTCTCGAATCTTTCGGGAAGGAGAAGCTCTCGAAGTACGTCGGCTTCCTCCGACTCCCTGCCAAGCAGCTAGAACAGTACGCGACGGACGACAAGGACTTCGCGGAGTTCAACTCCATCGTGAAGACGATCAAGGAGAGCTACTTCGCGACAGCAGGTAAGGCGTTGACAGGCGTCGAGTTGTCCACCCTGGAGAACTCTCGACCGACTGGAGCCGAGGCAGGCATCAACACGTTCTTCTCGAAGTTGGTTCGCTCGCGTGAGTACGCGAAGGCACGAATCAAGAACCGTCTCTACATCGCGAGTACACCACGCGAGAAGCTGGATGATCAGACGCTGATCGATAACCAGTCCGGTACCTCACTCGAATCAGCCTACGAAGCCTACAAGAAGGGGAACCAGTAATGGCTGACCTGTCGGAACGCGAAGCATTCGAGTTCCTTCACAAGAAAGATCCTGCGTTCCGTGCTGCCGGTCCTGCGAAGCAGAAGCAGATGCTGCAATCGTTCGCGGCTGCAGGGAAGTTCAACCTCGTCCCTGACATGGTCCACAACGAGGACACGACGACCCTGGAGGATGTAGCGAAGCCGATGGTCGCGCCTGCGGCTGGTGGTGCAGCCGGTAACATCCTCGGTCAAGCCCTTGGCGGGATCTTAACGAAGAGTCCTGCCGGAGCACGGGTCGGTGGTGGGATCGGAGAGGCTGCAGGCAACTACGCAGGCGAGAAGGTCAATCAGGCCCTCGGCGTCACGCCAGAGAGCGAGCTTGCTGCCGGTGTCCAGGGTGCCTCACCCCTAGCTGGTCGAGGCATTGCTGCCGTCGCCAAGTGGGGAGCGACGCGCCTTCCTGGTGCCGGTGGAGCGATGCAGCAGATGGCTGTAGACCTCGCTCGAACCTCACCGAAGCGGTTCATGAACGTCCCGTCCCCGTCCGGTCCACTCTTCGAAGCGGTCGAACGCGCAGGGAACCCCTACGTCAAGCTGAACAAGATGGCGAAGACATCACGGGATCTCTTCTATGAGTTGTCAGACAGTCTGATCTCGAACAATCCAGCACGAGCCCCGCTCCTTGGCCTCCTGTCCGAACTGGAGCAGGCAGGGAAGACCGGAGCACGGCTGAGTACCGTCCGCCACACCATGACCGAGATCGGGGAGATGGTAGACAAGAGCCCCCTCGATCCCAACGTCAAGAAGGGGATGCTGAAGAAGTTGTACGGCTCGTTTGCCGACTCCCTCGATGACGCGGCTGCAAGATCAAAGCACCACGCCTTTGCACTCCTCGATCAAGCCAAGACCTCGTACAAGCGAGAACTCGTTCAGGCAGAACTGGCTGACGTGATCGAGAATCAAGGGATTCGTAACGTGCAGGACGGGTACCTGCAAGTCAACGCAAATGCGGTCCTGAACTACATCAAGAACAATCGTCAAGATCTCGCGAAACGTCTCGGTCCAACAGGACCGGCAGAACTCTACGCAATGGAGAATGAGTTCCGAGAGATCGGGAAGTACCGGAGCATTCCAGTGAAGGCTGGTGTCCCGATTGGGAGCGGTCGCAGGATCGGCTCGACAGCAGCCGGCGCAGCCATCGCAGGGAAGCTTGGTGCTGATCCCATGACAGGGGCTGCTGTTGGTGCTGTGAGTGGTGAGGTGATCTCTCGCCTCCTCATGACTGAACCTGGCAGACGCTTCGTCCACGCGATGTTCCGTGCCTCACACGGTCAGATCGGTGAGAACGAGCTTGGGATGGCGATGTCCTTCCTCTCTGGTGCGCTGAATCCTTCACGCCCCGTCATTACGCCCGAACACATCCTCGGTACGCCTCAGCACGGTACCCCTCAACAGTAACCCCAGGTAGCACATGGCCGACTCTCTTGCGGAACTGATCCGCGATCCTGCGTACGTCACGATGGACCCGCACGAGCGTATGAAGTCCTTCTTCGACACTGCAGCGAAGGACGCGCTCTTCCAGTACTCCAGACCAGAAGTCCAACGCGAGACGGCTCGGAGAATCCTCTCCGGTACGGCTCATCACGCCTTGTCACAGATCGCGGAGGACGCAGGCCCCGCCCTCGACGTGATGGACGATCCCCGCTTTGCCGCCGCAGGCACAGGGATCACGACGGGCGGGATCGCAACAGGCAACCCCGTCGCTGCGGGAGCCGGTACAGCACTGACTGCGGCCTCACGACTCGCGCCAAAGGCCAAGAAGTTCCTCTCGAAGTTCAAAGATGTCACGCCGGACGAGTTCGTCCAGGCCCGTTCCGAAGCCAACCGTCAGGAGTTCCTCACCCCGCACAATGCAGACGATCTCAAGGCGATGATCGAGAAGGGCGGGAAGGTCCGCATGCACGAGAGCGGAAAGTCTGGATACGTGATCTCGCCGGAAGGCGATCTCCAGAACGTCTTCAGTCTAGAGAAAGGTCAAGGCACACAGGCAGTCGAGGACGCGATCAAGAACGGAGCCTATACGCTCGACGCGTTCGATCCGTACCTGCCAGAGTACTATAAGAAGTTTGGATTCAAGGAGACAGGTCGAGCGAAGTTCGATCCACAGTACGCGCCAGAGGGTTGGGACTACGAGAAGTACGGGAAGCCGGACGTTGTCTTCATGACGCGTCCCCATATCACGCCGGAACTCAAGGAGCGATTCAAGTCTCCGACCATGTCCTCTGTCGGTGCCGAGGCACGAGTCCAAGAGCCCGCCTTCCTCAACAAGGAGTCACCCGCGTACAAGAACGACCTCGGTATCGTCGGTGCCTGGTCCCTCCTGGCAGGGAACAAGACGCGAAAGGAGTGGGACAGCGACATGCGTCGAGTCCTCCCGTCGCACCTGGCTGACGCGGATAAGAAGACGCTGGACGACGTGTACAAGCGGTCTGGTGCCGCGCTCGACAAGTTCAGGAAGGTCACAGGGAAAGATCCGGCTGAGTACATGCAGGGTGTCCTCGGTCGCCAGGTCCTCGGCCAGAAGGCTGGTGGAGCGGACTGGTACGAGAACGTGATGCCGACCCTGGAGAAGTGGTTCGGGAAGGAGGACGCTCCCGTCTTCGCCAAGTTCCTGGCCGCAACCTCTCCCCTTGCGTCTGCCGCACGAACGAGCGACGTAGGCAACGTCCCGAAGGCCATTCGAGCCTTCCTCCACTACAAGCAGTCTGGCGATGCAGACGAGTTCATCAAGCGAATTACTGACGAGGACTGGGGGATCGCAGGACCGCCTATTCGTTCTAACCTCGCCCGCGTCTACAACGGTGAGCAGTTCCCCGCTACGTCACCGAAGGTTCACTCGTTCTATCACAACCTCTCTGGTGAGAATCCGAACCTCACGACCGTCGATACGCAGATGTACCGAGGGCATGGGTTCGCGAGTAACTACAGGGTAGTCAAGAACGGGGACTTCGGTCGGAAGTGGATCGATGCCTTCGTCAACCGCAGCACGATGGCCCAACGTCTCCCGAACAATGCGGCTGCACAGTCTGTGGACTGGCACGGTATCAAGACCGTCGAGGGGATGATGGCGGACGACAAGCTCGAACCCTTCAGGAAGACGATCCATAACGTCCTGGCTGATGATCGGTACTGGCCGAAGATCAAGCAGGCGATGAAGCTCGACAACCCACCCGCGTACCTGGACGAGTCCGGCAAGGTGAACTGGAAGATGGCCGCGACGTTGTCAGCCGTCTCTGGATGGGCACTCCAGTCCGGCAAGATCGATCCCGACAAGATCCGCGAGAAGCTCGCCAGCTTCAAGATCAACATGCCCCCGAAGCTCTTCAACGAGTTCGTCGGTGGGCTCAAGAGTTCCCCGTCGATGAATGCCGACGAGAACCGACAGTTAGAAGAGGTGATGCGTGAACTTACACCTAGTCGCTAGAAGTGCCGACAGTGATGGGGTATTCGGGATCCTGCGCGATGACCAGGCACGAGATATTGCCGTCACCCTGGAGCACAGCTACTTCTTTGACGGGCAGTGGAAGTCGAAGCTCCCTGCAGGCGAGTACACCTGTACCCGCTACAAGAGCCCCCACTTCGGGTACGAACTCTTCCTCATCCAGAACGTCCCAGGTCATGACGCGATGGAGATCCACATCGGGAACTACAACTCGGACTCACACGGCTGCATTCTGGTCGGTCATGCCGTCATCAAGCAAGCGAGCGGTGACCGGATGATCACGGAGAGCGGGAAGACCTTCAAGAACCTGATGGCCCTCCAAGAGGGCTGTGACACGTTTACCTTAACCGTGAGGGATGAATGAACATCAATGGAGAGCACTACTATCAGTCCTCGTGGAAACCGAGAGAGATCCTGAACGTCAACCTTGGCCTGGTTCGAGTAATCGTGTGGGGACCGATCCCATTCATCTCGCTGACGCTCGGCTGGCCGCACAAGGACAATGCTCACGCCCTGCAACTCTATGCCGGTGTGAAGTGCGACGGGACGAAGACGTACGAGTACGGGAAGTTCATGTACCGGATGGATTGGAAGGAAATGTTTACACTCCGCTGGCATAAAGTTGACGCGCAGCCGGAGTGGGATAATCAAGGAGGGGCGTGATGTTTGGACTCGATGATATTGTGAAGGGGCTGTCCAGCGGGACGGTCGAAGGGGTTGGGAATGCGGTAGACAAGATCATTCAGGACTTCAAGCTCCCTCCTGACAAGATGGCCGAGTGGGAACAGAAGAAGGCCGACCTTGCTGCCAACCTCCAGATCCAGATGGAGCAGACGGCAGAGAAGGATCGAGAGAGCGCACGTCAACGAGAGGTCACGGTCAAGGATAAGACACCTGCGAACCTCGCATACTTCCTGACCTTCGGATTCTTCGGGCTGCTCGCGTACATGGTATCGTACTCGCTCCCGACAGGAAGTGAGCGTGTGGTCGACATGATGCTTGGCTCGCTCGGTACCGCATGGCTGGCTGCAATCTACTACTACTACGGGACGAGTGCTGGCTCGGACAAGAAGCACGACCTGATCGACAAGTTGGTGACGCATGGATAACGAGACGGCCCTCCTGATCGAGCAGTCACGCCAGACGCACGCCCTCGTGAAGGCGACGTACGAGATGATCGAGAACCACATCAAGGAGGACAAGGTGATTGCCGGGACGGTGTTGCAGCATGCGACGTACTGGGGGATCACGAAGTGGCTCGTGGTGACGGGGGTCCTCTTCATCCTCGGACTGTTCGGATACAAGCACTGATCTAGGGACGGCCCCTCCCCGTACCTAGAAACACGAAGCCCCGCCGCTCATAACGAGTTGTGGGGCTTCGTTGTATCTAGTGACGTACGATTCCACTAGATCTTATGGTACACCACAGCCGCGACAGCCCAACCGATCAAGAATCCGGCAATCGCGTACACGTAGGGATGGGTCACGGCAAACTTCTCGATCACGTTCGCTTCCGACACGACCAAGGACTCAGCCTGCCCGAACCCTGCCTGCACTTGCTTCACTAAGCTCATTCAATCACCCCCTTTCAAAATGTTATCAACTGCGTTCCTCTTCGTCGTCTTGAAGCTGCCCGACTCGCGACGGTTGAAGTCCACGATCATCAGATCACCAGACTCCTCGAACTTCCTCCAACGCTCTGCGTCCCTTCTAAGATTTGTCACACGTTCGACGGCTTCTTCCATCGTGTCACAGTATCCTCCAGCCGCTCCCCGCATGGCCGTAAACGTCGTGATCATCCAAGTATTGGACTTGGCTAGTTCATCCCGCTTCTAGTGCGTCCAGATAGAGATCTTGATGAACGTACTTCTGTTCGTACTCGGCCAGCTTCGCCGTCTGCTCATCCAGCCTGCGTGTCAAGGCTTCTACAGTTCCGGCTAAGTACTCAAGCTGCGTCAGTCTGCACATAAGACTCATGTCTTCAGTCGATCAATAAGGATATTGGTCGCCTCCGCTCTACTATCCGCATAGAATGGGGGGACGACTCGTTGCACGAACTCGTTCCCCTCGCAATCTTCCGTATAGTCCTTGTGGTCGCCAAACCACCGCTTCACTTGAATCGTCCCGTTCGCGTGAAGGTACCCCCACCACATCAACCCGTCCATGATCATCCTTTCTGCGGACACGGTACCGCATGATACTCCTGCGCTGTCAGGAACGAGATCTCGATGCCTTGACTCGCTCGAAAGAGGCTGTCAGGCGTCTTCCGTGTCAGGTAGTGCTTCTTCCCGACCATCTCGATCCGATAGATCTGCCGGACATCCCACGGCTCACGTTCTGCCGTCTGGATGCACGTCCCCACCTTGAACTTAGTACCACTCGTTGCGTAGAGTGCAATCCCCATCGACAGGACGATCAGGAACGCCCCGTAGACGACAGCCATCGAGATGGCCCGATCTTCGCCGTTCGTATTCATTAGTTCACCTGTGCGATCCGGCCCTTCGTGTACTCCGCGAGATTGATGTTGAAGAAGACGGCTGCTGCATGGTCCTCGTCCGTCTTCCCATCGAGCCAGTCAATCATATGACCAAGGGCTGACTCTTTTGCTCGCTGTAGTTCCTCTTCGCCACTTGCCAGAGTCCAGTTCGCCACACCAGGGGCTACATCAGGGTACTTCACCGCGCCTTTGTGAAGGTGCTCGGCCCATCGCTTAAACATCGGACCTGAAAGAACTCGGTTGTAGCGAACCTTGCCATTCCCAGTGTCGCGCACCATCCCTGAAGCGAACTCCTTACGCTCGCCACTGTCCTTGATCTGGAACCCGCTGACGAAGTCGGGCACAGCCTCTGGCGTGTATGGAACCGCCTGACCGTACTGACTGACCTTGATCTTGACCTCTGGAACCTTCGCCTCCTCAATCTTCTCCAGGTAGCACTCAAGATTTCCAAAGCCGGTATCGCAGTGGTCCCACTTCACATCCACAAAGAACTCATCAGCACCCCGTACCGTCCCAGTCGAGCCTACAGGAACGTGCTCGGTATTCTCGTACTCAATGCGCCGGACTCGATCACCGACCTTAAACTTACCCTTATTCATTCTTCCTCCACCTTGTTCAGGAACTCGGTCACGGTCTGTACCCGTTGGACCTTCGTCCCGATGACGTTGTGATCGAATCGGTTATACTTTCGATCAATGATGTAGCTCTTCGCACCACTCATGTACTGGATCGCGACTGCGTTCCCTGCCTTGTCCTCGATGGCATGCGTCACGCCGATGATCTTGCATGCCTCACCCTTGTCCGGCGTGATGATCACGGTCGGGTTAGAGATCTTGCGCTCAAGCAGCCAGAGTTCGGTCTGGTCCTTCACATGGAGTCCGTTGCTACGGCTCGTCACGAAGTACACGTCCGCATCCAGGTACTTGATCCGCTCGAACTCTTCAGGAGTTGCCAGCGGCTCTAGATAATTCCAGAAGCCTATATCCCCCTTGATGGCCTCCCATGTCCTGTTCACCACCTTCTTGTCCAGGCCAGGGAACTCGTCCCACGTCTCGTGGTCGTGCGTCCCCGTCACTGGGATCTCCTCACCATGTAACTCCTTCGCCAAGCTCGTGAAGCCGTGGACGAAGTCCGCTAAAGCACCCCGTCAATATCAAACATAATTATCTTCTTCATTGAGGGGGAGTCCTTTCTAGATACGCGATGGCTTTCGTAAGATTCATAATATCGTCTTTGAGGAGTCCTATCCCCCGATTGCAGCTACCACACAGCAGACCGCGTACCTCGTTCGTCTGATGGTT
>JAGWGC010000030.1 GCA_028867615.1 Nitrososphaerota archaeon | reverse complement strand
TGCAAAGACTGGGGGTTCTGAAGAATGGAAAGCAGTCATCTCTGCCATATCAACACTAGTTGAAGAAGCTACATTCGAAGCTACTGGTGAAGGAATTGCCTTCCGCGGAATGGATCCATCACACGTGGCATTAATCGATATTGCTTGGCCTAATTCTGCATTTGAAAAATATGTTTGTGATGAAGATGTCAAGTTTGGAGTACGAATAGATGAGTTCTCAAAACTGATCAAAAGAGCTGATAAAAAAGACAATATAGAAATCAGCATTTCTGAAGACAAACTTTTACTTGTTACAATAGGTAAAAATAAAAAATACAAAATGCGACTGATTGAAAGTTCAGCAACTGATACACCACTTCCAAAAATTACCTACAATGCAAAAGTGGGTGTACTATCTACAGAATTTGACAAAATACTTGGAGATATACAGGTAGTTTCAGAATATCTCTCAATTAATGCTAATCCCACAAAAGCAGAATTTTCAGGACGTGGTGATTCTGGCGAGGCAACCATAACACTTGAAAAAGGAATGCCTGAAATGCCAGAAATTGAGGTGAAGGAAGATAGTAATGCAACCTACAGCTTGGAATATCTCAATAGTATAGTGAAAGCAATAGGTACTGTAGCAGGCACAGTGATTTGCGAATTTTCGAGTAAAATGCCGCTTAGATTAGAATTTAAGGTAGCAAACATAGGAAGAATTCACTTTTACCTTGCTCCTAGAGTTGAGAGTTAAAAGATTTTAAGGATAATAAAACGAGGTTAAACTGATTTGAAACTTGTTCTAAAATTCGGCGGAACTTCTGTTTCCTCTCCGCAAAATATACAAAATGTTGCAACTCTCATAAAAAAACTAACAAAAGAACATAAAATCATTCCAGTGTTTTCTGCCATAAGTGGGGTTACAGATGATTTAATCAGAATAACACATCTGATTCAAAATAGAAACAAGGAAGCTGCAAGTTCGCTTGCAAAGAAAATCATCAAGATGCATACTGATATTGCGGAACAATGTGTAAAAAACTCAAAAATAAAAAAAGACTTGATCAGTAAAATGAAGGCAGATCTTGATGAATTCCAGGATCTGTTGCATGGAATGTTACTACTTGGAGAGGTTACACCGCGGTCTTCTGATTACATGATCTCATTTGGTGAAAGATTGTCGATAAACTTGGTTGCATTTACATTAAATGAGATGGGCATAAAGGCGGTACCGCTTACAGGAAAAGATGTAGGAATAGTTACAGATTCTAATTTTGGAGGAGCAAAACCGCTCATGGATACAACACGCTTACATGTATCTCATACAGTAGAAAATCTTCTGCAAAAGAAAATCATGCCAGTAATTGGAGGCTTTGCTGGAGCCGATCAGCATGGCAACATAACTACATTTGGAAGAGGTGGGTCTGATTATACTGCAACTATTATTGCATCAAGCATAAAGGCAGACGAAGTCTGGTTAATGAGCGATGTAGACGGTTTGATGACAACCGATCCAAAAATTGTAAAAGATGCTAAACTGATCAAAGAGGTATCATACATTGAAGCAATGGAAATGGCATTGTTTGGTGCAAAATACATTCACCCAAGAGCACTTGAGCCGCTTGTTGCAAAAAAAATTCCTTTACGTATAAGAAATACGTTTAACATTGATAATCCGGGTACACTGGTTACTGCTACTCCCCAAGCTGATACACAAAAGACCGTAAAATGTGTCAGCACAATAAGACATACCGGGCTAATTGATGTTAGGGGCGGAAGTATGGTTGGTGCGCCCGGTACTGCAGCTACAATATTTTCAATACTTGCAAAAGAAGGTATCAACATAATGATGATATCTCAAAGTCCATCCGAGTCATCCATATCCATTATAGTGAAGAAGAACGATTTGGATAAAGCAGTAAATGCACTTGAAATGAACTTGCTTGGCAAAGTCATTAAAAAAGTAGATGTTACAGTAGACGTCTCCATCTTGGCTCTCATTGGTTCTGGAATGAGGGGAATTACAGGTGTTGCCTCAAAAGTATTCACGGCTGTAGCAAAAAAAGGCGTAAACGTAATAATGATAGCCCAAGGTTCGTCTGAGCTTAATCTTGCATTTGTAGTCAAAGACGCTGATTGTAATGCAGCAGTACAGGCATTGCATGATGAGTTTAAGCTTGGCAAGTAATCGAAATTCTTTCTAAAAGCATATTTATGTAAATTAGATATTCATAGAACATGAACAGGTTTTTACTTTTAGCAATTATTATCATAATTGGAGGCCTTGTAACTTCATTATCATTATTCAATGATCAGCTCGCTAATGCTGGATCAATAAAGAAAATCCAATTCACCAAAACAATTACATCCATACAAGATCCCGGAATTGGCCACAGCAATGAACAGTTGGCAATAGTGTTGTCGCCAAACAGCGGTTCTATTTACCATGGAACAATTACATACAGTTCAAGTCAGCCTGTTCAAGTTGTTATTTTACATCAAATTAACAAGAGTGATTCAAAGGGACAACCAATTTGGACAGTAGATGGCAATACACTTTATGCCCAGACAACAATTGACACAAATTCAACTGGTGGTAGTATGGATTTTGCAGGATCTGCAATCGGCCTTTATTCAACAAATTCTAGCCAATTTACTGCTACCGTGAGTGTTGATGGATGGATAAGGGTAACGACTCCTGATGTCATTCAAGCTGTCGTCACACCACTAACTGAAAATTATACCATCAAACTAGCAGAAAGCACAATTCCAGTACAGATACCTATGCATGAGGGACTGGTCAATGGAAAGACTGTTTATTATATAATAACTGATTCAAGTAACAATCTTGTAGCAAATACAATCTCAGACAAACAAAACTGGAAGGTTCAACTATCACCGGTATTGGCTCATGCTCCAATTACATCATTTGATAACATCTTCATCTTTACAAATGGAATCACTGGAAATGGAACACAAGGATATCAAGATGATGTATTATCGTTTACACCCTCTGACAAGCAATATAGCCCATTAAGCAAAGTAATTCAGGCATCATGGAATATAGGACGAGGACCATTCCTTCTTAATTCCACAAAAGCAATTCTTGATGCAAACATGACGGGAAAAATAAAACTGACTGTCACTGATACAATCTTGAATACTCCACAAGTAATCTGGGACGGAGGTACATTGAGTGTGAGAACCAACAAGATATTGTCAGATCAGACATCGTACTTGAATGGACAAGTACTTGATATCAATGTAAGTAACATGACTGCAACCTTTGTTGGACATAGGGGATGGGGACCAGATGGAAAGACAATATACTATATTATTACTGCAGGAACTCCTAAAGGACCTGCACAAACTATGGGAATTCAATACATTCCTTCACTTTCACTTCTTAGCTTGTCAGCAAGAGATGTTTATCACTTTACTAATGGTTTGCAAGGTGCAGGACCATTTGGTTATCAAGAAGGAATTTCTAGTGCACAACCAGGGGATTCTACTTATAGTCCTATCTGCAAAATTTCAATAATAAATTGGAACGATCCAAGCAATGCAAAAGTTTTAGAAAATAAAAATGATATCGAATATGAACAATCAGCAGGAAATATCACAGTACAAGAAGCAACAGCTCTTGGTAGCAGTTACATTCTTGATTGTCCAATCATAAATCCATGAAAACATCAAAAGGGATAAATTTACTTTGAAAATCTCTTACTATACATGACCGGCAAGCTGTTTATTGTAGGTGTAGGACCTGGTCATCATGACCATATGACTTTTCGCGCAAAGCAAGCGATTGAAGAAAGTAACACAATTGTTGGCTATGAAACATATGTCAATCTGGTTGCAGATCTGATAGAAGGAAAAGAAGTTCACAGGTATGCAATGACACAAGAAGTTGAAAGGGCGCACCAGTGTATTGATCTTGCAAAATCTGGAAAGATAGTATCGCTTGTATCAAGTGGAGATCCAGGAATATATGGAATGGCAGGTTTGATCTATGAAATCTTGGCAGAAGAGGGATGGGACAGAAAAATTGGTCTTCAGGTTGAGATAGTTCCGGGAGTTTCATCGCTCAATTCTTGTGCTGCACTAGTTGGTTCTCCTCTCATGACAGATTTTGCTGTAGTAAGTATGAGTGATCTGCTTGTACCTTGGGAGATTATAACAAAGAGAGTAGAAGCAGCAGCTCAGGGTGATTTTGTTATTGTAATATACAATCCCGCAAGCAAAAAAAGGATTCATCAATTACAAGATACGAGAAAACTTCTTCTAAAATATAGATCGCCCAACACACCAGTAGCAATTGTAAAGGGTGCATTTCGAGAATCAGAAGAAATAGTTCTAACCGATTTGGAAAACATGGAAAAACACAATGACAAGCTTGGCATGATCACTACTGTGATAATTGGTAATTCTTCTACTTTTATGTACAAAGATTTGATGATAAATCCACGTGGTTATACATCAAAATATAATATTGTAGAGCCGCAGCAGACCAGAAAATAACATGACATCAGTCCAGATTGGACTAACCATACCACAAGGATGGCTAGATGAGTTTCAGACTGATAATCCTCATGAACAATTTTTGTTTTCAAAAAATGTTGCACTAACTGCAGAAAATCTTGGATTTGATGCAGGATATGTCTATGATCATTTTGTTTCACATCCATCAAATAACCGTACCAAAACTTTTTTTGAGGCCTACACACTTCTTTCTGCAATTTCTTCAATAACATCAAAACTTCGAATAGGACAGATAGTGACATCCAATTCTTTTAGACATCCATCTCTTTTGGCAAAAATGACATCAACACTTGATGCAATAAGCAATGGAAGACTAGAGTTTGGTATAGGAGCAGGCTGGTTTGGATATGAATATGATTCCTATGGATACAAATTTGATGATCTAGTGACACGAGTAGAACAACTTGCTGAATCTATCCAAATAATCAAAAAGATGTGGAAAAATCAAAAATCCAGTTTCACAGGGAAACACTATTCTATTAAAAATGCCATCTGTAATCCAAAGCCCATTCAGCGACCTCACCCACCAATTATGATAGGTGGGGCAGGAAAAAGTCTCATGAAGGTTGTAGCAAGACATGCTACTAGGTATAATCATCCATTTGGAACGCCTGAAATTTTAGAAGAAAAAATAAAACTACTAAAAGAGAACTGTAAACTTGTCAAAAGAAATTATGATGAAATAGAAAACTCTGTATTGTTACGAATTCTGGTTGGGAAAGATAGTGATGATGTAAAAAATATTATATCAAAACTAAAAAAGAAAAATGAATCAATTGCAGAATTTATCATACGTTCAACCGATAGTATTGCAGTGGGTACTCCAGACGAGGTAAGCTATTACTTGCAACAATATCAGAAAATTGGAATAAATTACTTTATTGTCAATTTCATAGGGTTATCAAAATCACTTGATATGATATCACTATTTTCAAGAAAAGTAAGACCAACTCTCAAGTAGTTTTCTTTATTGCCTCTGAAAGTTCTTCGGTTAAGACAATTTTCTCCCTTATCGGCCTGATTATATTGGTCACATATTTGGAGACTGTAACCTTTAGATCCGACGGATGTAATTTTTTTTGTGCAAAATCTACTTCTAAATCTTGATAGTTTGTGTATGTAACGTTACCGCCAAATTTAGCAGGGCGCTCTACTATAACTTCATTGAATTCATGAAAAATAACATATTTTGAGATCTCAAGTACTGGGTTCTTATCTACAATTCCCTCAGGACACCACGCTTTTTTGAATTTTAAATTAATTTCTTCATCTGTATCATGAACAAATATTCCTGATGCAGACTTTGATTTACTCATCTTGCTTGACACAAAATCTGAGTCAGAATTTGAGGCAGGCTCTGGCTCTCCAAGTCCTGCAAGAATATGGTGATGAACTGCAACTGGTACCTTCCACTTCATTTTCGGGAAGATCTCTCTGACAAGCATGTGTATTTTTCTTTGATCCATTCCAGCATGAACAATATCTAAATCCATTGTATGGATATCTACAGCTTGCATTGGAGGATAGAAAAGCTGACCAAGATCAATCTTGTCTTTCTCTGCACTTCTTCCCATTATTGTCATCGAGCGCATGGTGCGTTCAAGCGACATGTTCTTTGAAAATTTGACAAGGTCTAACCAATATCCTCTTCTTGACTCATAAAGTTGCGAGCCTTCAACAATCTCAACTCCTGGGCAAAACATCTTGAATGCGTCAGCATAGTATTTTGATACCATTCGTATCTTATCCCAGTCCCCGTCAAGTTTGTTATTCAGATAAGTGTGCCAATCTGCCAAAAATACAGTGCACTTTACTCCAGCTTTGATAAAGTCATTTATCTTAAATCCTGTTAGTATCAAACTACCTAAATGCATGAAACCAGATATCTCAAGACCAATGTAGTGTTTGGGCTGTGAATTTGTGTTAAACAGATTCAATAACTCTTCTTCAGTTACTACTTCTTCAGTGGGCTCTCTTTTTACAAGTTTGATTTTTTCTGTTACATCCATTCCAGCCAGATTCCAACATGTATTCCTATAAATTTAAGCATCAAGTTCTTGAACTGACTTTCTAGGACGTGTACTAAGATAAAATGCATGTGCGCTTATGAGGAATGCTGCAAGAAACATCTTTGTTGCAAAGATGAGATTCCACGGTCTATTTGGATCCGGATATGCTATTGTAAGTGAATCAATGTCAGGAGTAGCACCATTTATCATTCCTGCAGTGATTTGGGAACTCAATAGAATAAAGTTGTAAATTGTTTCATAGAGTGTAATTATTGCTAATCCCAAGAGCATCAGTTGTACCATTGCAAGTTTCCATTTTGAAACAGTGACTGTTCTTTTCCAACCTATCCGTGAAACGCAATACCAACTAACAATTGATGTAAAAAATAACCATGTTAGTAATTTAGCAAAGTGCGGGGTTGGGAATTCTGTCTTGACAAGTACTTCACCCATTACATATGTGCCCTTGGCAGACCATTCCTGTATCATAGCATAGAATCCAAATATGGTGATAGAACACATTATGAACGCGCTAACATAGAAAACATACAAGAAGATCTTGTAACTAGGATCATTTTCTTGCAGGTGTACCTTCATTTGATCTCGATGCATATCTCCAAAATATAAGAATTGGTTTTAATTTAGGAAGTTTAATTATGGTGAAAATTTTCCATTGTATTATTGAAAATTCCAATAAATATACCAATTATTGAAAAAGACGAAATAAACGAAGTACATTCCGTATTAACAGAGAAATCTCTTACAACTGCAGCAAATGCTGGAGGAAAGAGAGTACAAGAGTTTGAACAACTTTTAGCTTCCTATACAAAATCAAAATATGCAATAGCAGTAAACTCTGGAACAGCTGCTTTACAAGCTGCACTTTATGCTCTTGACATAAAACAAGGCGACGAGGTTTTGATACCATCTTTTACATTTGTAGCAACTGCTAATTCAATTATGTCAGTTGGGGCAAAGCCCGTGTTTGTTGATATACGTCCTGAAAATTATACAATGGATCCAAGTGATCTCAAAAAGAAGATAACCAAAAAATCCAAGGCAATAATGCCAGTTCATCTATATGGAAATTTTGCATACATGGATGAAATTTCTGAGATTGCCGACATGCATAGTCTTGAGATAATTGAAGACGCATGTCAATCACTAGGAACTACATATAAGAAAAAACAATCTGGAACATTTTCAAAAATGGGTTGCTTTAGCATGTATGCTGCTAAAGTCATAACTGCTGGAGAAGGCGGAGCTATAGTCACAGATGATAAAAAACTCTTTGAGAAACTGCGCAAGATCAGAAATCATGGAATGCTTCATGGATATGACACCAGAATACTTGGACTGAATCTACGACTCCCAGAAATCTGTGCTGCACTGGCCAAAGTCCAGATGAAAAAACTTACAAAATTTTTGGAAAAAAGAAAAAAGAATGCAACAATTCTTAGTGAACTCTTGTCTGATCTTAATGTCATATTGCCCGAAGAAAGAAATAATGTTAATGTAAATTGGTATCTTTATACAATTGCTACCAAAAATCGCAATAAATTAATGAAACAGCTAAATTCACAAGGAATAGGCGCAACTGCATACTATTCTATTCCAGTGCATAAAACTCCATTTTACAAAAAATCTCTTAAACTTCCTCTTACTGATTGGGC
Source organism: Nitrososphaerota archaeon (assembly GCA_028867615.1). Lineage (GTDB taxonomy): Archaea > Thermoproteota > Nitrososphaeria > Nitrososphaerales > Nitrosopumilaceae > Nitrosotalea. Next base: position 6,501 of record JAGWGC010000030.1, on the reverse strand, counting down.
TGCCAACTCTGTACTCAGTCTTCCAGTTAATCCATTGGTCACAGAAAATGACTTGCATTATATTTCAAAGACATTGCACAGATTGATTGCATGAATCTGATTGAAAATATTGCAGGAGAATTGTGCAGGATCCTTCTTCCAATAGAGGATGAGATATTTTTCGGGGATCCAAAATCAAACATTGTAATTTGTACCCTATCAAGCATGAGTTTACTAAAAGATATTTCAAAATCATCTATTATAGAAGAGGTTGCAATAGCTGGCAGACTGTTATCTGAAAACAAAGGAATTGATTCTCTTGTGAGATCTATAATATCAAACGAGAAAATTGACACGATCATACTATGTGGAAAAGATACACTTGGACACAAACCAGGTGATTCTTTACTCTGTTTGTACAAAAATGGAATTAATGCAGACCAGAAAATTATTGGTTCCACAAGCCCACATCCCATATTGACAGTTACAAAAAAACAAGTATCAAAATTTCAAGGACAAGTAAAAATCGTAAACAAAGTAGGAGAAACTAGCATCTCACAACTAAAAACCATGATTAAGACTCTGAGATAAACTTAGTAACCATCTATCTGTCTTTGTCTATTTATTTGATGCTTTTTTTGATATTCTTTTAGAATATCATCTGGAGTCATGTTAAGCTCAAGTGAAGCTTGAATTACAAAATGCCATATGTCTATTAGCTCTTCACGGGCTGCAGCTTCATCAAATGGCGTAGGTTTTTTCCACCACTTCCAATTTGTATTTCTTTGAAGCTCAACTGCTTCATGAATTATTGCTGTACAGAGTGCAGAAATCTTTCCCTGGGTGTCTTTTGGATAGCGATCAAGATTCATCATTTTTTCAAGATTTTTTTGGAGACTGAAAATTGTATCTAGCTTGTCATCCATTATTCTATTTTTTAATTTGATATCTATAACCTTTGTTAGAAACGTACCATCTTCTTGTATCTGTCAAATCTCTTCTTGATACCAGATCTCTTCAATCCTGTTATCCCATATACCCCATATTTTTCCACTGCAAAAGAACCCATGACATTTCCATATACTGCAGCCTCTCTGATGGTTGAGATTTTTGTGCTGTTTTTGCTTGAGAGATATCCTATCATTCCGCCTGCAAAAGAATCACCTGCACCTGTAGGATCTACAATATCTTCCATTGAAAAGGCAGGCGATGGGAATATCACGTCTTCATAAAACAACAAAGAGCCATGTTCACCTTTTTTTATTATGACATACTTTGTTCCCCACTCCATGATCTTTTTTGCAGCCTTGATCAAATTGTGATTCTTTGTAAGCAATTTCGCTTCTTCATCATTGATTACAACTGAATCAACAGAGCCCATCATCTTGATAACATCATTTCTTTTACTTGATATCCAAAATTCTATGGTATCACACATTGAAAACTTGACTCTATCAAATTCCTTTAGAATTCTAGTATTTTGGGCAGGATCATTATTTGCAAGATATACAAACTCTGACTTGCGGTATTCTTCTGGCACAACAGGTTTGAAATCCTTCAGGACATTAAGTTCTGTCTTGTTGGTTGTACGTATACTCAAAGTTGAATCATAACTTCCATCGTATCTGAACGTCTTGCCTTTTGCATGAACTACACCGCGCGTGTCAACAAACCTATTTAGTATATTCTGATAACTTTTTGGAAAATCCTGACCTATTACTCCAATCAAACCGGGCTTTACAAAGAAACTTGCAGATATTGCAGCGTATGTTGCTGCTCCCCCTAATGCATTTTTAACAATTTTCGTAGGAGTCCTTATCGTATCGTAAGCTATTGATCCAAATATGGTCAGCATACACTACCTGTTGATTTTAGGAACCGTGTATAAATTCTCTGGCTTCTTGTTCTGTTGGATAATATGTGAATGGAACATTTACGGATATTATTGAAATTCTATACTTGCTTGTTCCAGTCAACTTGATATTTGGAACATTACTACTTTTGTTATACTTGTCAAGAATTGTATTATCCGCAGTAAATGGCGTCTGAGATGAAATCTTTCCCATGGGCGGTATTACAAGTGGCTGCAGCGTACCTGTCCCAAGATTCTCATTGTTAATTGATATGACAAAGTCTGTTTGTCCTACGTTAATAGGAAGTAACGAAGGATTTTGGAATTGTAGTGTCATATTGTATAGTGAGTTATTTTCGCTTCTCTGTATTATTTTGCTCTCGAGTATTGATATACTGAGATTAGTGGCAGACAGATACTGAGAATATCCAAATATGCCTACTGCAACAATAACACAAACTATGATGATTATCTTTGAGCGTCTTTCCATGATATAATAAATTGAATATTCCCTTTTAGGACTATACAGAAAAAAAATCCAGATAAGTTGTGTAAATATTTTGATCAGTTTTCTAAGCTACTTAGAGCTAACAAAATAAATCAAGTAAATCAGAATTGAAAGTTATAAAATGGCAAGAATTAAGATAAAATATGGTCAAAATGAAATTGAAATAGAGTCAAAGGACTTCTATATAGACAACGAAAGCGTAGAGCAAGTCATATGCAATCTAGCATCATTTGTCAAAGATTCTACAAATAACAATGTTCAGTACGAGTATTCCTATAATCAATCTATTCCACAAACAACCGGATTGTTACATTCACTTGATGATGCTGAGATTCACGAACCTGAATTTGCCACGCCCACATTTATCAACAAAGATCAGATTAGGAGCAAAATGCAGGTACTAATTGAGGATGCTTTTTTTGATCAGCCAAGAACTGTCTCTGAGGTAGTAGCACAACTACGAGAATATGGCTGGTCTACAGTTCCACTAGACGTATCAAAAACACTTGCAAGTATGGCCTTTGCCCATGAACTTCAAAAGGACTTGAGAGAAAAACGCAGCTATTATTCTAGAGTAAAATTACTTGAAGTTAATTAAACATTAAATCCACACTTTTCACACGAATCAAAGACATCGCCCTCCAGATGGTCAAAGTGTGCTTTGCATTTAAGACAGGTATGATGCATATCATAATATCCGTCTTTTTCAGTCTCTCCAACCTGCTTAGATGACAATTCCATACTGCCACATTTTATACAATGACATCCACATTGCATGTGGCTAATTGATATTTTACTATTAATAATCTAAGTTAAAATTTTATCTCAAGTCTTTTCTGGCTTGGATGACACATTTGATCTAGTCTTTTTCACAATTATGATTCCAGCTACTCCTGCTGCAATAATGCCTCCGATCAAAAGATAGGTTGACGTATTATCAGACTGATTTGTAGGTGTGGTACCTTCTATTGTGGCATTATTGGATGAACTGGGTATGCCAGTTTGTTGTCCTTGACCAATCGCTCCCCCCGTTATCTGAATGGTGCCATTTTTGGCTGGTTCAAATCCAATCCATGCATGTGTTGCATTATTGTGGAATTCTTGGTGTAATGTTGCATTACCATTTAACGTCACAACATATGGACCAGCTAAAAGAGCCTGCGGCATTATCACAGTGATTGGCACATTTGCCTTGTCAATATTGAATGAATATGCTTTTAGTGATTCATCAAAAGCATAGTCTCCAAGTCCTGATACGGTTCTTACTCCAACTGAAAAGTTCTTTCCTGCCATTTGAACAGTCTGAATGTTCATAGGTTCATTTATGACATACTCTAATCTGAATCCATTTCCATGTTGACCTAGACCAAGATTTCCAAGATATACAGGCCTGCTATTTGCCCAGACCATGTCAACTCCTTTTGGAAAATGAAATGCAGTATAGTCAGTATCTTGCGGCTCATAATAATTCCATCTCCATACTCCATCAGTATTTGTTACAGCATTTACCAGATCATACTTGACCAAAGTCATATTTCGTTGTGAAACATTAATGATAATGGATAATGGTGTTTTTTGGATCTTGGCATACTCAACGGGGTTGCCATTGGCATCTGTAACAGTAAGATTATTCATGTTGCCATTTACTGTATCAATTTGAATTGGTTTCAAATTTGCAGCGGTAGAGTTGACTTCATGTGTCACATGCGCGGTGCCATTTTCATCAATGGTAACCTTGACAACTTCATGAGGAGAATCCCCCATGGACAACTGACCAAATGCTTGTGAGCCTGAAAGAACCAGTATTGATATGAGAAGAAGACTAGGGAGAATTTTCAACTCTAATTTCCTATTCTGATATGCTTATGCGAACAATCTTTGCTTCCTGCTGAGGACAATCATTTTTGTCTCTTGGAATCTTGACAATCTTGTCTGCCACATCCATTCCCTGCAGGACTTGCCCAAAGACAGTATACTGCTTGTCTAGGAAGGTACTATCTGTAGTTACTATGAAAAACTGAGAGCCTGCACTATTTGGATCCATAGCCCTTGCCATTGATACTATGCCTCTAAGGTGAGATCTGGAGCTGAATTCCGCCTTTATTGTATATCCTGGTCCGCCCATGCCCCAATTGCTCTTATCTGGCTTCTTTGTATTTGGATCTCCTCCTTGGATCATGAAACCAGGAATTACACGATGAAATAGTGTTCCATCGTAAAAGTTACTTTTTGCTAATTTGGTAAAATTTCTCACAGTTTCTGGAGCAATATTTGGAAATAATTCAAAGACTATGTTGCCAAAATTTGTTTCAATAGTTGCCTTGGACACCTCTTGACAACTAATTTTTAATCATAAGAACTTTTCTCCACTTTTTTCAGTGGGACAGGTTAAGTTACTAGTTCTGTATGGTCATAATAAATCGTAAAATAAAAACATTTTAGATAACAAATTTCTATTTGTAAAATTTCTTCAAAAACTATGATTCTGTGATACAAACACACAATTCTATTTTTGCGTCAAAGTCAAACTTTCGAGTATCAAAAATTATTACCAAAAACATAGTAACAGTCTTATATAGAACATCTGGAAATTAAAATTCGTGAATCGTACTACTCAAAGCACAAGCATCAAACAAGCAATCAATGAATTGCTTGACAAAGGCCTTACAGATAAACAAGATATCTACTCTAAAGTAGTAGAAGAACTTGGGGTTCCAAGACCAACCGTCAGACGAGTAGCTAGGGATCTTCGAAATGAACTTCTGCAAAAGATAAAGATTTTACAGTCTGAAGTTCCAGAAATGGAGATCGCACAAGGGAAGACTACTCAAAGTACTGATTAGCATTAACCCCTTTTTCATTTTTACAAAGTCCTTTTTTATTCTGAAAATCTGCATTACTATTTATATTCAGGCTTCCAAAAGGTAAATTCATGGGACGTCAATATGATACACCTACAATCGTGACAAGTTGTCTTGCAATAGCAATGACTATAATGTATTTTGTCATGCCTGCAGCTACAAATCAAATATTTGTGGTTTTTTCAGCTATCTCATGGTTCTTGGTAGCCATATGCTGGCTGGCTCTGAAAAGTACTCAGTATATGCACAGATTTGAAGCACACGAGCACGAAGAAAAAAAAAAGCTAACTAGCCATAGCAGCGGCCAAACCCTACAAATGACATCTAATCAGATTAGTCAAGCAAAATCTGAATTAAACGCTGAATTAGACTCACTTCGAAGTTCACTTAAGAACAAAGATGAAGAGATTGAAAGTCTAAAATCTGAGATATCAAATCTTAACACACTCGTTGAGATTGAGAAACTAAAAGTAGATCTTGCCAATCTAAAGACTTTGGCTGCAAAAGAAAGTAGTAAAAAGAAAAAATAGCCTATTTACAGTGTGCGCAAAAGTGCTTACCATGATTTTCTTTACACGAAGGACAGCTTATTGCTCCACCATAATGGCAGTTACATTTGCATCCATCATTTAGTTTCTCTTCTGATATCAAGTGACGTGAATAATAAATACGTCAACTTAATATTTAACAATACGGAATTGCTGGCATGAAGTTACTGATAGGCGCAATCTTTGGACTCTTCATACTTTTACTTCCAAGTATTACACTACCTACCTCTCAGGGTGCGGAATGGAACCAAAATCTGGTAGTAGCACCTGAAGGAAATATTGTTGTAGAAAAAAGTGTTGTTTCCATGTATATTCCAGGAGATAGCAAATTACCATTTGGCTGCGTTTGGGGAACAGTACAAAACGCTGCACCTGGTTATCCTGTTATAATTCAGATATACCAAAATGGAAAACCAGTTTATGTTGCACAAACCGATGTAAAAAGTGACGGTTCCTACGAACACTATTTCAGAGTAAAGTCTGTGGAAGGCAATAAGGTTATCCACATCTTTGAAGGGAATTACACAGTGGACATCTTCAAAACTGTTGTACAAAATACTCCTGGCACAACTTTAACCTAAATTTTTAATTTAAAATAAGACGGGCTCGGAGGGCTTCGATCCCTCGACCTGTAACTTAGGAGGCTACCGCGCTATCCATGTTTCGCGTCAATTAGACTCTGCGCCACGAGCCCAAAAAAACCACACTGGGTAAGCATTTAAGCGTAATCAAGATTTGAGATGATCATCTGAT
>JAGWGC010000002.1 GCA_028867615.1 Nitrososphaerota archaeon | reverse complement strand
ATGTAACTATTGCGTCAAACTTGTTGTAATTCCACAATATGGTATTTCCAGTATTATTTATTGAAAAATTAACAGTACTGCTACCGCTTACATTTTGTAAATTTGAAAGATTGATGTTTGTGTGCAGAATTGAATTAAGTGTGCTTGACATCTGTGTTGAAGATGCACTCACCTTTGTAGTATCATCAAGTATTGCAGGAAATGACATCATGGCATATACTATGGCAAAGGTGACAATTCCGCCAGAGATTGCAATACTTAATCCCACAGTATATCACCTAGCAGAATGTAGCGAAGTATTCATCGCTAACGCCGTTTGGTGTTGTTACTTGTAACTCGTATACACTACTACATTGAATGGCTGATAAATTTGAAAGGTTGATCTGTACGGTATTTGCCTTGTCCCAACTAGTTACTGGACTAGAAAATGTCCAAGATGGTGATCCTGCATTGTATGGAATTCTCTGCATTGCACCAGTTTGTCCAAAATACACATCAATGTTCTGTGTATTAGTAATTGAATACGTCCCAATATTTTTCACCCATGCGCTTACGCTTGTAGATGTTGAATTCTGTGCATAAATGATTTTGATGTTTGTCAGTATGGTCTGTTTCTGGTTCTCAGTTGTCTGGGTAAAAGTGGATTGGAATGTACCTACCTTTGTCATAACTACCCCTGCAAGGCCAGCAGCTATGATAACCGATGCTACGATGAGAATTGCTTCTGTAAATACTGCTGAACCCATCTATTTCACCTTTGATTCCACTGTAACAAGCGAACCCTGTGGCTTGCCTTGATTCATCATAAGTTTTGCATATGTCAAATCTGCCTCCTTGTCTGCTATGCCCATGACTTTGCCAAACTTGTATAGCATTATGAGTATCTCTTTGACTGATAATCCTGATTGGTCCATCAAACTGATGATGTTGTATATGACTCGCTCATCTTCTTGCCTGAGACCCATCAACTTGCATTGCTCTATTAAAATGTCAATCGAGCTTCTGTCTACTGTTTGAAGAATTTCTTCCAATATTGTAGTCGTTGTCATGAGTTTGCCAAGAGTGAGACTGCCGTTGAACAATTGGGTGAATGGAATTGATTCTTGCAACTCTTGTTTTGGTTGAACTTCCTCTGTTTGTTTCGTAGCTGTTGTAGGTAAACTGCTGTTTGTTACCACGGTTTGACTAGATTCTGATTGTTGGTCTGGATTATTTGGCATGGAATTTTCTGCATTGTTTACAATATGCATTGGTGACTGATCTGCATGAAGCGGAAGTGTTGGATCTGATAACCCCTTGATATCGATGGAATCAAAATATTTACGCATAAAATTGAGGGGGTTTGCTATCTCTGTCTGAAACGCCTTGAGATCAGTCAATGATGTTTCAAATGTCAGTGTCAGATCTTGAATTGTACCTCGAATTGAGTTGATTTCAGCTTTTACATCACTTACTGTATCTTGCATTCTTACTAACTCTCTTTGAAATGGATCCACAGCACGTGTTACCATGTCATTTAAGACATTTTCATCAACTACTGGATTTGTCATAGATGGAGAAATCATAGTCTCACCCGGTGATGCAGGCGAAGGCATGATTATGTCTGACATTATCCCTCCAGGAATGTTATTTGTCATGATCATGCCACTTTCTTGTTTTGGCGCTTCAAAAGAAACACTTTCAATTGGAGATGCCGCTTGTTCTACTCCTTGGTTCAAGTCTTGATCGGGCATCTTCTTTGCAGTAAATTTTGGAATGCCTACAAGTATTATTGCAATTATCGCAACTGGAATTACAAAATAGTATATTGATGTGGGAAAACTAAATAGATATTCTGGCAAAAGTTCGTAGAGGAATAAGCCATAGCATGCCATTGTGCTGATTGTTGCAAATATTCGTGTTTTACTAGATAACCTTGTTATCAAAAAGAGTGGATTTGATATGATGATCTTCAAATCATATTCTACCTACCCTAGGTCCACAGTTGTTGTTGTAATTGCTGGCACCTGTCTTTCTACAGTCAATGCAGAACCAGTTGGTACTATGACTTCGGCCTTGACATTGTCTAGTTGTTTTGGTTGGTCACCATTCTTGTAAACAATTACCAAGTTTGCATGTTCACCCTGGTCAAGTATGTTGTTGTTGTTTGCATTGACATCCCAATAGATCATTGCTTTGGTACTGTTTGGATATTGATTGTCTCCCAGATTGGTAAGAGGATCATGGTCTATGCATGCCTTTCCAATCATGCCGGCTGCTACTGCACCGGAAGCGTTGATGATATTTCCACGACTTCCTAACGCACAACCTACTCCAAAGATGTTGTCATATCTTACAGTATTGCTGTAATACTTGATGTCTGTCAAAGCAGGATCAAGACTTACTGCGTCTCCGCCCCCTGCTACCTTGAGCGGTATCACGGTGGCATTGAGTTGAGAATGTGCAATATCTCCAAATCCGGTTACTTTGCCTGAAATCTCAAGTGCACTACTTGCTTCTACGACAGATGATGTAATTGCTGTCTTTGCCTTTTGTGTTGTTGAAAAACCCATGTTGAGAACGACAAAGGCTAAAGCCGCAGCAACGATTACGAATGCTATCATAACTATTGCAGACTCTATACCGATGACTCCTCTACGAGTCTTTCTGCTTCTTACTGCCAAGTTCATTGTTTTTGGGATTGTGTTAGGTAGTATTATCAACAAGTCTGTGTGAATTGAACAAACAAAGATTCTCAGTATAAAGATCAGATTGTTTCTTACAATCTGGCAATCTCCTATGATACCTCTTGTATGTTCGTTCTACGCATACGTTATCATATTAAGCGGAAATTGGATGAAAATGTGATAAAAAAATGAGTTGTCCTGTTGATTGTAAATTGATTAATTATTCTTTATTGGATGTGAATTAAATGAGTAATATGCTGTTGAGACCTGAAGAGTCTAACTCGTCTTTGCGTCAACAAAATGCCAAAGAGAAAGGTGGTAATTTCACACTTGAGCGAGTCGCAGAACTATCGGAAATACTTGCAAGTAAAGTAGAGTCGGCAATAAATGAAATTGAACGACTAAACGGACAGACACACATGATTGCAATTAACGCAAGAATTGAGGCAAGCAGAGCAGGCATGGCAGGAAAAGCATTCTCTGTAGTGGCAGAGCAAATGAATGATCTCTCTGGCAAAATTGGCATAGTTAGTAAGAAGATGAGAAATGAAAGTCGGGGCTCTATAGATGAATTGGGAACTCTGATAAAAAACCAGGCAACAATTGTACGTGGAACAAGACTTTCTGATCTTGCACTAACTAACATTGATCTAATCGACAGAAATTTGTATGAACGATCATGTGATGTACGTTGGTGGGCCACAGATGATGGAATTGTAAATGCACTGTGCAAAAAGACAAAGGAAAATTACGATCTTGTATCCAAACGACTTGGCATTATATTGAATTCTTATACTGTATATTTTGATCTGGTATTATGTGATCTTGATGGGAACGTTGTGGTAAATGGTAGGCCTGAAAGTTATCGGTCTGTTGGAATGAATGTGAAAAACACTGAATGGTTCGCAAATGCTATGAAAACTGGTAGCGGAAAAGAGTTTGGTTTCCAAACTGTTAGCAAATGCTCTGTAGTAAATAACGAATTAAGCCTTGTATTTTCTTGTACGGTACGAGAACATGGGGAACAAAACGGTACCACAATAGGTGTCCTGGGGGTCGTATTTAGATGGGAAGAGTTTGCACAAAAAATTGTCAAAGGGGTACACATTGCAGATGAGGAAAAAGATAAGACAAGAATTTGCATAGTTGATGAAAATGGTCTTCTCCTTGCAGATTCAAAGGATATGATACTTGAGAATAAGATAGAATTCTTGGGTAAAAATGAACTTTTCAAAGAGAAAAAAAGCTTTACCATGTCTGATTTTGGCAATGAAAAATGCTGTATTGCTCATGCTCTCTCCTCTGGTTATGAGACATATGCCTCGGGATGGCACTCTGTAATTATTCAAAAACTACAAGCCTAAAATTTGTGCATGGTTGAGTTCTAGATAGAGTATTGCTGGACACGATCCATCACATTGGATGCCAAAATGGTCTGCAATAAAGCCATGGAATGCGTAATTGTTTTAATTCCTCAGGTCTGACTTGATAATCATGAATAATATACCAAACGATAACCAGTCTGATGACATTTGGAATGTTGTAAGAATGCAAGATTTTGAACCCTTGAGCAAAGCAGATGGGTATCGCTGGGGGCTCTCACACATCGGATATGTCAAGAAGGAATTATTAAAACTAGAAGAGCGTGCACTGGCAAGACATGATGTAGGGTTGTTGCATGATATAGTTTTCTCAAAACTTCGGGCAACAGAGGTTGAAGAAGAACTTAGAAAAAAACTTGTAGGTGCAAACAGGAAAACTGAAAATTCCAATTCTGAATTTTAAATTATTTTAATGCAAAAGTTTTGCACTAAAACCACATACTCATTCACATGTATGATCAATTCAAACACACGTGCACATATTATGGTTCTATATGATAAACTGACATTAGGATGAACTTTAACTCCATTTTCAAAAAAAGTCTTAAAACAAAAATTATTGCCATGGTCAACGTAGCCTCTGCTGTTTCCATTGCAACTATTTCCGTTGCAAGCTATTCTGCTGCAGGTCATACTACTGGCAGTGATGATACTTTACGATATGTTGTAACAGGCATCATAATGCAAGGCGTTGTAGGAGTATCCGCATATTTTATGGCGCGTTCTATTGCAAGACCAATACTCAGAATGACGTCTATTGCAGAAAAAATCAGCCAGGGTGATCTCACAGTGAATTTATACGAATCAAAATCACATGACGAGCTTGGAAAACTAATTAATACATTTAATGACATGGTTGTTAGCTTGCGTCATTTAGTATCTCAAGTACGAAATGGCTCATCTCTTGTTGCTTCAAATTCTGAACAGGTGGTCTCTTCAACCGAACAAATGAATTCATCGGTACAACAAATATCTTCCACAATAGAACAAATATCAAAGGGTTCACAGATCCAAGCCCAAGAGCTAGAAGAAACAAGCAAAGTAGTAGCTAATCTTACCAACGATATGAAAAAGCTAGCCTCAAAAGCAGGAACGACTGCAGATCTTACAAAAGAGGTAGGATTGATATCTGCAACGGGTTCAAAATCTGCAGCAGAGGCAGACTTTAGAATGTCGAAGATAATCAGCGTTACAAACGAGTCTGCAAAAAAGATAAAAGAGTTGGCAGCGCGAAGTGGGGAGATTACTGCAGTTGTAGATGTGATAAGAAAAATTGCCGACCAAACTAATTTGCTTGCACTTAATGCTGCCATAGAAGCTGCACGGGCAGGCGAGGCGGGAAGGGGATTTGCAGTAGTGGCGGATGAAGTAAAAAGACTTGCGGAGGGTTCTGCAAAATCATCTGAAGAAATAGATGGCTTGATAAAACAGATACAGGAGGATGCAAAGGCTACAGTGCTGAGCATAGAGGGTGGTACTAAGGAAGTATTTGAGGGCAGAATTGTAATAGACAAGGCATTAAAGGCACTCAACGAAATAGCTTCCAAAGTAACCGAAGTGTCAGTAAATGTACTGGATGTAGCAAATGTTACACAAGTTCAAGTTAGCGCTATTGAACAGTTGTCAAAGGCTGCTTCTGAAATAGCTGCAGTTTCTGAACAAAATGCTTCTGCAACTGAAGAAGCTTCTGCTGCTACTGAGCAGCAAACTGCTGGAACTCAAGAAATTGCGGCATCAGTGCAAAAAATGGCATGTATGGCAGATGATCTAACAAAGATTACTGCCGGTTTTAAACTTCCAGAAGATCAAACTTCTAAAACAAGAAATATGGTTGAAATCAATGAAGGAGTAATGACATAATGAGTGAAACAATTATTGAAGGAAATTTACAAATGATTGTATTCAGTCTATTTGATTCCAAGTTACACAAAAAAGAAGAATATGGAGTTTTAATAGAACAGGTCAGAGAGATACGTCCGTTGGAATCTATTACAAAGATACCTAATGCCAAGAGCTATGTCAGAGGTGTGATGAATTTGAGAGGGATGATTATTCCAGTAATAGATGTAAAAGAAAAACTCGGCTTTTCAAGTGATGGAATTATCAGTCAAAAATCACGAGTTCTCGTAGCTGATGTTAATGGAAATCTCACAGGTCTTTTGATTGATGAGGTTGATCAAGTTGTGAGAATTACGTCAAAAGAAGTTGAAACTAGTCTTTCTGGTGATCTTGAATCTCTTGGATACATCAAGGGTGTGGCTAAAATTTCAGGTAGGTTGGTTGTAATTTTGGACATGGAAAAACTCTTGGAAGGTACTACATCCTCTGCACCGGAGACATAACATGTCTACAACTAGTGCAGTCAAAGTACTGATTGTGGATGATGCATCATTTATGAGAGTTGTACTGAAAGATATACTAGTATCACACGGATTGGTATCTCAAATATATGAGGCAGGTGATGGCCTTGCAGCAGTTGAGGCCTACAAGCAATTCAAGCCTGACATAGTAACAATGGATGTGAACATGCCCAAGGCAGATGGAATACAAGCCCTCAAGACAATTATTCGATTTAATCCGAGAGCCAAGGTAATCATGGTTACATCAGTTGAGCAAAAGCACATCGTACAGGATGCGATAAAATCAGGCGCAAGAGACTATGTGATAAAGCCATTTGATAGATCTAACGTAGCTATGGTGATGAGCAAGGTTATCAGGTCGAAATAACATGATGACCACATCTGAGAAAAATCAGATAAGCGTGATGATAGTAAATGACTCTTCTTACATGATATCTCTTCTAAGTGATCTTCTATCTTCTGAACGACATATCAAAATAATAGAAACAGCTCGAGACGGACTTGAGGCATTAAGAAAACTACGACATGCCTCGCCAGATATCATTCTTCTAGACATGGAAATGCCAAATATGGATGGATTGTCTTTTATTGAAAACATAAATCTTTGGCCAGAAAAAAATTTGCGCATCATCGTTGTCAGTAATTACAATCCCTCTAATGCCAAATTAATTCTAGATTCATTAGAACTTGGTGCAGTTGATTTTATTTCAATACCTCATGATGAATCAAACGTAGTTGAAAAACTTAAAGGTACATTATTATCCAAAATAGAGGTCGCATCTCGTTCTAATAGGGATATTCTGATTCCTAAAGCGATTTCAAAGATAAGACCGTCTAAAAATACAAATACTGTAACAGAAGGTATGGCTTCAACAGTCGTCGTAATAGGTGCATCAACTGGTGCACCGCGCATAATATCCAGCATCCTAAAAGATATTCCTGGAGATATACATGCTGGCTTCTTGATTGTGCAGCACATGAATAAAGAATTTATATCAACTTTTGCTCAAAGACTTGGCACAATTTCCAAATTGCAGGTAAAAGAAGCTGCAGAGGGCGATAAAATAATGGAAGGAACGGTACTACTTGCTCCGGGGGATATACACATGATGGTCTCTCCGTCTAGGCAAATCACACTAGATCGTGGACCAAAAAGATTTGGTGTAAGACCGGCAGTAAATGTAACAATGGTTTCCGCATCCGAGGTTTTTGGTGCAAGTACTGTAGGAGTATTGTTGTCGGGAATGGGACAAGATGGTGCCTTTGGAATGAAGATGATAAAGAAGAGATGTGGTTTCACACTGGCTCAAAACGAATCATCGTCTGTAGTATTTGGCATGGCAAAAGCTGCTAATGATCTGCACGCTGTTGACAGAATGGTTGATGCTGATGATCTGGCACATGAAATTATCAAGGCGGTAAGACAAAATGTCTGAGAATAGTAAATACAGAGATATGTTTGTACAGGAAGCGCTAGAACATGTTGAAAGTCTAAACCAGCACCTCTTAAAATTTGAAGAAGAACCTACTGTACGAGAACATGTTGATGTATTGTTTCGATCTGCCCATACACTAAAAGGAATGGCTGCAACCATGAGTTATGATCAAATTCGTGAAATTTGTAAAAAAATAGAAGAAATTTTTGATAAATTCAGAAGAGGTGAAGAAACAATGACCACAGAACTTGGGAATGTGATATTTTATGGAATAGATATTTTGAAACAATTGATACATGATGAAACAAAAAAAATTGATCTTGGCGAATTTCTAAACTATGTAAAAAACCCATCAGAAATAAAACAAAAGAATGATGAATCTGATGCTGTATTGGCACTACAAGCAAAATCTCCGACAGTTAGAGTGAGGATGCAAGATCTTGACGCACTTGTAAATCTTGTAGGTGAGATGATGATATCAAAAATGAGACTAGAGCAGATAATGCACACGCATGATTCTGATGAAGGCAGAGAGATCTTGATGACTCTGGGTAGGTTGATAACTGATATCCAATATCAAACAATGAAGATAAGATTAGTTCCAATTGATCAAATCTTCAATAGATTTTCACGCATGATCCGAGATGTATCTGCGTCACTTGGTAAAGAAGTAAAGCTTGAGGTAAACGATTCCGGCATTGAACTTGATCGTACTGTATTGGATGCAATAACTGATCCACTTCTCCATATGCTTCGAAATGCAGTGGATCATGGTCTTGAAACTCCCTCTGAAAGGAAAGGGAAAGGAAAACCAGAAACTGGCATCATACGGCTGAGTGCAAACAGGATGGGAGATCGGGTGGAAATTCAAGTAGAAGATGATGGAAATGGAATCGATCTTGAAGCTATCAAGTCAAAAGCACTAGAAAAACAAATTACAACCGTAGAAGAACTTTCACACATGTCTGATGAAGAGATCGTAGGGCTGGTTGGAACTCCTGGGCTTTCAACTGCAAAGACTGTCACAGATATTTCTGGCAGGGGAGTTGGAATGGATGTAGTCATGACTCAAGTGAAAAATGTAGGAGGACAGGTAAAGATCCTGACCGAAAAAGGAAGGGGCACTAGAATAGTGTTGACAATACCTATGAGTTTAGCTATAATTGGAGGTCTTCTAGTTAACATATCTGATCAAAAATATGTATTGCCGCTCTCAAGCATATCTACTACAATAACCGTGAACAAAAATGAAATAAAAAATGTCCATGGACATGAAATGATAACACTCCGAGACAAGGTGGTTCCAGTAGTTCGTGTTTCTGAAATACTTGGCCTTGTTTCTACTCCTGATGAGACAAATTCACAGGTAAATATTGTGGTAGTAGACAAGGATGGCAAATCCTATGGTTTGATTGTGGATTCTCTTGAACGAGAACAAGAAGTAGTAATAAAACGTCTCAACGGGTTATCAAATTCAGTAAACACATTTTCTGATGCCACTATATTACCTGATGGCAAAGTTGCATTAATTCTAGAGCCGTCTTTGTTGGTATAGGATATAAAAATGACAACTAATATCTTAGACCAAGTTGAAGTGAATGTTCTTGAAGGTGTTCTTGATTCTTATATTACACAAAAAACATCTGTTGCTTTATCGTCACTTCTTGGAGAATCTGTCAACCATGTTGTAAAACAAACACATATGGAAATTTCTAAAATTGGACATGTAGATAACGTTATCCAGGAAATAGTTGCATGTTCCGTATTTTTACATGGTGGCGGTGACATTCGTCTAGGAATTTTATATACTATGCCAGAACAAAGTGCAAAAGAAATTGCCGCAAAACTAATGTGCATTGATAAAATAGACTCGTTAGATGATATGTCCAAATCTGCAATATCGGAGGTGGGGAACATCATGTCTGGCTCCTTCTTTAATGCGCTGGCTGATCACACAGGGCTAAAAGTCGAACTATCCACTCCTGATTTTGCAATGACATCGCTTGCTGCATTGCTAGAGCCACATGCATCGGAGTTTGTATGTCCTACTGGTGACATGGTGACAGAAGTAGAATTCACTGGCAAAGACAGCGGTCTGCTATTACGTATGTTGATAATCCAAGATTATGATAATGCTAGGAAACTACTGAATCCTGAAAGGTAATGTGGAAATGATTGCATTTAACAGCGATTCTACGTGGAGCCGGAATGGTAACTGTAGTATGATCTACAAAAACGGTCCGAGTGGAAGAAATTGAGTCTGAATGGTTTGACCCTAAACGCAGAAGTAATGGGTGAGTTTAACAAGATTTTTGCAAGCTATGGCCTAGACCTTGTTAGATACAAACCTGCGTTTATAAAAAGGAGACTAGATAGGAGAATGAGGATACTCGATATATCGGAGTATTCTCAATACGCACTTGTTCTAAAAAATGACCGCAAAGAATTCGAGGAGATGTTCTTATCGCTATCAATTAATGTTACAAATTTTTTTAGGGACTCTACAGTGTTTGATAGATTTCAATTATCAATACTTCCTCAAATACTGTCAGGTATTGGTGAGCGCAGAAAAATACGAGTGTGGAGTGCAGGTTGTGCTTCAGGTGAAGAGCCATATTCAATTGCCATGTTGTTCAAACAAGTGATTGGAAAAATGACCAATCTGGATATAGAGGTTGTTGCAAATGATGTTAACAAGATGGCAATCCAATTTGCAGAGCGTGGCAGATATCCAGCAAAAAGTGTTGAAAGCCTACCACTAAATATCATCGAAAACAATTTCAGAAAAATAACTGATGATCAAAATAATGTAGAATATGAGGTTGTGCAGTCTATAAAAGATATGGTGACCTTCAAATCAGGAGACATTCTCTCTGATACTATACAATCTTTTGATGTTGTTTTTTGTAGAAATGTGTTGATATATTATGAAAAAGAGGCACAGGAGTTAATCTTGACAAAATTTTACAAGGGTTTGAGAGATTCTGGTTATTTAGTATTGGGCATGGATGAAACCCTGTTTGGGAAACGATGTCAAAAATTATTCGACCCCTTAATGGCAAGGGAACGAATTTACAAAAAAATCTCGCAACCCAATAATTGAATGATATGTGATTTTTTGATTTTGTGTATTTGTTACTTCTGTATGATCGAATTGAACAAGCGTACTGATATTACAATCATGAATGAAAAATATGGTTGATGACATTTACATTTTTGCATGAAAAAACACTTGTCATGATTAAAACTACAGCATTGTCAAAATTTACAAATCATGTGGGGACATAACATGTCTACAACTAGTGCAGTCAAAGTACTGATTGTGGATGATGCATCATTTATGAGAGTTGTACTGAAAGATATACTAGTATCACACGGATTGGTATCTCAAATATATGAGGCAGGTGATGGCCTTGCAGCAGTTGAGGCCTACAAGCAATTCAAGCCTGACATAGTAACAATGGATGTGAACATGCCCAAGGCAGATGGAATACAAGCCCTCAAGACAATTATTCGATTTAATCCGAGAGCCAAGGTAATCATGGTTACATCAGTTGAGCAAAAGCACATCGTACAGGATGCGATAAAATCAGGCGCAAGAGACTATGTGATAAAGCCATTTGATAGATCTAACGTAGCTATGGTGATGAGCAAGGTTATCAGGTCGAAATAACATGATGAGAATAGTTTTCAATACACAACATGTGTTTTTTCATTATGTGATAAATGACGAGTTGTAGAAATTGAGTACTAACTGTAATGACTTGCAAAAATTAAATTCTGTTCTTGACTCTTTCATTGTGCACAAAACAATTCCAGCACTAGGAACTATGCTGGGAGAGATAATCACGCATTCTATAAAAAAAACACAGGAAATGTCCATTACAAATCTAGACTTGATAATTTCAGATCTCGAAGAAATGAATGTAATGTCTGCAGTGTATATAAAATGTGATGGGGATCTACACATGGGTGCATTGTTGTATCTCCCAGAAAACGAATCAAAAACATTGGTATCGAAACTACTTGGCAAGACAATCTCAAACGAACTGGAAGAAATTACACCGTCATCAATATCGGAAATTGGAAACATACTTACTGCATCAATCATCAATGCAATATCTGATGATACTGGCTACAAAATATGTTCATCAGTACCGGGATATGCAGTTGAATTTTTCAGAACATTGCTGGAAGCAGTAGTGTCTGATTTTGGAAATGAATCAGGTGAACTAATTGTCTCACATGTGGAATTCCATGGGCTCAAATCTGGTATTGTGATACGTATGCTTTTAATTCAAAACCCTTCCGAAGTAAAACTTATGGTGTAGGATTTTGATCTTTTAATGAAACATGTAATTGAGATAAAAATGGGATGTTTGGAAATAATAACTAATGAAACTGAAGAGCTGAAAACTTTTGTTGGTTCGTGTGTTGCCATCTGTCTTTTTGATCTAGTGTCACACGTTGCAGGCATGGCACATGTGATGTTGCCAAGAAAATCAGATGGCAAACAATCTGCTATAAAAAACGACATTGGAAAATATGCTGATGAGGCGCTCTCATACATGATATGCGACATGATACAAAAAGGTGCAGATCCTAAAAGAATACAAGCCAAGATGGCAGGGGGGGCTACTATATTTGCACATGAATCTGAGACCGGTTTGTTTAACGTGGGACCTAGAAATGTCATATCTCTGAAACAAATCTTAAAAGAAAATAACATACCACTTGTTTCTGAAGACACCGGTGAAAATTTTGGACGATGGGTTAGATTTGACCTGAACTCTGGAACCATGATCATTACATCAAACCTTAAAAAATTCGAAAAAATAATCTAATTCTATATTAGAAAAAATCATTTCAAGATATTCATGTTGACTGATAGAAACTGTGATCGACACTGATTTTGTCAACAATCCATGAATATCTGAGGATCCTAAGAGTCATTTTGTAGATAGATAAATATCAGACCTTGTCAAATTTATTCTGGGAATGATAGGCATTGAGGGGCAAACTGCCTGACATTAAAGAGAAATTAATTGTGTTCGGGGTAATTACAGGTATCTTTCTACCAGTACGGATGGTCTTTTATGCGTATTTTTCAGCTCACTGGATTGGAAGCCTTGGTCTTGTTTCCTCGCTCATGTTTGTGTTAATATTTCTGGCTCATAAACAAAAACTTGGACGTTTTGGTGATTTATTTTTGAATCAGATGACAAAAACAATAAAAGGAAAGTCTGGCAAAATTGCAATTGTATTCTCGCTTGTTTTAATTGCGTATTTTGCAAGTACTCTTGTGTGGATTGAACGAGGAAATACCATATACTCTGATGAAAAACATTTGATATCAAGCATGTTATTTTCAAATTATGATACAAATAAAATGAGTTCTATCGATATTCACAAAATCATGGGCATTAAACAAGGAAACACCATGTTTGATGTATCTAATATCAACTATGCAGATCACATAATATCAATGACTTATGCCATAATGAATGATCTGATGGGAGGGTGGATGGTTAACTTGGACACAATACTTCTTGTGGAACAATTTGAATTTCTTGGATTTCTAGTTCTATATAGGAAAATTTACAATTCACCAAAGATATTGTTGATAAACTAATTTTCATTATTGATTGTGTTTTCTGTAATTTTACTTTACAAGAAGTATTGGACATGTGGCATGTTGAGACACTCCTATTGAAACACTGCCTAAGAGTAGGGGTTTGAATCCTGTATTTCCTCTAGTTCCCATGACTATGAGATCAACTTTGTTGGAATTGGCAAATGTTGTCAGTGTCTCAACCGCCGAATTGCATGACATGACATGCACTTCTGCAGAAATCTTGTTTATTTTTGCAATCTCCTGCAGCCTACCTAGATCTATTATTGCATTATTTCTTAGACTATCCACATTCTTTACATGTTCTAAAATGTAAAATGATTCATCTTCAGGGGGTCTAAACAAACAGGTGACAAGTGTAATCCTGGATCCAAATTTTGTTGCAATCTCTAGTGCTACATGAAATGCATGCTTTGAATGATTGGAACCGTCATATGGTACAAAAATGTGTTTAAACACTATTTCACCAGCATTGTCACATGGTAACGAGTACGTATGGAAATATCTTAGCTTGTTTGTGTTAAAAACATGGTATGATTACGTATTCATTTTCAGAATTGACTATTTGTTAAATATGTGTTGAAAATGATGCTCATTACAGCACTGTTTGTTTGAAATAAACAACCATAAGAGTTAATGTATCTGCTACTTGATTAAAAATTGGATTGTCACAACCTCAACCTGAGCCACAAAAAACTCTTCTAGAAGATCTAAGCACATTGACCGGTAAAGCCTTCAAAGAATTGGATGCAACAAGGTGTGAACTACAAGAAAAAGAACGACGTCTGACAAATATTGCAAACGAATCGATGGAGAAGATCAAAGAATTATCCACCATTAACCATGATTTGCAAGACAAGGTGGGGTTTTTACTTGACATTAGCGCATCTTTGAACAAGAAAAATGATGAATTGATTAGGTCTAATCTAGAACTTGAAAAACAGAAATTCCATTATGATCAAATGACTAGGGATTTAAAATCTAAATTAGATACAGTACTATCAAAAGAAAAAGAATTATCTATGCAACGGGACTTTCTTGCAAAACAAGTGGATGAAAAGACACAAGATCTAATAAAAGCTGAAAAATTCACAGTAATAGGAGAATTAGCAGCAAGGCTTGCACATGACCTCAGAAATCCATTATCTGTTGTTAAAAATACAATGGATATAATGAGAGCAAAACCGAACATGCGTATCGAAGAAAAATTGCCACATTTTGGAAGGTTTGATCGCGCCATTCAGAGAATAACACATCAGATAGATGATGTTCTAAACTTTGTAAAAAGATCAGAACTCTTGCTACAACAGACATCATTACTTTCAATGATTGACGGCGCAATTGGTAATACGTTGCTTCCTCCAGAAGTTTTAATATTAAAACCACATACCGATGTAACAATAAATTGTGATCCACGAAAACTCGAAGCTGTATTTTCTAACTTGATAAGTAATGCAGTACAGGCAATGGATGACAGGGGCGAAATAAAGATACGAGTGATGGATTTGGGTTATACCATACAGATTGAATTTGAAGATACTGGTCCTGGAATTCCACTTGAAATCCAGTCCAAGATATTTGATCCACTGTTCACTACAAAACAAACCGGTACTGGTCTTGGACTTTCAATATGTAAAAATATAGTAGAACAACACGGTGGCACATTGACAGTAAAATCTCCCCCGACTGTTTTCACAGTGAGATTGCCAAAAAACATAGCCCCCAAGTACCACATGAATGATAATTATGTTGCCTAGGCGGGCAAAAAATCCACATGCAAAACTCAGCAGGATTTTTTTCCACGCATTATGTGTATTATTTTTCCATCGTCAAGAGTATATCTTACAGCAATTATTCTCTCCAATGGGATATCATAACATGGATTGTCTAAACCCTTACTGTGTCCCAAATTCATCTCTTTTGTGACAAGGATGTTTGATTCAGGTGCAGGCTTGAACTGCTCAAAAAGCATCTTTGATATTGCAGTCCGGATAAATTCTTGGCTTGTGCACCCCTCTTTTTTACAAACCTTCTCAATACCTTGGATCATGGCGTGGGGAAGGTCTAGTGTTAACGTATCAGACAATCACATGTAAATACTAATTTTTTATAGATAAGGTACTCTGCAATTCTTTTGATTAATTGTGTCCAAAATGGAAGAATATGTGTTTTAGCGTATGTTTCTTAATGCATGGATGCTTTCTATCTTATTGACCAAAAACTCTAGAGAAAATGGCTTTTGTATTATCTCTACATCATCTTTTAGAAATACCGAGGCATCATCTAGAATACCATTTCCAAAGGCAGAGACAAAAATTATCTTTTGATGAGGCCGCAATTCCAAGATTTCTTTTGCTACTCGCACTCCATTCTTCTTTGGCATTACGAAATCCAGTAAAACTACATTGAATGGATCCACATCTGATCTATTCTCATAAAGTTTTTTCTTGTATGCCTCAACACATGCCTCTCCATCTTTTGCTATGGTGATATCATGTTGATGTTTTTCAAAGACTTTTTTATACTGCAATCCTGCAAACTCGTTGTCGTCTGCTGCTAAGATATGTAATCCCATTTGATGTCTTATTAAATTTGACTGATTTGTTTGATTAAGATTAGTGTGTTCACTCTGAACATACTTAATTCATTATTTTTTCATGTAATTCTATGGCGTTTAGGTGTCGCATGATTGGGATTGTGAACTTGAATGTAGCACCAGCTTCTTTGTTGTTGTGTGCAAAAATATGTCCACCGTGAGCATTTATTATTTCTCTACTAAGATATAGGCCAAGTCCATTACCTTTCCAAGATTCTGTTTTGGGTCCTTTTGTTATGAACTTGTTGAACAATTTTGGTAGTATCTCGGGATGTATGCCAGGACCACAATCTCTTATGGTGACTTCGACCAAGTTTTTTTGTAAATTATACCGTACGATGACTCGTATGGTTCCCTCTTCAGTAAACTTTAATGCGTTATTTAGCAAATTACGAACCACCTGGCCTATTCTCACCCTGTCTGCTTCTATACTGATTCCTTTTTCAAGACTGGTTTCAATTTTTATTTTTCCATCTAGGTTTAATCCCTGCGATGAAGTTATCTCCAATAACATGTTACTGAGATCAAACTTTTCATAGGATAAATACAATGATCCATTGTCTATTCTGCTAATGTCTAGAATCCTGTTGGCTATTTCTTCTAATTGTCGTGCTTGTTTTGATATTCCTGCAAGAGCCTCGTCTGCTCCAATGTCTCCGTTTTGTGCAAGTTCAACAAAACCATATATCGGATGAAGTGGACTCTTTAACTCATGTGATGCAATGTTTATGAAATCATCTTTTAAAATATTCATCTTTTCTAGTTTTTTGTTTGCTTTTTGAAGTGACCTTGTTTTTCTAATTACCTCTCGTACCAAGTCTTTGTTTATCAAATTGAGGAAATATCCTAAGGCTAAGGACATGATCCCAGCTGAAGTAATGATTATCAACTGCCACGTAAATGCTTTCTGCTTACTCTCATCAACGCCAGCATTAAGGCTATCAGTTAATTTCTGGGCCTCGTCATTTAGTAGGATTGTTTTCAAGATAATTTGGTTCTGCTGGGCTTCCAAACCTGTTACAACAGAATTCAAGTTATTTGTATTGCCATAATATGTCTCAAAGATTTGATCTGCTCTTTGTACATATTGCAAATGTGCCGACTCTATTTCATTTAGATTTGTACTCAGAATTGAAAGATTCCTTGCAGTTCCAGAGTCTAATCCATAATTTAGAAATGTATCTATTAGATCTTTGATTTTCTTGATTTCGTAATCCCACTCCTGATTGTATGACTCGAATTGGCTTTTGGAAATTTCATAGTTTGTATTGCTAGACATCTTTTGATATGTCACCATGTCGGAAATGCTATGTTGCTGCATCTGTTGTATTGCATACATTCGTGTTATTTCCTGGCTCACTGGTATGTTCAAGTCTGATAAAACCTTCATCTGATTTGTAATAGCATATGTTGTAAAGGCATTAAGGGCTAATGCAAGACCTAACATCATTATTATCATTGCAACAGATATTCCAATTCTCAAACTGGTGCTTGTCTTATGATCTTGCAAAATTAACTATCTCCTAAAACCCGGTATTTTGATGTCATAATGACTATCACCTGTTTGATATTTACAAACCAATTTGTATGTCCTCATGTGTATCAAACAGACAAACAATCAATACTTTCATTTTTGTTTTAACCTGTTCTGCTTGGGCCCACTGGGACCGAAGTGCCTTCATATCCGTCCCATCCTTTGAATCCTTGTTTGGCTTTTTCTCTCCATAAGTAGATTGGCCATCCTTCAATTTGTGTAATTAAAGCTTGTAGTGTAAATGGTTTGTTCATAACTTCCACTGTCTCACTTAACTGCTTGAGTTTTTTTATCAGATTGTTACCATGTCCTGTTATGAAAATTATTCTTTGCTTGAAATTTATTTTCTGTATCTCCTTTGCCACATCAATTCCATCCATTCCAGGCATGTTTTGGTCAAGTATGACTACGTCGAAATACGGTTTTTCACCATCAGTGCCTTGTTTTACATAGTCATTGTATGTCTGTATGCATTCGATACCATCTCTTGTTGTTATTACTAAATGTCCTCTTTCTTCTAGTGCAATTTTATACGAGTCTGCCAAATCTTTGTAATCTTCTGCAACTAGTATCCTCAACGACCAATCTTTCAATAATTTTAACAATATCACAAGATGATTTAGTATCTTGTATGTTCAAAGTAAACGAATTGAGAATATCAAATACCTTTGAATTCCTAACCTGCTCTGCTTGGACCTACTGGAACTGATGTCCCTGTATGTCCATCCCATTCCTTCAATCCTTTTTTTAGCATTTCACGTAATTTTGAAACTGGCCATCCTTCAACCTCTGCAAGCAAAGCTTCAACTGTAAACGGTTTATTCATAACTGATGCATTGTTTGTCAATTGCTTGAGTTTTTGTATCACTTCAATTCCATAGCCTGTTATGAAAAGTATCCTTTGCTTTGAATTTATTTTTTGAATTTCTTTTGCTGTCTCAATCCCATTCATTCCAGGCATGTTTTGGTCAAGTATGACCACATCAAAATATGGTTTTATTTGACCGTCTATTTGTTTTGTATATTGCTTGTATGTCCTTTGGCATTCTATGCCATTTCCTGTCATGATTACCTCGTGACCTCTTCCTTCTAGTGCAATTTTATACGAGTCTGCCAAATCTTTGTAGTCTTCTGCTATCAATATTCTAAGAGTCATGTGATTCTATCTACCCTAAATTATTTAGAAACTTGTGTGTTTGAATTACACAACTTGGTGTTTGTATTGTATTACACCAATTCTAATTTGTTACACCTTAAGTATTTCTCAAAATCTATTTCATTTTGAAAGAATGTGACATATCTTGAATCTAACGAAACTATATGCTTGATCATTGGTATTAGTTCTTTCTCTTTTCCTTGTTTGAGTGTACTAAAGGATTTGTAATATAGTGCACTAGTGTTATTGGGATTTAATTTTAAAACCAAATCATAGTGTTTTATGGCCTCATCATGTCTTTCTAAAGAGGCCAAAATTCTTCCTGCTTGCAAGACTACTTCTTTGTACTGTGGATTTTGATTTATTACTGATTGATAACATGTTAGGGCTTCATCAAAATCTGACAATGATTCTGACGCAATTCCCTTGCTGTATAGTGCTGGCATATATTTTGGATATGAATCCAATACGCCGTTAAAACACACAATTGCTTCTTCAAACTGACCCACTTCAAATAGCATCATGCCTTTACTGTATAATCCTAATTTATCAAATAATGATTTTCTGTGTGATAGTGCAGATGCATGATCTGGCTTGATATTTACCACCAACTCGTAGCACTTCAACGCCTCCTCGAATCTTGACAATGCTTCTAGGGCAACACCCTTGTTGTACAATGCAGACAAGTGTACTGGATTTATCTCTAAGACCTTGTTCAAGTATGTGATTGCCTCTTGGAACTGATTCACCTCAAGTAATAATACGCTCTTGTCAAACAATGCTAAAACATGCCTTGGATTTATCATGACTAGTCTGTCCAACGATGTTATAGCTTGGTCATATCTTCCAGTCCTTGCATCCAGCACACTCTTGTTGTATAATGCAGATACATGATCCGGTCTTGTCTCCAGTATTATTTCATAGCACTTCGACGCCTCCTCGAATCTTGACAATGCTTCTAGGGCAACACCCTTGTTGTACAATGCAGACAAGTGTCTTGGGTTTGTGTCAAGTACCTTGTCAAAACATGTTATTGCCTCTGTACATCGTTCTGTTTTAAGATGTAGTATTCCCCTGTTGTACTGGGCCAACACATGCCTTGGGTTTATCTCAATTATTCTGTCCAACACTTTAGCCGAACAATTGTTATGACACATCTTATCACAGAGCATTTTTTCATTATGCAATGCAGACACATGGTCTGGTTTTATTTTCAATACTGCCTCGTAGCATTCTAGTGAATCACTATATTGTGATAAAATCTCTAATGTGATACCTTTATGGTATAATGCTTCAACATGCCTTGGGTTTGTGTCAAGTACCTTGTCAAAACATGTTATTGCCTCTTCAAAATCATTCTTTTTAAGCAGGATGATTGCCTTGTCGTAATGTGCAGTCGAGTTTTTTGGATCCAATCTGATTAGTCTATCTAATGATGTCACTGCCTCGTCTTGTTTTCTAAATCGCGTATCGAGTAGACTCTTCTTGTATAATGCAGACACATGGTCTGGTTTTATTTTCAATACTGCCTCGTAGCATTCTAGTGCTTTTTCTGGTTGCTCTAAAAATTCATACAATATTCCTCTGCTATACTGGATCTTGAAATTGCTAGGAATGAGTAGCAGCATAAACTCTAAAAGTTCTAATGCTTTTGAGTATTTTTTTAAGTTATAGTGAAAATTCACAAGACCAAAAAATACTTTGTCGAACCCATATTGTTTTTTTATCTCTTTGGGCAGAGATTTTTTTATAATTTGTTCATAGAGTGTAATTTCTGGTAGACACCTTTCAATCTTGGTTGATGTTTGTGATTGGACCAAATCAAAGTCTGTCAATAATCCCACTGAAGACAATTCCTTCTTCAGTATCATAGTCATCATATTCAACTGAATTTGTGTTTTTTCATTATCCTGACTCATATGATCATCCGCAATGAATGATTACAAAATTTATCATCCATCCAGAAACTATGCAAGAGTAGTTTAAAAACACGTGATTGTTTGGATGTAATGAGCTTTCTATTTCACTGATTTTGTAAATCTACTCTTTAATTTGACAGCTTGATAGTGGTATTGACATACTATCAAAAAGCTTGCTCAACTCGCCTGACTTGACAATACATATTACATGCAGAAGTGTATCGTTAAAACCCGTCTGATTAATGCCTGTGAAACTATTTTCGTTGATGCTGCCCAAAGATTTTGTCAGATTTGCCAATTCAGCAGGGGAAAACGAGATACTGGCATTAAAATTTCCCATTGTCTTGTTATTCAGAAATTCCTGTAATGTATTGGGAGTTAGATCAAGCGTGGCATTATCCCCAAGAATCTTTGACAACTGTTCTGGACTCATGTTCAGATTCGTACTATTGCCCATCATTTCTGACAGTTGTTCGGGGGTCATATTCATTGAGTCTTGTAGTGTTGTACTATTGAGGTATTTTGACAACGCAGAGTCGTTTCCAAGAATCTTTGACAACTGTTCTGGACTCATGTTCAGATTCGTACTATTGCCCATCATTTCTGACAGTTGTTCGGGGGTCATATTCAGATTAGTATTGTTGCCAATCAAATTGGCAAGCTGTTTTGGTGTAATCTTTACTGCACTAGTCATATTTTCATAGCTTGGCAATTGACTCGTATAGTTTGATGAGGGTGGTTGGTCGGTGTTTGCTGTAGGAATATTGATTACTTCAAGATTGTTTGAAAACAGGCTTGACACATAGAGTTTGTTTGTTATCGGATTTATTGCTATGTATTGAGCAGCAATACCTGAATTGAATTTATTTATGACAGTGTTCGTATTCCCATCTATTTCAAAAATTTCTCCCGTCTGTTCGTTTGTCTGGAAGATCTTGTTTGTTAGAGGATTCGTTACTATTCCCCACGAGCCCGCATTGGTTGGTATGTCTACTAGCATATGATTGTCAGTTCCATTTATCACTGAAACTAAACCTGCTCCCCAATGACTCACATATACTAGATTAGTCACAGGATTGACAGCAATTCCCCATGGACCGCCATCGGCATGTATTGTGTCAATTACGCTATTGCTAGAACCATCTATGACTGAAACCGAGTTTGAGAGACTATTTGCAACATAAATGCGATTGGTTGTGGGATTTACAACAATTCCCCATGGACCACTTTGTACTGGGATGTTTGTAACCAAACTGTTTGTTTTACCGTCAATCACGGAGACTGAATTTGAAAGTAAATTTGTAACATAAATCTGGTTAGTAGATGGATTCACTGTAACTCCCCATGGATTATTTTCTACTACTACATTTGCGATTACCTCGTTAGTGCTTCCGTTTATGGCTATAACCTTGCCTCCTAGTCTATCTGTCACATAAATGGTGTTCGTGGTAGGATTTACATCAACACGTGCGGCTCCCGTGTCTGGAAGTATTGATCCTTGATTGAGTTGAATGTGGCCTGTAACCGTGTTTGTAAAGCCGTCAATTGTATCTAGAACACCTGTGACGGAGCCTGTTATGTATATTTTATTTGTAGTTGGATTGATTCCTATCCCTCTGCTTCCCCAGCCAATGTCTATACTGGTCATTGCATATGCGAGATGAGCTGAGAGGCTACTTGCTATGATGATGCTTATTATGAATATGTACTTTTGATTGTCCAAACCTTACCGTCTTATTCTTTTTCTGGCTCATATAACAATCTGCAATAATGTTTGCAAAAATGGTTCCAATCTGGCCTGTTCTAGAAAAAAGCAAGAACTGAGAACTCTGGCATTTCTATTGGGATGATAGGCCAGTCCTCAGATCTAATATGTCTAACCCACAGCTTTAGATTAGTTTATGTCTGTTTAAAACAAACGAGCTACGGTAAATTAGATATATGTAAGATGTTTTTGTTATGTCTATGCATATTTTGATAGCAGAGGATGAAAAGGATCTCCTGGATCAATATAAAGACATGCTGGAAGATAAAGGTCACAAGGTGACAATCTCCAGAAATGGAGATGAATGTGTAAAAATTTACCGTATAGAGTATGAAAATAATAAAAAATCTGATGATCTTCCCGCTCCATTTGATGCTGTTATTTTGGATTACCAAATGCCGCTAAAAAATGGACTTGAAGCAGCAAAAGAAATTCTGGAAATGAACTCGCACCAGAGGATAATATTTGCCTCGGGTTTTGTTCAAGAGACTTTTTTTGAATCTGTCAAGAGTCTCAAGCAAATAACAGAGATAATGAAAAAACCATTTCATCTACAAGCACTGATAGATACGCTGGAAGACAAGGAGATTTATCAAAAACTTGAAAAACTAAACGTGGACATAGCTGCAATTAAAGAACTCAATCCATCTCATGCTCAGATTAAAGCATATTTTGATGTATTATGTCAGCTACAAAAGGGACGAACATTCTAAAGTTATTAGTACATGTTATCACGTCATACCTTGAAAACTATTATGTAATATTGCAAAAATCAGCAGATAGTTTTGTACCATTGTATAATTTCTGGAGTGCGTCAATATCACACTCTGATATGTATGAATGATCTGTCGAGATTGACTCGCGCATGAGATCTTCAGTATTGCTTGTGGATGGTAAACCCAGTGCATGCCCAAACTCATGTCTTACCATTGAGCCTATTTGAGTATCAGTCAGATTGCTTGCATCATATATGGTAATGAACACCTTTAGTATGTGGTTACCATTAACTATTGTTTTTGTAATCCCATAATATCCGTCATGGTTCTTGATTGTGGAAAGTGTTATGACTATTTGGCCCTCCCCATTGGAAGACTGAATGATATTGAATCTTTCTGGAATGTTGTGTTTTGTGTCAGATGTGACCTGTAGTGCGCCTTGCCATCCTATGAAATACTTGTTGGTTCCGGAGTTTGAATGGTACATCTGCGAACCATCCACTGTGATGGTCCCTGTTGACATTACAGCTCTTTCAATTGCCTGAATCTTTTGGTTACTTACCTTTGCACTGTTTTCTATATTTACAACCAATGGCGTGTGGTTGCCGATGTTCCAATACTTGAAGCCATCTAGTGTACCTCCTTGAAGATTTTCTGTCACATACCGCGTTTTTATTGGTGAATCTGTGCCTGCTGGTGGAATTGCATAATTTGCTGCCACAAAAAACAGCAAGATTACCACGATGGGCAGTATCAGCAATTCTACCTTGAGTATGGCTTTTGCACTTAGCTTCTGAATTCTTTTTTTAACTAGGATTATTTCATGTGATACCATGTTTTGTTTTTGAAGCAATTCGTGGATTTCTTGTTCGGGTTCAAAACCTAGGTGATCTTTTTTTGATTTTACTTCATCCTGCAATTCTAATAATTGGATATACTCTGTGGTTTTGTTAAGCTCATTTGTTAAATGCTCAAGATGACTACGTAGTTGTTTTATGGAATTTTCTCTTGCTTGCATTCTTTGGGTCATGCTTGTTCATTCTCCTATGCTAATGTCGTAATCAAGTCCCAGGGAGTCAACACGTTATTCTGTGTCATTACAAATGCATTTTTCATTCCTAGCATTATCTTACACATTTCAGGTACGGTGATATTATCAGATATTATTCTACCATTCTTCAAATTCAATATGCTTGCCTTGGAATCAAGAAAATCGTTGACATCCTCAAGATAACTTAATTCAGATATTTTCTCAAATATTATCTGCGGAGTAACAAACAGTGGTGTCTTCTCCAAGATCACAACATCGGTGTTGTTTCTTAACATTTCGCCTACGAGAAAACCTATGCTATCTTCTTTTTGAAAAGTAACCACTTTTTTTGAAGGTATGTCAGCAACTTTTATTTTCGTATCGCACAGTATTCCAACCTCTAGTAGTCGTCTTGCGGATATTGTTGAAAACTCACCATCTGTTGTTTGCACTAATGCAAAATCTCTTCTAGTGTCATTCATTCTTTTTAGCAAGTCGTAAACTCGCATTTTTGCTGATACCATTTCCAAATCTTTGTTCATGATGTTATTTACTGCCTGTTCTGAAAAAAAAGCATGAGTAGAGTTTGAATACAAGCCTTGTAAAACTTCTCTACTCCCGACCATTCCAACAGGTGTATCATCTTCCATTACTACCAAATTATTGGTATGTGTTGCAAGAAAGCGTACCAGCATAGATGTTGCCACCCAGATTTTTTCCTTGCTTTCAATTGTTGCCATTGATGAATATACCAACAAGTGTGGTAAAATTTCCTCGATTGTACAATGATCGAGATCCTTGCCCAACGTGGAAGGAGAAAAAAGTATTGATTCTTTTTTATCATGATTTTTTATTTTATTATATATCATACCATGTAAATCGGATAAAAATCCATTGATCATCTAAAATGCTCCTGAGATGAAATGTTTGCTTGTACGAATGTCTGACTTCATAAATCTTAATTAAAACTTTGAAATGATATTTTCTAGTATGTTCGCATTGAACAGACTTGTGTTTGATTTAATTATTGGAACACGTTATTTTTGAAAATTTAAACACTCGTGTGTTTGACCGGTCTTATTTTGATTGCATATTTGCACGAGATGATATTTTCTTAAATGATGGTAAACTCTTTCTCTTGATTAAAACGCCGCTTATTACAATTGTGCCAAGTACCATTATTGGTAACGTGTCAATTCCTCCAACCTTGAATGTTTTCAAATTTGTCTGGATGTTTCCAAGTGATGACAGTTTCGCTGCAGTTACATTAGTACCTGGAATGTCTCCGCCAGTTCCGTTGATATCTATCATTGCACTTGCATGAGATGGGATATATCCTAAACCCGTTGCATTGACATTTAGATTTATGGTACTACTATTGGAATTTGCCAATAAGACAATATTTGCGGTTCCATTCTGATTTGTCACTGTATCGCTATTCTGAATAATGGCACCATGTGTCTTCCACTGTATCTTCATATTCTTTAGTGGGTATCCGTGATATTGTACCGTAACATTTGCAATTAATGATTCTCCAGGCAGGGTAGATCTTGGAGATACTATACTCAATGTGGGAGATAGACTGTTCACTGTAATTTGGTAAGTGGAAAGTGGCATGTCGTCTGCAAGTATCGATATCTGCGATGTTCCTACAGCGTTTGGAGTTAGGTTAAGTGTTGCATAATATTGCCCTTTTGCAATTGTAATATTTTCAGGAAGTGTTAAAACATCTTTGTTGCTTGAAATGAGTTTTAGAGTGATATCCTTTTGGGCAAATACTGAATTTGAGCCGGAATCAAAAATCTGCGCTATCATAGTATTTTTCATATTCATAAAAATTGGATTCAAATAATCCAATACTACCTGCGATGGCGAATTGTTGACTGTCTGTAGAGTCATAGAAGTCTGATAATTATCAGAAATTAGATTTATGGTTGAAGTACCAGTCTTTGAAGAACTAGCATTTGCCAAGATTAGCGGGTCGCCTTTGTGAATTACAACTTGCTGGATTGAAAAATGTCCATCATCTATAACTTTGAGAATGGAGTCATTTGAGAAGTAAACCGGTATTCCTGAAGAATCTGCTTGGTATATGGCAACAGGAAAGTTGGTATTGCTCAATATGTTTGGCACCAAGGGTTGCGCTATAAGTTTAAACGAATTGCTTACCGGTAATGAAATTACCGGAGAAATTGTTTGATCATCATATGTAACAACATGTAATGATATGGAAGTTGGTATGCTTGTGCCGACTTTGGCAAATACTAGAGCTGCACCTGATCCTTTGTTTAGCATGACTTTGTCAACTGCTAGTGCGGTTGCATCCGATGAATCAATTTCTACCTGCATATCATGACTTGCTATTATAGGATTACCATTCTTGTCCTCCAGATGTAAAATCCCTATTAGTTCATCTTTTCCAGTTGCCAATATTGGCAAAATATCAAGTCTGGCAGACTTGTCATCGTAAAACTTTGTTGTAAAAGCTGTTACTTGACTCGGTCCTGCATTGATATATCCATTTGGTGCTGATGATAAAACATTGTATGTTCCATTTGCTGCTGCATTCACAGCTATGTTTGTATATCCCCAATAGGATCCTTTTTTAATTATTATTGGCGTATTTGATTCTATGTTTTGTATTATGGGACTAGAATTTGTCAAATTTGCATTAGGATCATTTATTGTCACAGGAATCACAATGTCTTCTTTTGCCGGGGTTGGATTTCCAGAAGCATCTGTTAATTGTGCAACTGCATAGGATATGGAAGACTGGTAGTTATTGATCTTTTGAGGAAATACGTACAAGTGTATTGTTGGCGTATCAGTCTGACTGACAATTATGGTGGTACTTGCAGACTGGAGCGAATTTGTTGATGCGAATATTTGTGTGGTTCCCATTTGTTTTACTTCAAATTTTCCTATTCCATAATACTCTCCAGCTTTTATCAAAATCTGTGTATTTGTCAATGTGATTATTCTATTATCTGCTGTTTCCACATTTACAAGAATGTCATCTTTTGCAATCGCAGGAGAATTATTGTTGTTTATAAGTTCAACAGTAAAATATCCTACACGTGGTCCATTGATTGAAAAAGTTGATGGTGTAGATCGTACCAATAATTTGATAGGATAATTTTCGTTTCCATACACTGTTATTGGAATTTCTTGTGAGATAAAGCCCGGTGCACCCAACTCGATCTTTGCACTTCCTTGTCCTAACGTCTTTAATTTGATGTTTGTGATAAAACTATCACTACTGTTTTCCATCTTAGATGCCTGAACAACTGAAGAATCTGTCGAAGAAAATACCATATTATCAATTTTTTGTGGGTAGATGTGACCACCATGTAACGCATAAACTTGCAATATTCCATCCGAATTCTCGATTAGTTTCTCAGGCATTATCCTGACTCCAAAACTGTAATCATTATCAGCATATGATTTCATGATTCCAACACTGAAAATTATAATTAGAATTAGAAGTATGGTCCTCAATACTAGGAAAAATACCTTAAAACATGATATAAGATGGTGTGTGATTAATCTGAACGAAATTTAAACTTCTAAAACTAATAAATCTGGAAAACCTTATGCTGATTGATATGCAACTTCAATAGGTTTTGATTTTTTCCACAAATGCTCACATAGACTAAAGATGTTGTTTACAATCTCTGTAGAGTTGGTATGAACTATGGAATCTGCATCATCATTTAGATCCATGGTACCTTTCATTGACCCAGACATTACAATCTGTTTGTCTTTTTCTGCAACCATTCTTCCCTTGGAGGGCAGCTTGCCTACTCGGGTGTCAGTTGCACCAAGTTTTTGCACCAAGCTGATCGCCTGTTTGTTTTCAACTTCGGTGATTATTCTAACTTCTCCGCCTCTTTTGATACAATCTTTTATCTTTTCAGGTATTGCGGTATGGTACATTCTCATTATGTCTTCTACAGTACTGACCACATATACAACATCACTTGCCTCGTTTACCAATTTTCCAATTCTTGCATAAATGTTAGATCTACCCTGTATGATTGAAAATGACGACATGGAATTGTCTGGAGTTGGGCGTTTTAGCTCTTCGAGGTTTGCGACAACTTGTTTTGATAGTTTTTCCATCGTTGTAATCTCGTCTTGTTTTTTCTGTATGATTCCCCGGAATGCTTCTTCTGGGTTTACAGATTTACAAATCGTAGGATTTGATAACGTGGTTGTAATCAACCCTAGGTTCCGTAACTTTGTAAGTGCTCTGTATGCCTTACCTCTGTCCACATCTAGTTTTGCAGAAAGGCTTCCGACCGTGACCTCTCCAGTTCGGAGTAAACCCAAGTAAATCTTGGCATCATCTCCTTCCAAACCAAAGTACTTCAATGTTGAAAATAGATCTTCTTCAGTATTCATAGCAAAACACTCCTAAAACTAGAAAATTCATGATCTAAATAATGTGTCAAAAGACAAGACGATGATGCGATTTTATCTATTTTGAGCATGAAACTGCCCACAATTTGACATGATTTGAATTCCGAACAGGGGGACATTGTAGATCGGATTCTATTGTTATAAGTATATAAGTAGATTGATCCCATGACATTCCTTTTTTGTCTAATGCCATTGACAATTGTTTTATCATTCGTGGTCAATGAGAGGGAATTCATCATAGTGATGTAGAATCGTACAGTGATATGAGCAATTGTTTGTATAAAATAAACAAACGCAAACAGGGGCTATGCCTTGTTTGGGAATATTTTTGTTAAAAATCAAATTTTAGACGGTACGGGCAATTCCAAATTATTGCATTTTAACGACATTTTGTTATTATGCCACATAATGATTTCATCTGAGAAATCATAGTGGTTTCATAATGGCATGTTATTGAATTGAAAACTTTGGACATGTGAAATAGGCATAAGATATTGTGGAAATGTCATAAAGTTACATGGAGTTTATGAGGTTATCATGCTGTTGAATCCATGTTTGCATCTAATCTCGAACAACATTGTGAGATGTGCAAATATACAAAGATATTATTTTACATAATTTTGTGGTATGTGAAATTATTTGGTGACACTATATCAGTGTGAAAGATTTGATTCCATGTGTAGAGAGTTATGCTCGCTGAAAAATGATTCCAAATAATTAGGCATATCAGTAAATAAATTTGAGAAATCTTAATTTATTGATGAATGTAACTCTCTCATCGTTAGTAATGCCTCTTGATGTAATTGATATTAGAATTGCCTTGGCACTACTAATGTTAGGAATAGCATCATACACAGACATCAAAAAGAGAGAGATAGATGATAGAATATGGATGATATTTGGTGGACTGGCAGTGTTACTTTTATTTTTCACGCCTAACGTGTTTAATTCTCTTGTCACAATTGGAATTTCACTAATCATAGCGCCTGTTGCCATATTTGTTTGGCGCATTGGTTTTTTTGGAGGTGCGGATGCTTTTGCACTGATTGTTCTAGCAGCACTTGCTCCAGAATCTACCTTCTCTATTTCTCAGGTGAATCCATTTACTACCTTGTTTAACACTGTATTGCTTTCGATAATTCCAGTGATGATAAACGTAACAAGAAACACTGTATCAATACTAAGACATGAAGATATCTTCAAGGGCTTTGAAAATGATACCAAAAAAACCAAAATAATTGCCATGTTTGTAGGACATCGTTCAAAAAACCCAAAATTTAGTTTTTCCATTGAAAAAAGAGAAGGAGACTCGCGCAAGTTGGACTTTGCATTAAAGAATGCCGACAATGAAGAATTTTGCTCCTCTTCTGATACATGGGTTACACCTGGAATCCCATACATGATCTATATTTTTGGTGGATTTATCATCCAACTTGTTTATGGCGATATGATCATTAACATTATCAAGACACTTCATTGAGGCTATCATTTAGCGTCTTTGGGTTTTCTAATCTAAGGTTTATTAGTTGTAAAAAAAACGCCTAGTTGTGAAACTAAAGGTTGCAATTGCAATGTCTTTGATATCCATAGCAATGCTTTGCATCTATGGCGCAGATGTAATTGCGGCTAATGGTAGTAAAATAGGATTTCTTCCAATGGATGTATCTGTAAGAGGGTCAGTCTTTGGAATAATTCCATCGGCAATGCTGATAATCTCTTTTTTCATAACTAGAAAGGAACCATCTAAAAAACTAGGTATGTTGATAATAATTGGAGGTGCCCTGATACTTGCCGGTACTGGAATAATTGTTGCAATGCAGAGCGCCCAATCTCAAGACACCCGCGCCATCAGAGAGATGGGCGCCGTTTTGGGCATAGGCATCATAATTGCCATCTTGGGTGCAATCAAAATACGAAAATCATAGATTTCCTAGTGTTCATTAGGCAAAATATCAATTCAAAGAAATATTCAAAGACAAGACCATGCAATTAACTATGTGGTAAATTGTTCCAAATGCGGTCAGGATGTAAATAAAATATATGATTGTGAGCATACTGGTGACCAAGAGTATTGCGTGGAATGTTATACTGAATTACACTATTACCTCACCGAGAAAAAACCTGCTAATGACCCTTGAATTTTTCAGAATATCCAATGCGGGGTTTTTCCAAATCTTTTAATTCAAATTGAAAAATTCTTTATCTATGAAAGCAATACTTCTTTCCGGAGGATTTGGCAAGCGACTCAAGCCATTGACGGATTACTTGCCAAAACCTTTGATACCAATTTATAATTATCCGATTATTGAATGGCAAATACGTTATTTTAAGAAATTTGGAATAAATGATATTATAGTCTGTGCAGGCTACAAGGCAGATCAAGTGATAAAATACTTGGAAAGCAAAAACCTCGGAGTGCATCTAGAATACTCGATTGAGACCGAACCTCTTGGTACTGCAGGCGCAATAAAAAAAGCAAGCAAGTATATTGATGCCGAGAATTTTTTTGTTATAAATGGCGATATCTTAACTGATATTGATTTGAACAAACTAAAAACTCATTCCAATTCTGTTGCGGTAATACCACTTAGGACATCATTTGGAATTGTTCATCTTGACGGAACAAAAGTTGAGCGATTTGAAGAAAAACCTGAGATGTCTAATTATTGGATGAATGCGGGTGTCTATTATCTAAATAAGAATATTTTAAAGCACCTGCCAAAAAATGGCAATCTTGAAAGCACTACATTTCCACTTCTTTCTCAATCTGGAATGTTACATGCAATAAAATATGACCGGGTTTTTTGGAAATCTGTTGATTCCTACAAGGATATGGAAGAATGCGAGTCACTTATCAAAACCAACAAATATGAAAAATTCATTTTTTCCAAGTGAATAACATGAGACTTGGATTTAGTCTGGGCTCTCTCTTGTCGGTTGAAGAGATTTTTGACTGTGCAAAAACACTGAGCGGATACAGTGTAGATTCCATCTGGGTTCCAGAGACATGGGGAATGGATTGTTGTTCTATTTTATCACATGTATCAGGTATTGCAAACAAGCCGAAGTTAGGCTCGTCTATCATCAATATCTATTCCCGTAGTCCAGCATTGATAGCCATGTCGGCTGCTACACTTGATGTTATATCAGATGGACGGTTCATGTTAGGGCTTGGTACAAGTAGTAAACAAATTGTAGAGGATTGGCATGGCATCAAGTTTGAGAATCCGCTGCATAGGATGCGGGAATGTGTTGATGTGATACGTCTTGCTATGTCGGGGGAAAGAGTATCATATGATGGCAAATTTTTCCACTTGAAAAACTTTGGTCTTTTGATCAAACCTAGAAGAATAAAAATTCCAATTTATGTTGCAGCAATAAACCAAAAGATGGTGGAACTCACTTGGGAGATTGCAGACGGGGTGATTTTTTATCTGCGACCACTACATGAATTAAAAACAACAATTAAAAAAATGCAATCCAAAAGAAAAATTGATGTTGCATGTCAATTAATAACATGTGTTTCAGACGATTCTGAAAAATCAATTATTCGTGCCAAGAAAACCATTGCGTTTTATGTTTCAGTTGGAACAATTTACCGCCAATTTCTAGCATCAAATGGGTTCAAAAAAGAGACAGATGAAATATTTGAAGAATATGCAAAAAATGGCCTCAGCGGAAACCACGTATTTGTAACAGATGACATGGTAAACTCTCTGTCAGTATGTGGAGCACCTGAAGATGTACGACAAAAAATATTACAGTTTGTTGAGACAGGGATAGATTTACCCATACTTCAATTCAACCCAGTAGGAGATGTAAAAAAATCTTTTGAACTTCTTGTCAAGACTCTTGCAAGTGATATGAAATGAAAAAAGTGGCAATTACTGCTGTAGGCGTAACCAAGTTCAACAAGAGCGAAAAACCACTTGAATCCATGATGCTCTCATCAATCAGACCAATTTTTGAGAATGCCAAGAATCTGGAACAGGATGATATTGATGTTGTACTTACATCTACAAACGCAAATCGCAACTATCTTGCAAACATCATATCAGAATTATCTGGAATTAAACCAAAAATATCACATTCTGTTGAAAGTCTATGTAATTCAGGTACCAACTCTTTGGTTTCAGCATATGCATATGTGTCCTCTGGACTTGCAGATGTTGCACTTGTTGTGGGAGCTGATAAAGCAGACAATCCGGGCCTTGTTCTAAACTGGGACACATCACGTGGCGAATATAGGCATCCAATTTTTTGGTCATCCATGTTTACAAGTGCACATATGAGAAAATATGGTACAACCCTTGAAGATCTGGCATACGTATCTGTAAAAAATCACAGAAATGCATTGGATAATCCACATGCATATTTTGAGAAACCATTTTCGATTGACGATGTAATGCACTCTAAACGCCTCACTGAAAATCTACGGTTACTTGACTGTTCGATGCCATGTGATGGTGCAGCAGCTGTTGTGATCTGCTCAGAAGAAAAAGCAAAAAAATTTACAGATATGCCAATTTGGATATCTGGTATTGGCCAGAAGACCATTTCTGCAAGTTTTACAAAAAATAATGACTTGACATCCATGGAATCTACAAAAAGTGCGGTTGGCGACGCTTACCGCATGTCCAACAAGGTTGCTGGTGATATTGATGTTGTTGAACTCCATGATGCGTTTAGCATCTGTGAGATCATAGAACTGGAAGACATGGGATTTTGTCAAAATGGACAGGGATCAAAACTTGTCAGAGATTTACATGATACAAATAACAAAAAAGTAAACCCGCGAGGAGGACTGATTGGAGCAGGACATCCACTTGGTGCAACCGGAATAGCACAAGTTGTAGAAATATGCCAACAACTAAGTGGCAAGGCAGGGAAAAGACAGGTAGACGGTGCACAAACTGGACTTGTTCACAACATGTCTGCAGGTTCCACGTCATCAACTGTATTGGTGTTAGAATCATGACCCGATTTGAAGATGAGTTGAGAAACAACAACTTTGTATGCAGTTATTGTATGAAATGCCAACATTTTGTATGGCCTACAAGCGAGTTTTGCAATAAATGTCTTGGAGATGTAACATGGAAACAAGTGTCAAAAGATGCAAAACTTGTTGAAGTTTCAAGTAAGAACGGAAAATATTTTTGTATTGCAGAGTTTGAAGGAAATATTAGAGTATTTGGTTCCCTATTGGGAAATCATCCAAGACCTGATCAAAATCTGATTCTGGAAAAATGTAGCTATGATGAAAGACCACAGTTTGTGTTCAAATAAATGAAATTGAAAACAGCTTACGGGAATTGGAGATTTGATTTTTCTAATTCTAAAATTGGGATATAAAGTGACATTCCATCAGTTCCAATTTTTTCTACAAAATTATAATCTCCTGTTAGCCGCTTTAATTCGATGAATTTTTTTGTGGGGGGACCATTTGTTGCAAGATAATGAATCACATTCCCACCTATAGTTCCTGTCTGTATGAAAATAATGTTCTGGCCACTATGGTTCAAATGGTAAATCAAAGGAACTGCGCCAAGAACTGACTGGGAGGAATATAAAATAACTTTGAGCAGATCGCCATACTCTTTGTATTTTAAGTATGTTACTTGATTTTCATTTGTAGACATGGTTTGGTTATTGAAATCATGACATATTAATGCTAAGACACAATCCTGATTGTTTTTGTAAACTGGTTTTTGGTTTGATGTAATAGTAACAAAAAATAGGCATCTAGGTGTTAGTATAATTACCATTATGTCTATCGAAAATGTAGTTTAAACTAATTAGGCACAAATTATTGACAAGATTTTCATGTGATTTTTTCACAAGTAATACTGGAATTGGCGTGATAACGCTGAAACCAATTATTCCATCACGTCTCATTTACAAAATAATGTACAACAGTGAGAGTCAGTGGGTTACCGCCAGAATCTAGTTCAAGTGACATACTCTCAGCAATCAAAGACTGGGGAGGATACTCGTCACATCCCATCACGGATTCTGAATTACTATAATCTATGAATATTGGTGATGCTACCAATTGCCTGGTTGGGTATCTAAAACGGCTAAATGGGTTGCCGATGGCAGTGTGAGCCCGTGGGAGTTCCAGGCTGCCATATCATACCTCCATCAGGTACACGTAATAAAGTAACACACCTGTTACATTAGTTCAAGTCATCGAGTACTGTTCTCATTATTGGCTAGATTCCGGTACGTGAATGTATTCCAGATGATTTTTGCAATCAGTTGCTGTCACATTGGTCTCTTCTCTCATGATCTGTACCACTAATTTTTTTATTCTGCAAGTTTTTCATTTGTTACATTCCTCAATCTTCATTTGCTTTCTTTTTCAACCTGTAATTCCATGTCCGACTTGTTTCTTGTTCTGAATTTATTTGAGCTGCATATTGACATGCGTCATTTTATGTGCTTTGCACTAGACTGAAAGTTAGTTTTCTTATCAATGAAATCACTTTTTCAATATCTACTGATTTGCAAATTATCGCGTCAACGGTAAGGTTGTTTAATTCCACTATAACTTCTGCTGTCGGGCTTCAGTAATTAAAACAATTTTGGGCCTAGGTTTTATTTTATTGATCTCTCCTGCAACATAATGCACTATCTTGTAAAAAATACTGATGTGTGATGAATCGTATCTCATCTGACTAGTGTCCAAATTTTTATTTCGAATTGTTATCTAGTTTATACAGTTCTTTTTTCAAAATGTTAATCTGTACAAACTCTTTGAACATTTCATCAATTTCAGATAACTTTGAATATATTGCATGTACTTGTTCATAAGTAAGAATTGTTTTGTCAGGAACCAATTCATTAGGACGCATAATGTTGTCTATAAATTCCCACATTTCATCCAAGGATGGTTTACAACTAGTAACCATTTTGAATTTGTACATGTACTATCATCCGAATAGATTTCCTGCTCTTGGTAATTACGGACTGCGTTGATTATCACATATGATACCAATGACTCTCAACTTTGATAACCAGTATCCGTTTTTTAATAAACTAGAGTCATGGAATTCATAGGAATGACTGGGATTGGCCTTGCAAA
This sequence comes from Nitrososphaerota archaeon, assembly GCA_028867615.1. GTDB lineage: Archaea > Thermoproteota > Nitrososphaeria > Nitrososphaerales > Nitrosopumilaceae > Nitrosotalea. The sequence goes on along the minus strand of JAGWGC010000002.1, from coordinate 7,749 downwards.
CTGTAAACAATCTATTCTACTGCTACAACAACAATGTGGTTTTTATGAAATCCTCCAGTTTGCAACGATCCTAGGATAAATGAAATTATGAAATCCACAACATAATCTGTAATCATATAGATAAGCAACATTGTTTTATTCTTGAAATTAATAAGGGAATTTGAATGACAAAGACTTCTAAAATTGTTTCAATTCCTAAAGAAAAACTTCATGAAGGATTTAATGAATGTCAACATAAAGTAAATGATCTTTTAAAGTCTAGTCAGATTCTATTTGATGCTACACAATTTAATGAATCTCTGGCATTATCTATTCTTGCTACAGAAGAAACCACCAAACTTTCTATAATTCTAGATCATATCAAAGAGGGTGCAATAATAGAATCAAATGATTGGTCTGAGATAACTACAAAAAGAGGTATGCATATTGCAAAATTAACTAAAATTCAAAAGGATTCGAAACAACAAATTGAAAAAATGGCAGAAGGTGAATTTGAAAACCTTCCACGAATAAAAAAATCAAACATATCTCGTACCCATGCAATTAAACAATTACAAATCTTAGAGGATATGTATGCAAAATTAGGAGAAATAAAAAATGCCTGCTTTTATGTGAATTGGAAAACTGATTGGTCTACACTTTCAATTTATTTTTCAAATGTACAAGATAGGAAAGACTTGGCATATTATTATCTAACATTAGGATGGCTTGATTACTATTCAATTATTTTTATTTTAAAGTATGATGTTGATATCTCAGATGTCAAAAATTATGCATCCCATCCCTACCTGAAACAATACCTTAAATTTAGAAAAATAAGTCGCTCCAAAGAATTTCTTCAATTGTATGAGAAGATAAAACAATTATTGAATACTATATAATTATAATTGTCATATGATTGAACATAATTCTATTGATGTCAAAAATATTCTAGTGCGAGGAATTGTTATGAAGAGTTTCTTTTTTGGGCTATTTTATTAAAGTGATTCATTATCCAATCTCCAAGTTTTTGTACTTTTGGACCATTCTCGATATTGGTAGGTAAAAGCATTGGTTGTTTCTCGGTCATCTCATATCCCGTGATAAATTTCAAATCATCTACACCAATGCGTTTTTTTGTAAAAATTCCAATGTTAAATCTAGGCCCTGTTACTAATTCGAATTCTTTATTCAGTGATGTTCGTGGGGGGAAAAATTCCTCTTCAATTTTGGTGAACATCATAACAACTCTTTTATCATCAGGCAATCCAATTATTATCCAATATCGATCTGATTCTAATTTATTGTATAGGTATTCCACGATTTCATCATCTCCCATTAGAAAGCTCATGTTGATGTTGTGTATGTGAGACTGATGCTGAAATTTATACATGTTGTAGATTGATATTAAAAGCCGTATTAGTAGTTCCAAAAAGGAATGATGGATAAGAATAATAAAAATTCCAAAATTCTATTAACTTCTATACATAAACAATTTTGAATTGTATAACCTAGGTAATCCTCCATCTGTTTTCATTTCCCATAGCAAACATGATTCTGAAAATATCATATTTTTTACTAAAATATTGGCAAACACGGGATTGAAAGGGACATTTATGGAATGGGAAAATATCGATAACCAATACGCTGGTTCAAGAATAGCTGATATAATCAGATCAGATGTGCAGGAAAATACTGATGCAATAATAGTTCTTTTGGGACAAAGCTTGGAAAACCCTCCTGCAGAAAGCAAACAGTATACACATAATTGGGTAAATTTTGAAGTAGGTGTAGCAGCAGGATGTAGAAAACCGGTCTGGGTTTTTGAAGAATTTAATAAATTTCATAAATTTCCAATCCCGTATATTACTGACTATGCACAATACGAGATAAACAACAATGAACATCTTCAATATTATACAAATGTTCTCAAAGATAGAATACTAACTTCATACAATAATGTCAAACCCGTAAAAAGTGTGACATGTCAACACAAAGATTGTAATGCTTCGTATAGACTCTGGTCAAGATCCAAGACCATTTACTGTCCTGTCTGCAGAAGGTTGACTGGTGGTAATTTGCCTGATGGAATTAAACCATTCACTTGGCTCTTTTTTTCAGTAACGCAAGTTCTGGCAGTGCAAGGGCAAAATGAATGTGAATACAATCATCTGCTTCATCCTGGCTGCAAAACATCTTGTTATTTTTAAGATAAACCTCTGCCAGCTTTCCTGTCTTGTGATCTCTGAGTACCAATGTTTCCCCAACACTGATTTTTTCAATATATGGTGCATAGTTTTTCAAAAAATTATCTTTTTCCACATTTAACAAGAGAGTTTCATTGACATAATCTACAAGTGTCAATCCCTTTTCTTTTGCCTTGTTTTTTACTTTTTGATATGTTGCTTCTTCTATGGCAACAGTTGGATTGCGTTTCTGCTTGTCTTTCATCGACATGTCTTTGATATGGTATGATATTACTAGAATATATATTTTACATGTTAATAACACGTAGACAAAGAGTTGTTAACGAGTAAACTTTATTATTAACATATACATGTTAAAAACATGTTATTTACAAGTTTACAATTTGACTTTAGAAAACCCAGCAAGCAAGAATGTTCGAAGGTGCAGGATCTCAGTAAATCAGTCAATTTGGAATTGTGTACTAGATCTAAAGTCAAATCCTTTGGAGGGCTTGTAAATTGAGCCAAAGACAGGATCTAACAAGTTACAATGTGATGAACAACAAATGTCCAAGATGTAACAAACTCAGTTTATGTGTCATGGATAATGAGATTTGTTGCAACAAATGTGGAATTGTACTTGGGCATGATTACCAATTACAAGAGATAGTTTCAAGCTCCAAACTAAACCTGTACCAGATTGCTGAAGTGGGATGCAAAAAGGTGAATCTTGAATTTGCAAGACATATTCGTGAAAACAAATCTGATGTATCCCAGATATCAAATGTCTGTGTAAAACTAGATCTTCCAATCTATGCTGCACAAGACATTAACATTGTATATCAAAAACTCTCAAAACGCAAGCAGCAGGAAAAAAAGGCATATGCTGAGAAACTAAAACAACTCTTAGATCTGGTAGCAAAAGGCCTGGAAAAAGAAGAGAGTGTTGCTATTCTGAAAAGAACCAAGCCAAAGGGATGCACTAAAGCGCATATTGTAGCATTTGCAGTGCATTTGTCATGTAGAAAGTATGGCCTCCCAAGGTCTGATGCACAAATAATTGAGGCAATCAAGATGAATTTTGGAATGAAACGCACGTTTACTATTTTTAAGACATATTCATTGAATAGAGTTATTGCTGAAAGCCTTGGAATTGTATGTGCCTATGACAAGTGCAATTACTATATGCGAATCCTTCTTGTACAATTACGCGAAAAAATCGGCGATGGTTTGCTCTATCAAAAAATAGAACGAAAGGCAATTGACAATTTACAATTCATCTCAGACTTGAGGGAAAACACCAGAGCGCAACGTGCTTTGGATCTTGCATTGGAGGGTGCTACATTAAATGTCCACATATGAAGAGGGTCTGGCAAATATTTCCAAACTCAAGCCGTGTCCTGTAAAGGTCACAATACATACTGGAAAAATGTTAAAAGACCTTACACAGGTGGCAAGATCAAACCCTGATAAAATTGAACCAATCATAGTCGCCGTTCTTGGTTCTGAACAATATGTAGCAAATGGCGATCTGCGTGTAAAATCTTTTGAAAATGCCGGGAAGGATTCTCTAAATGCCTGGTTTGTTACAGTAAAATCAATTGCCGATGTTGTCAAACTGCATCTCGATCTTAACATTCATGGCTCAATCAACCCATTGAAGATGGCAGATGCAGTACATTATCTTGAAAAACATAACGCGGCATCCTCAGTTGATAAACGATATGTGGAACTTGCCAAAAAAACACTGCACCCAAAAGTTCGTCTTGCATGGGATGAATTTTTAATTGAAGCCTGTGTGAGACATCCAAACGTAGACCTCCCAATACATGTGATAGAACAAATTACTGAATTTTCTACGGAGAAAGAGCAGCTTGACGCAACAGTTGTCATACTTGATTCCATGCGCAATCTGAAGAGCAATAAATTTGTCTTCCCTGCACCTCCTGCACTTGAAGTAATCCTGTCTTCCCTGATACAAGGAAACAAAGAAAAAGACATGATCATATTTGAACCCAAAACTGGACCTGGGGAAGAATGGGGCAAACCAGACAAAAAAGAGGCAGAGAACCTGATTAGAGGCTCTCCGTATAACGGCCTTGTTCACTGCAAATGTGGGCGTGACATGCTACTTGATACAAAAACTCACAAGGTTTCCAACGTTAGACTTGACTCTGAAAACGACATAATGAAATTAGAGGACGGGGATGGCCAACCCTTGTTTGCACTGCCTCCGAAATATCTGAAATTTTTGGAGCCAGAGGAAGGGCAACCTCTCAGAATAGTGGCCATGGATGGTCCCAAGGAGTTGGAAAAGTTTGCTAAAAGTCTGAAACAAAATACATCCTTTAAAATGGTAATTATTACCGCAAAATGAATTCAGGATTAAGACCAAAATTTCGAGCCGCAATTTCTTGTAATAAAAGACAACCTGATTCATCATATGCAGCAAAAATCATCCAGTCATTATATCCTGAAAATAAAAAGACATTTTCTGATCTGACAAAAGAATTTGGCACAAATGCACGGTATGCCTTATCTTGCTTGAAACGTAGGGGTCTGATTAAATCATCCGAGGCTACGTATGGTTTGACTGATCTTGGCATCTGGTTTGCAATTTCTAATCAGTTGGATATCCCTTTTTTAGAATTGTGTTTGCTTGCCTGTGCTTGCTGTGTACAGGAGCGATTCAATTCTAATGGCGCTAAAGGAGTATATCCGACATATTATTTTGAAGAAATTTTTAAAAAATATTATTCAAAACAGAGGTTGACTCAAGTTTGCAGTAATATCCGTACTGCTGGGTTTGGTTACAAGGCTAGCAAGAAAACTCTAATCATTCATCCTAAAGTACATGAAAAATTAATTCACAAATATGGTGCTTATTTTAAAAAACTCGAAGCATGGCTTGACGACATCCAGGAAAGGGAGTGTGAGATAATTTCTTCAGTACTTGGTGATTAGAATGAACCTTTTGCGTAATTGACAAAAACCTGATCATTTTCTAAAAGATTTCACCCGCAGGATCCAAAGCTGGTGTGTCATCCATTGACATAGCTATGCTTACATGTGAAAAACTCGGGCCATTCTCTACAACGCCCTTGATACTTGATATCTTGGCAAGTTTTCATCGGCCCGCAGGCAAATCATGGACAAAGATTATCTACGATGACAGAAAAGATTTCGTATATCATCTTTATATCTATCAATAATTGTAATTTCTTTAATTCTTATTGGTACATCTAATTTTAGCATAGCTCAGAGTTCAAACGAAATAGGTGGCGTGGCAATCCCACAAATTTCTACGTCCGAGTCTAACTTTACCGATGGGGATATAATTCCAATTAATGGATACGCGTTACCAAATTCAACGATAAACATCTTTTTAGTAAATAACCATGGCAATATACAAAACTCAACTCAAGTAAAGAGTAACAACACTGGTCACTTTAACACCAGTCTTGGTATACCATCTCGTGCGATTGGTGGAGCATGGGCTCTTTTTGCTACGAATGGTGAAAGCAATTTTGCGATGCAATTAATGGTAAATTTTCACGGCTCAAATACGCCGCCATTTAACTTTCCTTCTGGATTGCCACCACTAAAACAGTTCAAGTTGGGAATTAAACCAAGTTATGTTCAATGTAGATCAGATCTTCAATTAATAATAAAATCAGAAGATGGATCTCCAGCATGTGTCAAGGATACCGGCATTGGAAAATTTGTAAGACAAGGATGGTGGGCTTGGAATGACAAAGTTGGAGATACTGCAGTAAACACCCCCGGCAAAAGAAATTTTGACAATAAATCCTGTGGAATACCAGAAACAATGTCATCAATAGTTGGGACCAACGGATTTGTTAAAGACACACTGCCTTACAGTGGCATTACATATCATGGTGTGAACTTGACAGGGTCTACAGGTACGGGTGTCCAGTTTGCAATCATGCCCAATTCTACTGCACAAATTGTATTTGCCTATGACTTTAATCCATATCCGGGTGCTAGCTGCAAGGTTACATCAAAAGATGTAATTGCAAATACAAATCCTGCAAAACCAGATATCTCCATATCAGATTTGCTAAGTTCTCCTGACATATTGGAGGTAGACAAGACCAGTATACGTACTGATGTTCCACCATTGGGAGACTCGGGAGATGTTCAAGTAAAACTAGTGAATGTCGAAGATCTCAATGATCATGTGGTAAAAGTAACCTACCAAATCATATCAAAACCCACCTCTCAAATCGGTAAATCTTATTTTCTAAGTTTCTGGTGGCATAGTGCAGTTGGAATAACTGTGGGAAATGATTTGTACAATGGTACTGCATTTTCTGGACCTAGATTTGGTGAATGATGAAAATGAAAACTCTACATCTTTCAATTATTTTTGTTTCTCTTCTATCAATAACAATCATCAACACAAACCTGCCGGCAGCACAAGGAATTAGCGGCCCGGCGTATTTTATGAAATCAAATTCTACTGCTAAGATATACGCAAACTTTGCAATCTCAGTATTGAACAACCAGAGTTGGGACATCAAGCCAGAAATTCTGACAAGCCTAGATGATTTTAGCACAAAACCGCCTGGCTTGACTATTGATGCTCAGCCAAGTTCATTTATCAAAAACATGCATCATGTGCATGTAACATATACAATTACCGCAAAAGGTAATACCAAAGGTGTTTATCCTTTATTCCTGTTCTCCTGTGGCACTTCACCACTTGTAGTTGGACTCGACGAGTCTGAAGTCAGTCCTGCAATCTACAACAAATTCTTTACTGCAGCATATGCTTGTCCTGCGGTATCCACAGGCACCCCAGACATGAACATTATTGGTTATTCTGGAATAATTTCTAAAATACTCACTATTGACTCTAACAATACAATCACTGTAACCTCTGTAAGCAAATTAGGAGAGCCACCTCAAAGTCCTCTAAAACAATTCAAATCAGGAATTCAAGCAAAGAATGTGACGTGTACACAGGGACTGGAGTTAATATTCAAATTTGAAGATAGTTCTCCGGCTTGTGTAAGACAACAAACAGCACAAACGCTTGTTGAACATGGGTGGGGAATGTGGGTTCCAGCAGTTACTGAACAAGATATTCCCAATGTCCCGAGTTCGATTAAGGTTGCTAATACTAACTTTACAATAAATTATAACATTGTAGGAAATGGAAAAATTCTTGACGCGAGAATGGACGCACAATCAAAATCTCTTATTTTATCATTAGAAACAACGAGTAATGGAACATTAACTGTATCCATACCTAGAGCATTGCTTGACATAAAGAAAAACGATAGAGGCAGTGGTGAATTCTACGTGTTGGCAGATGGGCAAGAAACTATTTTCAAGGAAATTCATACTACTCCAACGTACAGAATATTTTCAATTCCATTTCAGAATGGAACTAAAAATGTAGAAATTATTGCTACTGAATTGATTTGAGAAAAATGAAAACTCCCATACGAAATCTTTCGTATTTGCATATCTGTTGTCACCACATTGAACAGCTGCTGCCTCAGGCTACTCTTGATTTGTACTTTATCCTAATATAATTTTCATTAACTAATATGGC
>JAGWGC010000029.1 GCA_028867615.1 Nitrososphaerota archaeon | reverse complement strand
GATAATTGTTCGAACCGACGTTTTTTTATAATTTATTGCCAATCAAATAGCCATGGGAAGTAAAATTCACTGTGCACATATTTTGGTTGAAAAACTAAGTGTTGCACAAGATCTTAAGACAAGAATTTCAAAAGGCGAAAGCTTTGCAAATCTTGCCAAAGAATATTCAATGGATGTCTCAAAAAAGAGGGGTGGAGATCTTGGATTTTTTTCAAGAGGGGCTATGGTATCAGAATTTGAAAAAGCGGCTTTTGCATTAGAGAAGGGACAGGTTTCTGATATTGTGAAAACCCAATTTGGATATCATATAATAAAAAGGCTAGACTAGTGGAATTAAGTTTGAAGGAATAACAAGCTTGCAAGAGTCACTAGGCATGCTTAACACAATACCTTCTTTTTCAGGTTCAAGAAGAATTTTTTTGCTATTTTTTGTTTCAACTAGTCGTTTACCTGTAGGGGATAAGATCCAGCCCTCTTCTTTTTTGTATCTAACCATGCTTGCAACAACAAGATATGATTTGGTCATCTTTACTATACTAGCAAATAACATCATGATAGACATGACAGTCTTACCAACATTCTTTTTTCGATTTAGAATGTTGAAGAGCCCATTGAGTGAATCTACAATAATTATGGTTTGAGACAGACTTGCTTTGACTAGGATCTCTTTGATCATTGGGTATAAAGTTTCATTGGTAGGCTGGAATAGAGTTACATTTTTTTCTACTGGAATTGTTCCTGAGATCACGTATCCACTGTATAACAAATCAAGATCTAGATAGAGAACTTGAAGTTTTGTGTCTCGAACTAATTTTGAGATAAATCCTGCCTTTAGGAATGGATCAGAATAGAATATGGAATTAATAAGATCCTGCTCTAGCATTGTTTGCAAATTTAACTTGGGTTGAGAGTCATCACTAGGATTTTTAAACAATACAAAGACTAGTAGATTGTAATATAATAATGAATTCAGATTATTCCCAAGACTTTCCATATAAAGAAAGAATTTACCTAAATAATGCTTCCACTTCCAGAATGCCAAGATCAAGTATAACAGCAATGAGTGATTTCCTTGTAAAATACAATGAACTAGGTCCTGATTCAGAGGCTTCGGATAATTATGTAAAAGAAAGGCTTGGAAACCTACGAAAAGAAATTTCAGGGCTAATCAAATGCAGGCCAGAAGAGATAGTGCTGACCCAGAGTGTAACCGATGGAATAAACTTTGTAGCAAATGGATTGAAATTAAATCCAAATTCCAATATTATAACACGTGGCTCAACTCATGAACATCCAGCCAATCACTATCCATGGGTCAGAGTGGGTCAAAGGGTTGAATTAAGAAGTTTACCCATCAATGAAACAGGTTATTTTGAGCTAGATTCTTTTACAAGTACAGTTGATAAAAACACGGGACTTGTTGTACTCAGTCATGCATTATTTAACACAGGTGCAATAATTCCAGTAGAAGAAATCGGTAAAATACTTTCAGAAAAGAACATACCATATTTTGTAGATGCAGCACAAACTATTGGTTGTATTAGCGATGTTGATGTAAACAAGATTAATTGTAATTTCATGTCTTTTAATGGTTCAAAGTGGTTATGTGGTCCAATGGGTATGGGTATCTTCTTTTGCAGAAGAGATTCAAGTGATCTTATTGAACCACTTCAGGTTGGTGGAGAGTCTGCCATATTCCATGAAGATAAGATATCCCATAAAGAAATGCCTGCAAGGTTTCAGGCAGGTTTTCGAAACTGGTCAGGTGTTGCAGGTCTAGAGGCATCAATGACTTATCTGAAAAAGATAGGGATTTCAGCCATCAGAGAAAAAAACATCAAGCTTGCAAATCTATTGCGACAGGAGATTTCAAAAATTGATGGCGCGGTTCTGTATGGCCCAGAGGAAGAAAAACAGCGAACAAGCATAGTCTCCTTTTCAGTCAAAGATCAGGATTCAAAGACTTTGGTTGCAAGACTTGAGAAAAATAACATAATACTGGCGGTAAGGGATATATTTTCTAAAAAAATTGTAAGGGCTTCTCCACACTTTTATAATACAGAATCAGAAATTCATGCTGTTATAGATACAGTAAAAAAAGGCTAGTTACTTTTCTTGCTCTTCAATTACCATCATGGTCAAGGTAGAGTAAACCTTGTCTATTTTTCTAATCTTATTTGTAATGATGCTTCTTAGAAGATCCATAGAATCTGCTGTTATCTTGACTATGATATCATATACACCATACACACCCTGAATCTCATATTTGATGCTGCTCTCACCTCCAAGTATTTGCTTTATCTTTTGAATTATTTCAACATCTGAGCCTAGATCTGAGTTGATCAGGATGTAAGTGGTTGGCATGACTTAATTCGAGTTACACGATATTTAACCTTTGATTAGAATTCAAAAATAGATTCTGATCTTAGAAATATCAGAGTACAAACTGGAATCTGTTTTGTTTATAGTTTTTAGAAAGTTTACCATCAATTGCTATTTTAGCACCACAAAAATTACAATTGTTGTCATCATCAAGATACCACCCCTGGATGTCAAAGCCATATCTTTTAACAACAATTTTCTTGCATTGTGGGCAGTATGTATTTTCAAGGGGATGACCTGGGACATTTCCCAAATAGGCATAATTGAGTCCAACCTGCTTTGCAATCGCATGATGTTTCTCAAGGGTAGATATCGGCGTTGACTCGAAATCCATCATTTTGTAGTCTGGATGGAATCTGAGAAAATGGATTGGCATGTCAGGCCCAAATTCATCATAGATGAATTGGCATAATTTTTTGGCAGATTCCAGATTATCACCAACTTGTGGTACTACCAAGTCAGTTATCTCTACGTGAATCTTTGTTTTGCGGTGTATTTCTTTGAGGGTATCAAATATAGGTTGAGGATCTGGAATTCCAATATATTTCCGTGAAAATTGTGGCTCTGCATTTCCCTTGAAATCTACTGTAATACAATCAAGAAATTCATTCATCATGTTGACTGTCTCTGGAGTGTCATAACCATTTGAGACAAAAATATTGAACAATCCATTTTTTCTTGCAATTACTCCGCAGTCACGTGCAAATTCGATAAATATGGATGGCTGATTGTAGGTATATGCAATTCCATCAGAACCCGATTGTTTTGCCAAGTCAACTACTTCTTGAGGTGTCATGTCAGTTCCTTCTATCTTTCGCCGTTGACTTATGTCATAGTTTTGACAATATTTACAATTGTGCAACAATATACCATCTCCTACATAATTATGGTTTGGAATACATTCAAAACTAAATACTTGTGCAGTTTTGCCTGTGAATTTTACTTGTTTAATGTCAACCCAAGTTCTTTTATTTTTTCTTATTAGAGGTGAAACATACTCTAGAATAAGAGCTTCGACCTCATCAGGATGACTATAGATTTGTCTGCCAGAAATTCGTATGGTTTTCCATCCATTTGCAGTTAAGGCTTTGTCTCTAATTTTATCAGTTTTTTGAATTTTTTCAGAATTGTAGTGCCACCAGCCATCAATTTCAATATCAATTTTGGCTTCTACTATAGCAGCATCTGCAATGTAGAACCTTTTAGAGCATTCAGTGTATTTCTCTATTTTTATTCGATATTCTTTTTCATATTTTATCCTCATTCGGTCAAGAAGATCATAGAGTAATTTTTGAGATTCAGATGGATGTTTATGAAGCCATTTTCGTAATCTGTCAGCATTTTTGTGCCAACCATGAGAGGGATCTTCAAGAAATTTAGCTTTATTTGCTTCATGTGCTTTTTTTGCAATAATAGGATCATACATTGGATTATTAGTTTTCATTCTAGCACTATATTTTGCTCGCATTTCTTGTGGCATTTCATATTCTTTCAAATAACAGATTCCTCTATGCCTATTCCATTCATTAACACCTACAATTACTTGATCGCAACTCTTGCATGAAAATTTGGATTCTTGAATTGAACCTAATCTTTTTCTCTTCCAAACTTCGGTATTTTGATACCAGACCTTGAGGATTCGATCACCTGTTTCCAATGTTTCTGCTGTTTTCCATCCATTAGTGGTAAACACTGGATGCTCTCGTGTGAGGTATAACTTCCCATGTCCTTTACTTCCATACCTTATTTCCAAAAGTTCTGCAAATCTTGAACCAGTATGTGTGACAACATTAGGAATTATTTCAAAATTGCCTTCAACATTATATGACCATACCTTATCTCCGCGAGCTATCTTTTCAATAGATTTCTTGGAACCGTCAGCCATCAAGATTTCAGTTCCTTTTGGTTGACAAAGCCAGTTACAGCCAGTTGTAGCAATAGAAAATATGCTGGTACCAGGTTTGTAGTGAGTTACTGGTTTTTTCTCAATTGGATCTACATGACCAGTAATTACTTTTCCATATGCAAGAAGATCAAGCTTGCCGTTGTTATTTGCTCTTATTCCACAAAGACCGATCTGATCTTTTCCAATTTCGCAGTATCTAGCACATGCTGTACATTTGACCTTGTCATTAGGTAACTTTTGATAGAGAATTGCTTCCTTTGCCGTCATGTGATATCAACTAATTTATCATATAATTGCTGGTGTTATCACTTGTTTTGGTTTTGCAGTAGGCGGTCTAATCTTCCGTATTGCATTCTCAAAATCTTCCTGAGTTATCTTGATTGTTTTTACATTCTTTTCTTTCCTATCTACATAGCGTCGTATGGAGCTCATTGCTGCTCTATTGCAAACTCCTTCTATTTCTGCGCCGCTAAAGCCATCAGTCAACTGCACTAGTTTTGTAAAGTCAGTATCCTCTGCAAGCGGTTTCTTTCTTGTGTGTATTTTGAATATGTTTTCGCGTCCCTTTGTATCTGGTAATGGTACCTCAATAATTCTATCAAATCTTCCCGGTCGTAGTAATGCACTGTCGATAAGATCGACTCTGTTAGTAGCACCTATTATTAGCACATCCTGTAATTCCTCGAGACCATCTATCTCGGTTAATAGTTGAGATACTACCCTTTCTGTAACACCAGAGTCAGAACTACCTGAGCTTCTACTTGGAGCCAAGGAATCAAGCTCGTCAAGAAATATGATACAGGGAGCAGCTTGGCGTGCCTTTCTGAATATTTCACGGACCCCTTTTTCAGACTCTCCAACCCATTTTGAGAGCAATTCAGGACCCTTGATGCTAATGAAATTAGATTCCGAGGTGTGTGCAACTGCTTTTGCAATCAATGTTTTTCCTGTACCAGGAGGTCCATAGAGCAAGATTCCTTTTGGTGCTGCAACATCAGCGTGTTCAAAGGCCTCCCTGTGTTTGAGTGGCCATTCTACTGACTCGTAAAGTTCCTCTTTTAGAGATTCCAATCCACCAACATCATCCCATGTTACATTTGGTACTTGAACCAGAACTTCTCGTAATGCAGACGGTCTTACCTCTTTTAGCGCATCCTTGAAATCACTATCTGTAATGATAATTTTTTGAAGAATTTCTACTGGAATTTTTTCAGCTTCTAGATCCAAATCAGGCAAAATTCTTCTAAGGGATCTCATGGCAGCTTCTTTTGCAAGTATTTCCAAATCAGCGCCTACAAATCCATGAGTCACTTTTGCGAATTGATCCAAGTTGACTTTTTCTTCAATTGGCATTCCTCTAGTGTGGATGTTTAGTATCTCGGTTCTCCCTTGTTGATCTGGGATTCCAATCTCTATTTCACGATCAAATCTTCCCGGTCTGCGCAATGCAGGATCTATCGAGTCAGGTCTGTTGGTTGCTGCAATTACAACTACTTTGCCTCTTGATTTCATTCCATCCATTAAAGTGAGAAGTTGGGAGACAATTCTCTTTTCTACCTCACCTGTTACTTCTTCCCTCTTTGGAGCAATCGAGTCAATTTCATCTATGAATATTATACTTGGAGAATTTTCCTCTGCTTGTTTGAATATCTCTCGTAATCGCTCTTCACTTTCTCCATAGAATTTTCCAATAATTTCGGGACCACTGATAGAGGTAAAGTGAGAATTTGTTTCTCCCGCAACAGCTTTTGCCAGTAGTGTTTTTCCTGTACCAGGAGGTCCATAGAGCAATACTCCTTTTGGCGCCTCAACTCCCAGTTTTTCAAATAATTCCGGATGTCGCATAGGAAGCTCCACCATTTCTCGTATCTTTTGAACCTCATTTCGTAGTCCGCCAAGATCATCATAGGTTATTCTGGGAATAGAATTGTCAATGGCTTTGGTCATAGACCCTAACTTGAACTCGGTTTGCTCTGATACTATAACCGGCTTTGTAGATGGCATGGTACCACTAACAACAAGCTGTGTTTTTCCACCCAACTGAGTAGTTACGATTAATGTATCACCAGTAGTTAGCACATGACCCATGTAGTATGTTTGCATATACTCTTGAAGCCCATCCTCACCTAGTTTTTCCATAGGTGAAAGTGTTACCTGTTCAGCTTCTATTGCGTCTACTTTCTTTACTGTGATCTTTTCACCTATCCCTGATCCTATGTTATGACGGGTAATTCCATCTATTTTGATTATTCCTGTACCATAATCTGGAGCATATCCAGACCAGAGTTTAACATGACTTTTCCTGTTTCCTATTAACTCAAGAATTTGGCCAGCTTCCCATCCATTATCTTCAACAATTTTAGGATCTATTACAGCTATTCCTTTTCCAACATGTCTCTGTGCTGCCTCTGCAATTTTTAATGTAATTTCACTCATAATTTTATCACCATAAAAAATAAGGTTACTCGACCTGCACCGTCCTTCCTTGTGGTCGATCCTCTTCTTTGAGTTTGAATTTCACTTCCAATATTCCGTTAGAATATGTTGCCTTGACGGAATCTTCGTCAACCTTTTGTTTGATTGGTACTTTGGTGTGGTATTTTTTGTCATTATTTTCTGCGTCAAGATTTACAGCTCGTCCTACTACTTCGATCTTGATATCTTTCTTTTCTACTCCTGGCATCTCAGCTACAATTTTGAGAACTTTTTCTTTGTTATCTACGATAACGTCTACAAATGGTTCTCTTGTCTCTGATTTCTGGAGAAGACCAGGTTGGACATTTCCATACTCTTTAACCACGGGTTTTCCATCAGGTCCTACAGTCAGGGAATACCCATAGTAGTAAGGACCAAATGTCTGTGCGTTCTCAGAACTAGTCATGTCATTCCACATTTTGTCTAATCCCTTGAAAGGTTGCATCATTTTTTGGAAGAGATGGTCAAACTCATCCCATTCATTTATGTCATAGTTATGCATATTATGTAATAGGTATGACATTATATAAAGATTATGGAGTAATGAATTATTATATTACATAAATTAATATAATTAGCAGTAGCATTTACTATTATGCGAACCCCTAACCTTTCAGTTCCTGATGCGGTAAGAGAGATAATTACAAAAAATAGATCTATTTATGACTGCATTAAAATGGGCTTGATAAATTACACATCACTAGCAATAAAACTCCAAAAGGAGGTCGAGTCTCAGGTAGGAGGCCCAGTTAATCCCAATACAATAGTGGTCGCAATCAAAAGATATGCAGACTCTTTTGAAAAAAAAGATGAAATGCAAAATGAGACAGTATTGAAAAATGCAAGACTTTCTCTGACTGATGGAATTGTAGACATTAAATTTTTCTCAGAAGATTTCGAAATGAAAGATGCCATAGATTTGATGGATAGATTTATGCGAGTTGATCCAGACTATGAGTTTTTCCGATCTACTGATTCTTTTAGGTTTTTGACTGAGGACATAAGTGATGTAAGGAAAATTTTAGAATCTTTTTCATCACATAGGAATTTCTTTCAGACTGGGCTAGCAAAGATAACCATACACATTCCTGAATCTGAACACAGTTCCGATGTGGTTTCGTACGTGTCTGAGATTCTACATGATAATGGAATCGAGCTTTTTAATGCGTTTTTCGGACAAGATTACATAGTAACAGTCTTGCATGAAAAAGATGCTGCTAGAGCATATCAAATTTTGAGAAGCGAAATTTCTCGCTAGTATTAGAATATCTTTCTAAATTCCAGTAGTTTCTGCTCTTGTCATTTCTAGGTATACCTTGTCTCCTACTGCAAGATTCAGCTCTTTGTATTCATGCATATCAAGCTTGATCGAGGTTGTGGAACTTGATTGGCCCATGCCACCCCCAGAGAGCATTTTGTTGAGGTTTTTTACCATATCATCCATATTTGTAAAACCCATTACTCCTCCAGCACCAAATGGAGATGGAGGTGTGCTCTGTTCTCTAAAGTCTTTTGATGTCGAAAGTGAGACTATCACGTATGGAGATCCATCCGGTGACGCATCTATTCTTACAATAATGTACTCTTTCTTCATGTCTTAACTTCACAAATCAGCATATTTTACCTTTCGCTCAAATAACATGTAGAATACAATAAGAATCATTATTACCTTTTTCATCCCCGCAGATAGCATAGATGGATACAATGTCTAAAGCCAAAAAAATTCTTGTTTTAGGAGGAGGATTTGCAGGGGTAGAATGTGTACGAAAACTCGAATCGTATTTTCGAAAGGAGAAGGATGTTCAGGTTACCCTAGTAAGCGAAGATAACTTTTTCTTGTTCACTCCAATGCTCCCTCAGGTAGCTTCAGGAACAATTGAGACTAGACATATTGTGATTCCAGTTAGAACTTTGTTGAAAAGAGCCAAGTTTTATGAGGCTGAGGTCAGAAACATTGATCCGTACGGTAAAACAGTAACTCTTAGCGGTACAAAAGAAAAACGTGGGATTTCACTGCATTATGATTATCTTGTCTTGGCTCTTGGTAGTCAGACAAATTTCTTTGGAATGGATAAATTAGAAGAATTAGCTTATTCAATGAAAACTCTCAATGATGCAGTGGTATTACGAAATCGAGTTATAGATATGTTGGAGCAAGCAGATAATGAAACAGATCCAATTCTCAAGAAAAGTTTGCTTACCTTCATAATTGTAGGAGGAGGATTTGCAGGTATAGAAACTGCAGGGGAATTAATGGATTTGTTACATGATGCTAGAAAATTTTATCCCAATATTGAAAAAACTGACATTAGAGTTATCGTTCTTGAGGCAATGTCAGCTATACTTCCAGGCTTTAATGAAAAGCTTGCAAAATTTGCGTTAGAAAAACTTCATGGACGTGGAATAGAAGTTAGGGTAAGTACAAAACTTTCTAGTTTTACAGGTGATGAAGTTTTAATTGAGGATGCGCATCCACAGGTAGATCCCAATAAACAATCTTCGATGAGCGCAATACTGACAAGAACCCTGGTGTGGACCGCAGGTGTTACGCCCGTAGATATTATAAAAAAATCAGTCTTTAAAACCAACAGAGGCGGAATCGTGGTGGATGAATTTCTTCAAGCAGTTGACTTTCCCGAAGTTTTTGCAGTTGGAGATTGTTGTTATATTATTGATCCCAAGACAAACAGGCCTCTTCCGCCAACAGCACAAAGTGCAGAATCAGAAGCTCAAATTGTTGCAAAAAATCTTCATGCCTTAATCACAAATAGAGAAAAGGAAAAATTCGTGTATTCACCTAAAGGCCAGATGGCAGTAATAGGAAAGCGGAGTGCAATTGCAAGTATGTTTGGAATTCATTTGCATGGAATTTTTGCCTGGATGCTTTGGAGGGTGATATATCTCTCAAAAATTCCACGGTTAGATAAAAAAGTAAGAATTTTTCTCGATTGGTCAATAGACATGTTTTTTGATAGAGACATTGCTCGATTGAAGGTAATGCGTGAAAAGCCCATTGAGGAATTCAAAGAACTTGACGAAGTGGATGATGTTTGGTAAAATAGAATTCTGCATTGCTGAAATATATTGAACATTACAAAACGGCATTTATGGGGAAGGTCTATGCTGTTGGTGTTGGACCAGGATCACCAAAGTATGTAACTGAGATAGTAAAAGAAATAGTGCTAAATTCTGATATTGTTATCGGATACAAATACACACTCAAAACTATAGAGGCGCTCTTGAAAAATAAAGAGATACATGAAATCACTATGAAAGACCAAGAAGAGGCGTACCAAAAGGTCTCAAAGACTCTGGGAAACAAGACATGTGTTGTTCCTTTTACAGGAGATGTGAATTTCTCAGAATCGGAAGTTGTAGACAGGTTAATTGAGATATTTGGAGATGTACAAATTATTCCAGGAATTAGTTCTACGCAGGTTGCTGCATCAAAGGCACGAGTACCAACAGACAAGAGCAAGGTCATTACTATGCATATTTCCACAAGCATAGAGGAAAAGAAACTTGAGCTTCAAAAGGCACTCATTGATGGCTTCAGTGTGATACTTGTGCCAAGACCTTGGCCAAAAGAACCTTCTAAACACTTTATGCAATCAGAGATAGCAATATACCTAAAAGATCATGGTTTTGACACTTCAAAGATTAAGGTACATGTCTTTGAATTTCTAACTACCGATAAAGAGACACATTTTATAGGCAAGGTAAAAGACTTGGAAGGAAAACAGTTCTCTGATCTATCTGTAATGGTTTTTGATCAGACAAAGCTGGAATCATATATTAATTTCAAATAATTTAATGAAGACTGGAGTTAGTTATCATGGTGGTGTTCCACCAATTACATATGATGAAGTTGGAGGCATTGAAATTATCAGGCCATTCATCCAAGTGTACTGTGGATCATAAAATCTAACAATTCCAGTATCATTTACAATAACCATGAATGTTTGTCCTGGAGCTATCTTACCGCTTACTATTTTTCCATCAGGGGTAAATGGATTATCATTTTTTTGTGTGCTAACACCACTGAAAATAGTATGATCTATAGAATCATTGTTTATCCAAATAATGGGAGTACCAGGAACTATCTGTATAGTATCTGGTGTATAGTACGTATTATATTGATTATACGTCTGCTGAGTTGCGGTTCCCCTTGGTGATGATGAGCCCGGATTTATACTAATTTTAATTGGAGCAATTTGACCTGTGGTTGCAGGTGTTGAAATAATAATTCCATTTATCCATGTATATGTTGGATCAAAGATTTGTGTAGAACCAGTCCTGCTAAAAGTAACTTGATAGTGCTGCCCTGGGGCTATTATACCACTGTCAATATTTCCATCTGAAACAAAGTGAGGACTAACTGTTTTTCCAGCAGCGCCTTTTCCGCCCGCACTCTCTGTTGTTGATATTAACTGGCCACTCATTATTCTATGTGGAACAGAATCGTTGTTAGTCCAAACTACAACTGTACCTGGTGTAATTTGGAGTGATGATGGTGAAAGGAACTGCCCATTATTAGAATTAGATGAGCCGTTAACTATGTTCATTTGAACTGTTTGTGTTTGCATTGTTTGTGAAAGTGGTGCAATTATTCCTACCATGAATTGGTAAGTGGGATCAAAGAAGGTAATGTCACCTACTGTCTCGTCTTGTGGAATGTTGTAACGTGCTGCAACCCTAGGATCTAATGATTGAGTAGTATCAAAACTAGTTATCGTATACTGGAATGATTGCCCCGGGGCTATTATACCACTATTGATCTTGCCATCTGGAATAAGTGTGGTGGATGATTGATTAGTAGTTAGTACTTTTGCCACACCACTCATTATTCTATGTGGAACAGAATCGTTGTTAGTCCAAACTATGGTGGTACCAAGAGTCACTTGTACATTTGATGGAGAATAGTGAACTTGGTTATTGATATCATATGCGCCTGGTAGGATGCTTATGTTCACTGTAGACGATGATGCGGGCGGAGAAAGTGTGGTTACTGGTTTTGTAATTACAGCATTAGTAGATAATATTTTAGCACTGTAACTTACTTTCATAGTTTCAGATCCAGTTATCTTTCCTGATATGCTAAAAACAGAACCATTTTGATTGCTATCTATTATTCTTCCAAACAAATTGAGATGAATCATGTTTCCATTTTCATCCTGTGCGTTACCTTGGATTACAAAGTACTTACCATCTCGCAAGATTGAGACTTGCCACAATCCAGAATTAAGATATTGAGTATTTGCTATAGTGACAAGGCCATTATCAAGTGTGGCTTGTGTACTGCTTCCATTGTTAGCTCCTGCCGTAATCTGTAAAGCAATACTTGAATCAAAAATAGTTTTATTTCCTGAGAGATAACCTGAGGCATCAATCAAGTATTTTCCATTAGATGAGAAATCAGAATAAGCATTAGGCAAATACAACGTAGTAGCAGCAAGTCCTGCAATTGCCATTAGAAACAGAAATACGTATTTCATTAGATTATCCAACTCCTTATTGCATATTTAATTACTAGGTATAATTTATCACACAATTAGGCAATTCCCGGTTAATTATCTTTACAAACTAGATTTTGTATGAACTATATTTGATCCAAAATGTTGGATCATATAATATTCAATAAATCCCCCAGCCAGTAGAAGAGCCACTACAATTCCTATTTCGATAGCAGTTTGACGTAGTTCGGTTTTTAGAGACTTTTTTCTTATTATTACAAGCATAAGCAAAAAGCTTCTAGACATTCCAATTGAATAGGCCATGAGCTCCATTATGCCAAAGGGAGACAAGTAAAGTAATGCAAGGGGGGGAACTTTTGCAAGTGCTGGAGTTGTTGTTACTAGAGCTTCAAACGCAACCCCTGTTGACCAAGCCGCAAAAGAACCCCAGGCCAATCCTAAACCTGGAATAAACATGGGCAGTGCAACTGATGCATTGTGTTCAAAAATTCCTATAGCATCAATTCCTTTAACCACTTTTTGAAATTCTTTGAGAAATGTTTGTGATTCATCATTAGATAATTTACTTTGAGTTCCGATTAAATAAGATAAAGAGAAAATACCAATGAAAATAACAAATACTAGAATTCTTTGTTTACTGAACAATAATCCATTTTTAAGAGAACTATATTTGAGGTTGGTGGTTGGATCAGATTTAATTAAAAGTCGTATTATGAGACCTTGTTGAAAGAAGAAGTTTCCTCGGCTATAACTTATGCATTAAGTAAAGGCTTTCAGATTCATCCTGATGCGTTTAAGATATTAGAAAAAATTGACATAAAAGAACTCCAAAGCATAATCAAACAGGTTGTTCGGGAAAAAGCTAAACAAAATATGTTTTTAATTAATCAAAGTGATCTTAAAATGTTTGTAGAATCAGAAATAGATGACAGTATTGAAAATAATCATGTGATTTTGTTTGATCCCACGAAAAAGGTTACGTCTGCAGAAGGGATTGAGGGTTTTCATGCATTATTCAAAGACAGATACTCAAAATTACTTAAAATCATGATGCAACGTTCACAGTCAAAGAAACTAACTCCCATCTCAAATGTGACAAATGGTAAGTTGGATGATGAGACTTACATCGCAGGCTTGTTGATGGATAGGAGAATAGATAGGGATGTTACTAAGATAGTAATCGATGATCCTACAGGTTCAATAGAACTGTTAATTTTTAATAAAGAGATACAGGAAACCGCAAATTCCCTGCAGATTGATCAGTTTGCCATGATATCAATTGCAAGTGGAAAGAATGGAGGATTTTTTGTTAAGGAAATTCTTGTTCCAGACATACCTGATCATATAGCAAATCGTTCAAAGAGTGAGACCTATGCGGTATTCATCTCAGATTTACACGTGGGCAGTAAATTCTTTATGGAAAAAGAGTTTACCGAGTTTGTTTCGTGGCTTTCAAGCCCTGATCCTATAGCAAGAAAGGTCAGGTTTGTACTGGTGGGAGGGGACATTATTGACGGAATAGGCATTTTCCCCAACCAAGACAAGGAGCTCTTGCTACTAGATGTGGACCAACAGATGGCAAAGGCCACCGAGCTTTTAGACAAGATTCCAAAACACATCAAGGTCTTTATCATTCCAGGAAACCATGATCCAGGAAGACGAGCTCTTCCCCAGCCAGCAATTCCAGAAAAGCACAACATGCACCTCTGGAATAGAGAGAATTTTTTCATGTTGGGAAATCCCTCTATGCTTGAGCTAAATGGTGTAAAGATACTGATGTTTCACGGCCAAAGCCTTGACGATGTTGTTGGTAGTACTCCCGGGTTAAGCTATGCACAACCAGCAAAAGCCATGCGGGTTTTGCTAAAAACTAGACATCTCAGTCCAATATATGGCAAGAGAACTCCGATTGCACCAGAGTTGGAAGATATGATGGTAATATCTGAAGTTCCAGATATCTTACATTCTGGTCACATACATGTTGTTGATCTTGACATGTACAAGGGAACATTAATTGTAAATTCTGGCGCATGGCAAAGCCAGACTCCATTTCAAGCCAGTGTTGGAATTAGTCCCACTCCAGGAATTGCTATTATAGTGAACCTTGCGACAATGAAGGTTTTTACAAAAGACTTTACAGAAAATTCTAGTTAAGATCACAAGAGATCTTCTAAGGCCAGATCTTCCTTGAATGCTTTTTTTACTATATCGGCGTTCAGTGTAAGATTGAATTTTTTTGTCCTTCCATGCATCCCTTGGTGAATAATTTTTCCTGTGATTAATCCAGTCATTTCTATTTCACTTAGCATTTGTGTAATTCTCCGCTGGGTTAGTTCTTTTTGTCTTGTAATTTTACAGAGGTTTTTGTATGATTGGTATATCTCTCCGGTTGTGTTTCCGCTTGCTTTCATTACTCCAAGTATGAGTAGTTTTTCATGTAATGGATATGAATTCAATGCAGTGGTTTCCTTATCTTCTTCCATCTTAAGAGCGGCTCTTCGTATGTGTTCTTCCTTTACTGTATCAGATTGTTCACGTTCGGCAATCTCACCTGCAACACGCAAAAGATCAATTGCTCTTCTTGCATCCCCATGTTCTTGGCCAGACATAGCAGAACATAGATTTAGGGCTGCTTGGTCTACAGTATTCGGTATAAAGGCTACCTTGATACGTTCTTCAAGTATTTCATTGATTTGTCCAACAGTATAATTGGTAAAGATTACTTCTTCCTCACTCAAACTGCTTAAGACTCTGGGGTCTAGACGTTCTTTGAATGTGAGATCATTAGAAATTCCAATTAGAGTTAATGTGCCTTTTTTAAGCCTCTCATTGGCTCTAGTTAGTGAATAAAATACATCTTTACCTGATTTGGAAACAAGTTCTACAAGATAATCTATCTCATCTATTACAAACACCGTGTTTAGACCATTTTTCTCAATTACTGAAATAATCCGATTGAATACTTCACTAATTGAAAGTCCTGTAGAAGGTAATTCTTTTTGTGATGTTAGACCTAGTTGTCTGCCCAATTTTACTAGTAGTCCATAGAGAGTTGTCTCTTCTTTTGCATTAGCATAAAGTAGTTGAATTGGGAAAGAATTGTCCTTTACTCGTTCTTGTATCTTACCAAGAACTTTCTTTACTACTAGTGTTTTACCTGTACCAGGCTTCCCATAAACTAGTAGATTGGAGGGACGTGATTTTTTTAATAGGGGTAATAGTGATTGGGTGACTTTTTTTTGTTCATCTTCACGATGTAAAATTATATCAGGAATAAATGTAAAATGTAAGACTTCACGATTTTTGAATAGTGATTTTCCACTTTGAGCATCATCTAATAATTTATCAATTGGATCTTTTGTCATTGACGCACACACCATTGTTTCTTCTCTA
>JAGWGC010000028.1 GCA_028867615.1 Nitrososphaerota archaeon | reverse complement strand
TGGGAATTCTGGAATCGACACAGACGAGTCAGTAAAAACCCATTTTGAGCCATCATACTGCCATGTTTTGGAATCATTGTATAAATCTACAAGAAATGGTGTTGCAGCCACATGATGTGTACCATTGTAATCATATGCAACTGCAAGCGAGGTATCATTTAGAGGAAATTCCAATGCAGAACCTATTGGACCTGCAATGAAACCATAAGAACAGGCTTGATGTGGCGACATTGTGAAATTCGCATATCCCATATAGTCTGCACCCGCATATTGCGGCGGCATATCCTGTATATGCAGTACATCATCCAAGATACGCGTGACTCCAAAATGTGTCAGGTGTACGGTGGAATTCATTTGGTTGTAAATTTCAATCCACTGTGTTCCTTGCTGATCGTTCTGCAGCAAATCACATGGACTGTCAAGCCTTTCAATTTGATGCGTTAACTGGCATATACCTCCAAAGAAAGCACATTGTATGTCATAGTAGGGGCTATGCACATCAGTACGATAAGGACTCGAATATGATTGGCATATCTTTGTACCATTGTGATATACTACACAATCTGTTCCAGACTGATTTCCTGGTTGAAGTGCGGTAGCTAGTTCTACTTGAGTTATGATTATAGGATTACTAGAGTATGTCACATCAAAGGGAGGATATTGTGGGAAAACTTGTTTTGATCCTACATCAAAACGTGGTATGGATAAAATCATGTCTTTATCGTGCATGTTAAGATAAAAATCAAATCGAGGTGCGGTACTTTGGTCGAAAAACACATTGTTGTCATTATCAATAGTATCCATCGTGATTTGTACATGATATGTGGAATTGGCATCATTGAAGACGGGGGCATGTACAACCACGGGCTTGTTGTTATCATGTGGCAGCCATCCACCCAGAATGGCTTCTCTGTCTCCAAGTACAGTGCCGTTGAATGGAATATCGCTTGAATTTACCTGCAAGGTCAGCATTCCAGTATGGGTATGAAATAGGTCATGCAGCAGTGAATCATTATTTTTTGTTATGTTAAGAAAAAATGTAACATGTGGAATTGTTTGGTTGGCATTTTCATCAAAAAACCTCAACCAAAGATAATGAACATTATTTGGCATGGTTGAATTTGAATAGAGTTTTAGAGAAACCTCTAGTGTTTTGTTTCCTACCGATGCAGAAGGCATGGGGGGAGATCCTGGACAATACGGCCCTCCCATACATTCTTCTTTTGAGACTTGGTTCTCAGATGCGTAAAACGAGTTTGATATTGAAAATGTGAGCAAAACGGTAGTGCCTGATATCAGGATAATTAAAAAATACAGCGTTTTCATTTTTCATTCAACTCTGTTTTTCTGTAGAAGGTGGAGGTAAAATTTTAACCGGAACATAAAATGGAATTAATTGCATTGCCCTAGCGGTATAATATTGTTGAGCGTCCGGAATCATGTGATAGACTGATGTGTAAAGACCGATTTGTATCACTCCATAATTGCCTGTACCTACACTAGACCATGGAATGTCTGAATCTTCTATATAGGTTCCAGCAATCTGTAGTTTTTCTTGAGATGTAGAATTGTCAACAGGGGCATTTGCAGATGGATCTGGATAAGAAGGTCCATTTCCAGTGCTTAGAGAATGTAACGCATTTTTATCAAAAACAAGTTTTATTATTTTCGGGCTGCTTTCAATTTTGTTCGCAAAAACACCCCCAAGCAAGAGATAGCTGTTCCCGTCAGTTGCATTTACCACTGCATCATAACTGATATGTGGTGGAAGTGAGTCAAGTGACATTCCAGGAAAGACTTTGAAGTCATCATGTACGTTTTGGATTTTTTGTCTTGCCAGTTCTTTTTTCATTTCATCTTTTATCAGAAAACTTCCAAGTTCGTCATAAAAAGCGTCTTTGTATTTTTCATAATAGGCTTTTAGTTGTTCTGGTGTTTTGCTTTTCCATTCATCTACCGTTTGTAACAGGTAGGTGGTATCATCTGTAATCTTCAACTCTTTGGTGTAATTAGCAGAAGACGATATTTGACGGTCAGCACTAACCAATAATTTCATTTTCCCATCATAAAATGTCAGACCTGCCTGCGGGTTTGTATGATTGCTGAAATCGGTTTGTTTTGGATATATTGGACACGGATGAGAATCTGCAAACATGTGTAATAATTCATGAATATCATCTGAGAATTTGGCATCAGTCCAATAGTAAGAACCACCTCCAGTCACTATTTTACCCACGGTATCATCGCTTCCGCAGCCACCACTAGGCAGCCCTCCTCGAAACCCTGGGGGAAACAAGGTAAAAACCACATCATGAAATGAAACTTGTACTGGATTAGAATAATCAGTATCAGTATAGTTTGGTGTTACAAAGTAATAGGTCTGATTTCCAAAAGTAACCATTCCCGTATTATTTTCCAAGCCGATTATTCTGTTAGGCAGTGGTTTGATGGGATCTATTGGTTGCATTGCCCACCCCCATTTACGTTCAACAAGCTTTTGTGCTGTTTGTGGTCTTGCACAAGCAGGAGAACCATCTTTTGCTTTGAAAATTAATTGTAATCCTTGATTACATTTTACATCTTTTGCAGAAATTCCTGACTTGAATTGTCGTAGGGGCGATAATGCGATTCCCAACGTGTTTATTCCATTAGATGTTGTTTGTGATGAGGCATTTCCATCGAAATAAAATGTTGTCTTGACTAGCTCCTGCGAATCGGATGCTACTGTTACTGTATAATTTCCTTTCATAGACCATAAAGGATTTGATGGAACAATGGTTAGAGAAAATGTGCCGTCTGGTGCTGGTTGCAGCTGTGAAACTGCTATAAAATTTCCTTGAGGGTTTTGTATTTTAAGAACAATTATTGTAGAGAATAATTTGTAAACTGTACCAGTGATCACTATCGGGCTATTTGTTTTTTCGTTAAACGTTACGTTGATTTTTGCATGTTGAGGTGAAACGTTAGTTGCAGTGCCATTTATTATTCCATTTCTAGTGCTTGTAAGAGGAATAACCTTCTCTATGCTTTTTCCATCATACCTGAAATTAATTTTGTATATGTCTTGGTCTTTCTTTCCGCTTATTGTTAATTTATAATGATAATACTGTCCGCCCGTACCAAAAAATGAGATGATATCTGGAGTTCCCAAAGTATCAGTTCTCAAAAGATGACTATTCTTGAAAATGTCTACGTATAATGATCCTGCAAATTTTGGTTCAACTGTTATATTGTATTCGATTGTCTCTGTGATGTTATCTCCTGAATATGCCAGTTCTGTAGAGCCTTGTTTTACCAGCATGTTTACAACAGAAGAGTTTATTGCGGAATCTACATTAAACGACGTTCCAACATCCATTCCAGATTCATCCATTGACCACACTCTGACAAGATAATGACCGCTGACTGCAAGGTCTCCTTCAATTTTAAATTGGTAACTGAATCTTCCGTCTTGGTCAACTGGAAATTGGTCTTGTTTGTACCATATACCGTTAGGATTCGAAACTGTTACCTGAAGTTTGTGGACAAATTTTGCCTCCGGCATGGCCACATATCCAGCAACTGTGATAGTATCATTAGTGACATAGTTTGACTTGTCCGTCCACACTGTGAGTATTGGAGCAGTATTTGTCGCATACTGCCCATGTGCAGTGCAGCTTGTTCCCAGTGCAAGTATGAGAACTGTAGGTATTACAAGGTGTAGAGTTTTCATGTTTGAAACGTACTGGACAAGCATGGTTTAAAAAAGTGGTGTATGTTTTTTTAAAAAGAAAATTAATTAGATGGAATTATTCTTGCCCTGTTCAGGGACACGGCGGCCAAAACTCCAATCACAAATATCATTCCGGCAGCAACTGGGAATTCAGGCACTGGTGCAGATTCCACACCGACTGTAAACGTTGCAGTTTCAGGAGCAATTGGTTGGAACAATATTCCGTCCACCTCTACTATTACTTGGTATGTACCAAGATCTGCAAACTTGAACGGTACTGTGACAGAGCCTTCTGCAGTATGGGTAACCGAGATTCCAAATATTTGGTCTGTTCCCTTCTTTATGAACACCTTGTAATCCACATGTTGCTGAGTCAAGCCACTGTCCTTGTTTAGAAAACTAATGTAGAACTGTGTCTGGGATGTGGTATTTGGCTGTGCAGGATCCGTATAGAAACCCACCTTGATGCTCCCCTTGTCAGTTAGTTGCACCTGGTTTTGTTGTGCACTGCTTGGCAAAGACGACGGAGTCTGATCATAATATCCTTGTGCATATGATGGCAGTACCATTACTGCAAATAATGCCATTATTCCAACTAGCGCAAATTGCTTTTCTGGCATCATGTTCTTGCCTCACATGTATCCATCATAGTGGTTAAATCTTGCACATGATTTGCATTTCTAGTCATTATGACATGTTACACAATCAAGGTATAAAGTGACTTGGTGATACCAGGCTAGATCACGTTTTGTGGATTTCATCCCTGATGCAACTCCAGCTAGGGTGACTCTTCTCTTGTCGGGTATTTTCTTGTTCTCAGTATTATTTCAATTACAAACCCTGCAACAATTACAGACACTGTAATCATGAGGGGCAAAATCAGGTCATGCGAAACAAGCGGAGTTCCTGAACCTGCATGCGGGTTTACCTGTACTGCTGCAACCTTTGCCCTGGCAAGCCGTAGTTGTTCCTCAAGTGTCCCAGTCCCACCACCCACAACATGCGAATACTCCATTCCTGAACCGCCTTGGGAACCAACCGAATCCTGCACGTTGTCAATCCCATTTTGTACAAGATGGATTCCCTGCACGGCCATAGTGCCAAACCATGATGCCACTGCAGCAATCCCGATTGCCGCAAATCTGTAAATTGATTTGAATGAACGTAGTAGTGACTTGCTTGATTTGGCCTTGTCAGATATGTTTGACGGTACTATGACAATGGCAAACTTGGTGGCAGAATAGTATTTCATGTCATGCGATTTTGTATTTTTCCCAATCTTTGATATTTCTACCAGACCAAGATCTTGCATCTTTTTTAGGTGATACCTGACAAGCTGCAAAGACATGCCAGTCTTTTGTGCAATATGGTTTGCAGTAAGCGTATCTGTAAATAGCAATTTCAGTATTGTCCTGCTTGCATCTACTGTCAGCATCTCCCCCACTGCCTTGATTTTATCATCATCGGTAGAAAATATCTCCACCTTTTCTCCAATAGGCATGTTATTTTTTTCCAAAGTCATGTTAAAAGGCAGCATATCTATACACAAAATAGTATGTAAAATTTTTGGTGAAAGTGTATTTTCATCAAACACTAAATGCAAAAATAACATAATATCAATCATGGTAGAACATAAAACCCTGTTGTCAGGCATCGTCTTTGCCTTTATCATGGCAACAACATTTGTGCCACTTGCAGCAGCTCAGACATATGGAAGCTCAACTGGTCAGATGACACTTGAGGACACGCTAAAGATTGCAAGGGAGAAAATAAAAATTGTCCAGCAGCACCCAGGCGAAGGCTCTGGCACCCCATACCTTAGTGCAAATGGAGTGATTGGCGCGTCAATCATATCAGGTGCAGTGTTTGGCGGCATCTTTGTTGTATTTGTGGTAAGAGCAAAGAGAGTAGAGGCATCTCTAGCAAAAATGAGATAAGATCCTCACTTTTCCTACTTTTTCAATTATTGCGAGTTTTCAGTTCTTATCTTTCCGGTATTTCTTGCCCGTATTTTTATCAAAATACTGGAATTTGCAATGATAATTTGCACAGTGGTATATTCCTGATTTTGGATCAAATTCCATCAAATCACCCTCACAGTCAGGGCATTTCAATATTGACAACTACCAGGTACGGTACTGTTCACGGTTTAAAAAAGTGACGCGGATTTCTTCTAGTTTTTACTCAAAGGGTGGTTTCCTGCGATCTCATTATTTATCTGGACGGTACCTATCATTTTCAGGCATTGCTAGCAAATAGAAGTTCGGGTCTGTTGAGAATCAACACATTTACGGTAAAAAAATATTATCTGATCATGAATTTCTATAAAGGTTTGTTAACTATCTGATCACTATTTGTAATTGTGACATAATGCTATTACCAACTAGCCCTGCAAAACCTTTGTCAAACGTAATTAATGAATCACATGCAGTATCCTTTGCCAATAATGCATGAAGAATATCCGCAGCAAGAATCTGTTTATGTTTTGAACTCTTGAATTGTGCACCACAATTTCCACATGTGTCATAGAATCGCACATCGCCTTTTATGTCATCCATGATCTGATTTGCTGCATCCAAGATTGACTGAAAGTTACTCTGTCTTCCTTTTTCGAACTTGATATTGGGCAATTGCAATAATTCTCCAATTAATTCATCATATATTTTTTGAGATTCTGATTTTACATATTCAGATTGTTTATTTTGCTCGATTGTTTCAAGTTGTGGCCTATCAGTACCTAAAATTGTTCTTATTACTCCCTTAAGTTCAATCAAAACAAGCGTGGATATTACACCAACGTATACTCCTTGTTTTATTTCGCTGAAAATCTTTTGCGCCTTGGGATATTGTGTAGGTTCTTTTTGAGGTCCGCTGATATATGATATTAAAACATTTGTGTCTATGTAGAACTTTTGCACATTATGAACCCCGTATTGCTCGTACCGTTTCCACTGCATCTATTTTATCTAGTTTTATTTTCTTTCCAAGCAATCCTGCCAATCTGTCAAATGCTGTAGCATCAAGTTTTGGAATGCCTCGCAAACCAATTTCTTTTGCTAATTTTTCTCTGGTGTCTTCATCATTGAATACATGTTCAGGTGCATTTCTAGTGACCAAATTAGTAAGATCAAAAGACGAATGTGTAGTCTGGTCTGAAGGAATATCGAATTCAGATTCCTCAAATAATGTTTCTTGTTCAATTTTATTTTTATTGACTTCATGTTTTATTGTACTGTTTGTAGTATATTCTGGATACAATGTGTACACATCTGCAAGTACTTCCTTTGTTGATTTATCAAAATAATACTGCGCAATACCGCCGACATCTTCTACAACATCTTTTTTTACATTGATGAGATCCTGAATTTCATTTCTACCCTTATCAGTAATTCTATATCGATATGATGTTTTTCCATAAGTATTAGTCACTTCATCTTTAGTCACATACTTGTCATCAACAAGCATTGTCAGATTTTGTGCAAGGGATTTACTAAATACTCCAAACTTATCAGGTCTCCAGTCGCTGAAAAATTCTTCCCTGTTACCAATTTTTTTAAATGTTAATAGACCATATTTTTGTAATCTTGTAGATCCCTCGACATACCTAGTTGCACCTATCAATACGAGAAGCCATTTAGAACTAGAAGGAAGGGACATACCTAACACATTTTCCTAAGACAATAAAGGCATATCGATAAATTTCCATGTAATTTTTCATCTGTAAAATCAGATAGAATAATTATGCATTTCAATTATTTAACCTGATACCCCTGAACCTTGAAATCATAGTGGATCATTCTTGCATTATATGGGTTTGAGTCCGGGCCTGATATGACCCGGATTGCAAGCATGACATCATCTCAACCAAGCCTGTAAAACAATCTCTGTGGGGCATGTTCCAGAGTCTTTATTCCACATTTGGCGCACATTCTACATATTACATGCCTACAGACAGTACAGACAGAGTGTTTTATCAAGGATCCTCCAGACTCGGCAGGATTGATCAGGCATTGGTTAGATGTGTCATCTCCAACATTTTATTGGGTTAAGGAAAGATAAGTATGACCAATATAGTTTTGTATGTCTCCAGAGCATCATGATGAAAACATGGAATTACTGTTTACAAATTTTTTTACATATTACACTAGGATTGGAATGGAAATCACATGTCATCATAATTTAAAAAAAATGGCGTAGATTCCCACAGTAAGATTGTTCTAAAACAATCAAACAATATTTTCATTTTCTAATCTTCACCTTGTCTAAGATCGGTTGATTGTTTCCTTCTATTGTTTAATGTTTTATACAACATTAGAATTATTTCAACACAACAACTTGCTATTCCAATGTAAGTAATTGGTTCCAGATATGACCAATAATATGGTTCATCAGGCGGCATGGGACATGCAATTGCCTTACCACTAACCATACAATGTGGAAAATTGGCTGGGTTATGTTGAAGATAATAGATTATAATCAAAAGCATGATACCTACACATAAGAGAATTATTCCAGATATTATTGGAAGATGTATAGTTTTCATATTCTAATTTACAACACTGATTTTCTTGAACACTGTATCAGCACCATATTCTACCATAATTCCGTACGAGCCTGTTTGATTTAGTACTACTGGACCTCCAAGTTGTGAGACATCGTAATTAATGTCAAAATTTCCCATGCCGGGATCACAGACTGTTACAGTTTCCGGACCCGTCCAAATTTCTGTTCCACCTGTATTAGATATCGAAAGCTGTGGGTTCCTGCAAACTGTTCCATACCCCTTCATCTCTGTGTTAAATTTTATTGGTTGCCCGACTTTGTAGGAATCATTCAATCCAGTCACTGTCAATTGCTGATATCTTGATGGCTGGGTTGTGTTGCCTGATGACACCGTAACTGTTCCGCTCTCCCATGGCTCGCCGTGATAACGAAAGACACCTGGTTCGGTGAATGTAAATTCAAAGGGTTTGCCAGGTTCAATCACCTGCCTGCCGGCTCTGTAAAAATTCAGATCAGTCTGGTTGTCAGCAAATAATGTGCCTGAAAACAATGTTTGAGATGTCCATTTTACTGTGTTATTTATGCCTATTACGATACTGAGATTATCGGGTTCAAACTTTGCCGAGTCTGGGTTTGCTCCTTTTTGGATAATTGTAGAAATATCAGGAGAATGAGGCGTAACCCTGTCAAGATACAATCCCAGGCTGTCCCACCCCCTTTCTTCCAGTTTGATGGCAGCTTTTTGTGTCACACATGCAACACTGTGATCATTTTCATTTACTACAAGTTCAAGATCGTTTCCACATCTGATATCTTGCAGCGGAATCTGTGCTTGAATCTGTCTCAGTGGAGAGGCAAGAATTGGAGACCTAAGAGACGCCGTAGAATTTGAAACTGTAAAGTAGGTTGTAGAGGTGTGGATGTCGCCATCATATTTTTCAAGAATATATCTTCCCGGCTGTGTTGGTATGAACCTCCAGATTACTGTCCGCGGTTCATTGCCCAAAGCTAGTTGTTTTTTGTCGTCGAGAACCAAATTATTACCATTGAATAGTTTGATTTCAAGGTCTTGGTATTTGGATTCAAGAGTTCTCTTGTATGCAACATAGTGCATCAGGATTTCATGGTTTGTCAAAAAATTGTCCATATGGTTTTGATTGTCCACTAGAAAGATCGGATCAGGCGGCGGACCGGGATGTGCATAACCTGAGACTTGAACTCCAGTTTCATAATGAATTGCAAGTTTGCTTCCGTTTTGTCCAGTTGTTTGAAGTGGTGTAATCCATCCGCCGTTGGGAGTCCTGATTGCATTTTGAGGAATTGTTGAATTAGTTTCATTTTGTGCAAAAGCATCAGTGATCAGTAGACCAGATATCACAATGGCAACAATTATTGAAAGATGCAGTATTTTCATTGTACGTATTTTAATTTGCAAGTCCGTTCAAAATATACAATGCAACAATTAGGGTCAGGGTATGGCATGTGCTATTCCCTCCCTTGCTATTTGAAGATGTTGTGAAATTATACTGCCTGGAGAACTATTGTTTAACTGCATAGCCCAACCACGTTCAATCAGAATATTGACAGTATCAGGTTTTACGCACGCTGGAGCATGGCCGTCCTTCTTTTCTACAAGATCCAGTCCGCCATTACATTTGATCTGCTCAGGGGGTATTCCTTTCATGAACTGCTTGAGTGGATCAAGAGAGCCCGAACTGCCACCTGTCATTGCCGGAGCCAGCCGCAGTCCACCGCCGGCTCCAAAATAAACTGCTGGAGGCACTTTGATCTGAATGTGTCCAGCATAGCTTTTCCCTCCTATCTGCTCCCCTACAACAACCGTAGCATTGGAACCAGACGGAGGTGTAATTGTAGATGTCTCCATCTTGAGATAGAATGGTTGCGAGGCATTAAGTGTAAATGATGACGGTACAAAATCAACTGAGAGCCATGACGGCATTGGAACCGTCTTGTTGTTCTGTTCTACGCCAAGAACTGAGAGCAAGACTGACAGCGAATTTGTTGTCTGGTTTGAATCATATACGATTCCAAATGGGCTTGGCGTTGTGCTATTGATATTGACAATAGGTAAGCCAAACTCTATTGGAGCTGTGCCATTTAGTACCTGGACTTTTTCTCCGTTATTTCCAAGAGGCAGATATGTTATTGAGCTTCCTTGCGTCGAGTTTGCGTAAATGTGTGCAACTTTGACATCAAGTACGTTTATCTCAAACGGCTCCAGCGCACCTGCAAGTACCAATTTTGCTGGCGTTCCCTCGGGTGTTGCAACTACCTGCTGCGGTAGGAACTTTATCCATGCACCATTAGGTAGGTTACTTGCACTGAGATTGACGGTCCCAGTCATATCGGAGTAGACCATGAGTGGAAACTCTTCATACCCTACAAATCCCATGCAGGTACCACCACCCCCATGTGTACCTGATCGTGTTGAACAGAGATTTACATAATGAACATCTGGTTTGCCCACAGTCACATGTGCAGAAGGCTTACTAGGTGAATTTATGGTAATGTTAATTGCGCCAATCTGCTGCCCGTTTTCATGCAATGCTGATATCTCTGCCGGGAATCTTGGTGGACCGGCTGGTGGCATTGGGTTTCCTACGTTAAAGACTGTTCCTGAAACAAGGTTTGCTGCAACCCCCTTGCCCTCTATCTTCAAGGAATTGATTCCAGGATTTGCGGCTGAGCCTGCATAGACGTACATTGTAAGATTTTCCAGTCTGTAATCGTATGAAAAGATGGAATACTTGTCAAACCATGCCTCTATTCCTGTGGGTGTGTCTATCCACAAACTGATGTTATGCAACCTATAGTTTTGGGAGATTGGTCCTGCCTCAACTGTGAACTTGGCAAAACCTCCCTGAACTACCTTGGCAGTATCGTTTAGCAGCTTGAACTGGACTGGAGTAGGAAATGCCCTAGACTCGTTGTTTTCTGATATCTGGACTGTCTGGTTGCTTGACGATATGATCTCTGTGGGATTACTTGGGTTTAGCAGTGATGTTTGGATTGTATAATTTCCAGCACTCTGTGTAGACCAATTGATTACATCCTTTGATGAATCTCCACATGTTGCAGTAAAGTTTTCTTCTGACTGCCATGTGGCTGCACCGTCCTTTATTGCCTCTACCTGGTAGATTACCTTGTCATTCTCTTTTTGTGTGTCGTGTATGCTTGAGCTGACGACAACACTCCATCCAGCCAGAATCGAGGTTGTCTGTTCTCCATCAACCAAGAGCTCTGGCTTGTCTAAAATGACAGAGCCTGCCTGAGGGTTTGAGTTCACAGGACATGAAAGACCAGTCTCGGTATAGCTTGTGTTGTTGACTGTTTCAAAAAATAAGCTCTGACCTGACTGGAATGAGAGATACACTTCAGAACCACTTGGTGCAATTTGGAATCTTCCTGCCTGCCACAGGTTCTCTACTGTCTTGATGGTACCAAGCGAGTCTGGCGTAACGCTTTCAAAAAATACATGGTTTGCCCCAGCTGTGTCAGTGCCATACCAGACAACGTATGCAGTATTGCCTGACGATGCTGTCTGGGAACCAAGCTCGGTCACAAGTGGTGTTGTGTTTCCACTCATATTTGTTGGGGTATCAAATGTCTTGCCTCCATCAGAGCTTCTCGCAACGAAGACAGGTTGTGGTTGTAGGCCATTTTCATAAACTGTCCAGAATTGGTATAGCATAGATCCAGCAAGGACTGGATAGATCTGCCCCATGTTGACATCATAAGTTAAGGTTGTTGTGGAAAACGAGTTGCCGCCGTCATTGCTCTGTGAAATCAGTATGGTACTGTTCTCAAAGACGGCATCATTGTACGCACGCTTTAGGCCTTCTACTAGAAGTGTGTTGGACTGGGCGACAACCTCTATTGGAAATATGCCGTCAAGGGAATCCAAGTGTATTGCAGTTCCAACAGTGCCGCTGGCAATTGTACGAATAAAGTGCATAAGATTACAGTTGCCAAGCGGAGCCAGACAGCTGTTTTCTGAGCCCCATGCTACGTATGTGTTAGAGCCAGATTGTACCACCACAGGCTGTGATGATGATATTGACGGATCACTTAGGTAGATAGGATCTCCAAATGTACTGCCTCCGTCTGTGCTCTGCGATAATACAATGGACTGTGTTCTGTTTGGCCCAAAAAATCCTGTCCAGAACACCTGCACAATGTTGCCAGCGACCTTCATGTCTGCAAGGCTTGACTGTGACGCATTCCCAATGCTAATTGAGACAGGATCTCGGAATGCCGTACCGCCGTCTGTGCTCTGCCGCACCATCAGAGTTGAGAGATTGTTTACTTGCTGGTTCCATGCCACATACACATTATTGTTGGCTGCAGATATGATTGGCTTGTCAATATTGGTACTGTTGGCAAGCTGTATCTGGTTTTCAAATGTCTTGCCGCTATCTGCACTTTTTCTAAAGAAGAGCTGCGTTCCATGACCTGGGGTATTGACAGTCCAGATAAAGTAGACATTGTTGCCTGATGCAGTCATTTTGTATCCTTGCATGGACGGGGCCTGTGCAAAAGGTTGAGACAGCATAACCGGCATGCCAAAAGACATCTGGAGTGGTCCGCCAAGCAGAAGCAAAAATATCACCATGAGAGAATAAGTTTTCAATGTTCACATCACATCAATTTGATTAGTTTAAAAAAATTGCGCAGATTTGCATAGGAACTTTCTTCTGGTTTTTCAGCACTTGTTTGCATTAGATTGAATTCAGATCTGGTAGTATTCATTTTAATTCTCTAACATGCTCGTAGTAATCTTTACGAGATCATCTTCTGAAAGAAATCCTCTCACACCTATTGCTATATTGCCTTTGAACATGGCCAAGTCTGCCCACATATCATACGGCTGTCCATGATAGTTGAGTTTTCTTATATTTTCAATTACAGCCTCGTTTCCATCTATTGTTATCTTATTTGCTTGAGGAGTAAACAGTGTCCACTTACTGTTGTCTAGTGCATCCTTACTTGCAATATAATAAGTAATTAAAATTCCCTTATCAAGATAGAAAAATTGTGTGCTTGTAGTTTTATCTGTAAGAGAATATTTTGACGCAAATATTGTAACTAATGACAGTCCTTTTGACACCTTGATAAGTTTTACCTGATAACCAATAGGAAGGTATGTAGGGGAAGAAACTTTGAATTCTACAGTCTTGCTAGCCATGACATCATTTTCTACTGGGATGCCATACGTGGCATTTACAATTGAATACTCGGGAGGATTTTGATGGTCATGGTATATTGTTTCATTTGCACTTGCTAAAGGATAGGTCATGTTTGTATCATCAATTACATTGAAGTATTGCTGAACCGTTCTATTGTCAAGTGTAGCAACCATTGTATAATTTCCTGCAGAATTGAATACTGGATATTTTGCTTCTACAAAGCCATTGGTTATCACAGGTTGTAAAATTTTGAAAGTGTACGTACCAAA
Organism: Nitrososphaerota archaeon; assembly: GCA_028867615.1. Lineage (GTDB taxonomy): Archaea > Thermoproteota > Nitrososphaeria > Nitrososphaerales > Nitrosopumilaceae > Nitrosotalea. The sequence continues at coordinate 2,415 of JAGWGC010000028.1, read as the reverse complement.
AGAAAGACTAGGTGTTTCATTATGACTAAAGCAACAAGTATCAAATACTTTTTCACCATAAGGATCAAGAATCTTTACGTAAGGCCCGACTCCACCGTTAAGGTATCCAGTATAAGCTACCGAGGCATTAATTTGCTGACCAACGGTATAATTTTGCTGCAATCCCACTATTTCCATCCTATTGACTATTGGAGGTCCCTGCAAATATTCCATGTAGTTATTGTCATACCTACTTGGTTCTGTGATTATTGGATTTGAAATAATATAGATTTCAAACACAAGTAGAGGCATCATTATTGAGCCAGTTATTATTGAAAGATGTAGAGTTTTCATTTCTTATAATCACTTTATTGTTATTGAAAAGTCATTGTCCCAAAATGTTCCATTATAACCTCTAAAACTTGCATCAATGTGATAATCTCCCGGTGTAACTTTATCTGAAAAAGGCTCTGCTCGAAGATCTTCTTGCGCCCAGTAAATTGGCCTTGCAATAAGGGTCTTGGAGTGTGGCTCAAGTGAAAGTGCCTTTCCTTCATACAGGGCAGCAAGGTTGTAAAAATAACGAGAAGGCCCTGTTCCGTTTACCTGGTTGTATATGTTAATGATCAACCCCACATTATTTTCTAGTGTAACTGTATTCGGGCTGTCATTGATTATGAAGTTTTCAATTTCCACCACATCCCCAGAGTGATAGACTTTTTTGTCAGTAACAGTCTCGACCCTGAGCCATTGCGGTGGTTGGTTTCCACCATATCCCCCGTTGCTACCGCCTCCATGTGTTGCAATGTCCCAGTCAGAATCCCCCACCCGAAGGCATGGGCAATACTCGTGATTCATTGATAATTTACTTCCATCAATTTTTCCATAAAATCCAATTTGATATTTTCCGTTTTGTGTATTAGGTCCAGCGGTGATGACCAAGGTAGCATTGGCCTTGCTTCTCTCAGGTATTGAAAGTACATTAGGGATTATTTTGGCAGTAAGACCAGAATCTTGGGCTGAAACTGTCGGATACAGTTGCACATGGGCTGGCCTTCCAAAGGTTGCGAGTGTCTGCACGGTTATTGTATAATTCACTGACTTGCCTGTTGACATGTTGCTCATGCCAGGTTCTGTGGCATAGCTTGCGCTCACCTGTGGTGTAAGAGATCCATCATTTGTATATAGTAAAACCTGATAGTATTTTCCGTCATAGTTTACATCTCCAGCAACTAGGCTTCCCACCTGTCCAAGATTTACGTTATCTAACAGAAAATGCGCTTCATCTTGTGTCAGACTAGCCTGATAATTTTTACCCTCCTCGACTGGCATTATTCCATCTGATACTATGGTAATGCCAATACCACTAGGAAATGAGCAGACGTTATCTTGACCCTGCTTGCATTGATCTGCTCCATTTAATTCCTGTTCAAGTTTAGGCAAGTTAGACAAAGTTTCATTAGTTAATGACGTACAATCCAGTTTTGCCTGGTTTTTTTCTATCTCCATTACAGACAGTGAGGTTATTTTTTTCAACGTAATTTCGTCTCTTGAAATATTTGGTGTAGGATTGCAAGATGGATTGGCATAGTTTGAAGTAATAGAGATTGGAAAGATCAGCATGTAGATTCCAACTGCAACTACAGCAGCAATTCCAGAACCAAATACTATTGAAAGATGCAGAGTTTTCATTTTCTAAATCTGATCCTATAAAATACTATTACAGATACAAAACTTGCTAGCAATATTGGGAATGTAAAAGGAAATTCTGGAATGGCAACTTGTTTATCTGTAAACATCCAACCTGTACCGTTATACTGCCATGTTCTTGAATCATTATAAGTATCAGTTAGCAGTGGAGTCTTGTCCCAGTACATGGAACTGATGTTAGGCCCAGGATCATATGTAACAGATTCAAACGGAACAATTTGTTCATTCGGATAAATTATTATTGAATTCATGACGTTTGCCCAAGCAGAATTAAACGATGATTGTGAGGGATGTATTTTCACTATGGTATCATGACCCGATTTTAAAATTGAATTTTTGTCAAAATCTACAAAAGTTCTACTAACCTTGTCATCTATCACATATACAAAATTTAATGGGATATCGTATGATGTTGGATTGTAAATTCTAATCCATTGTGTGCCATTTTTTGAACTAAATTCCACTTCGGTAATAATCAAATAGTGTGCCGGAATTTTGTAACTAAGCGGAGTTTCCAAGTCGGGATAAAGTATGATGGCATAAGCATAATCTCTATTCATTTCAAAAATAATTCTGTATTTTTCTCCTGAATCCGTTTGAAATGCTCCGACTATTCCAACTTCGCCACATGAAAGATAGCCACCCACTCCCCATTGTTTGCCAAAAATAATTGAAGTATCATTACCATGAAGAGCCTGGAATTTAGGAGATTCCGAAACAAGTTTC
>JAGWGC010000027.1:15123-16464 GCA_028867615.1 Nitrososphaerota archaeon | reverse complement strand
TGCTGCAATGTCTTCAGCATAGTCACCTGCTTCTTTTTCAGTCTCTCCAAAGGAGACATATTCTGAAAGATAACCATATTTGGTATTGTCTTTTGGCTCGGCGATTCCAACGGAGGCAGCCATCAGCCTGTGAGGCTCATTACTTTCCTGTCTAGAATATATTGCAAAAGTTACACTACCAGGCCTTATCAATTTCAGACCTTCTGATTTTGGAATCACCTTGCAACCAGGTGGAAATATACTAGATATTAAAACCAAATTTGTTCCGGCAATTCCCGCATCTCGTAATGCATACTCAAAACTTGTCAGCCTGTCAGCATGAACACCCTTACCTTTGGTAAGGAAAATTTTCTTTGCTACTAGATCTAGCACAAGTCAAGTCTCAACTCACATCTTTAAAAATATATTGAATTTACAAAAATTGAATTATTTCAAGTTCTGCAATGACGAAATTATTTCTTGGCCATGTTTTTCAGGACTTATATCTCTGAAAATTTTTGAAACTCTTCCGTTCTTGTCAATGATAAAAGTAGAACGCTTTGCAAGTCCTGCAATGTTTAGTCCTGCATAAGCCTTGCAAGTGGCCTTGGTAGTATCACTGAGATGACGATATGGTACACCATATTCCTCGACAAACTTTTTTTGGTCTTGTACCGTATCAACTGATATTGCAAAGAGTTCAGCATTTTGCTCTTTTATCTTCGGATATGCCGCAATTGTTGCCTCTGCCATCTGGAATACCCTTTTTGACGGACATGCAAACAAGTGGTTCTTTGGATAAAAACATAGAACAACATTTTTCTTTCCCTGAAAAGAGCCTAGATTTACCAGATTTCCATCATTTGACTCAAGTTCAAAATCTGGAGCAATATCGCCTTCATTCATAACATTTCATCTCCAATTGCTGGTTAATACCATTTTTGTTTTAATTCTTTTATCAGAGAATTAACAGAGAGTTACTTTTTGAAGGTCTTTTGATATAGTTTTATTCCAGCAAGCACTTCTTTCTTTGCATTTGCTGCATTTTCCCATCCAAGTATCTCTACTTTTTTCCCTTCAAGTTGCTTGTACACTTCAAAAAAGTGTCCGATCTCTTTGAGATAGTGTTTGTCAAGACCTGTAATGTCCTTTAAATTGTCAAATCTAACATCATCTTTTGCGACACACAAGATCTTGTTGTCCATTTCACCGCCATCTTTCATTTTTAGCATCCCAATGGGACGTGCTTCTATTAGGACACCTGGATAAGTAGGATTGGTAACAAGTACAAGAGCATCCATGGGATCACCATCTTCAGCAAACGTCTGTGGGATTATGCCATATTCTCCAGGATAGAAAAAT
>JAGWGC010000027.1:0-15113 GCA_028867615.1 Nitrososphaerota archaeon | reverse complement strand
ACACCTCTCTTTTTATCATATTCATATTTATTTTGAGAACCTTTTGGAATTTCCACTATGACATTTATCACAGATGGCACCTTGGAGCCAGTTTCAATATCGCGCCACAAATCCATGTTGCTGTCTCAGAAACAAGTTCTATTTAATTGACATCATAAAGAGATGAAATTTCTTTATATCGAATTTCCTGTTTTTCAAGTAAGACATGCCCAGAATAGATTACGGAAAAGATAAAACGCCATTTCCATTCCAATGAAATGATGAAGGCAGCATATGTTTCAGGACCATCAGATGTCCAGATAAAAAATGTAGAAAGACCACATGTTGGCAAGGGCGAGATCTTAGTTTCCATGAAAGCCTGCGGAGTGTGTGGTTCTGACCTGGAAAAGATCTACGGTAAATACAGCCAGCCTTCCATGAGACTAGGTCATGAACCTTCAGGAATAGTCTCTGCCACAGGCGAAGGCGTAACAGATTTCAAAAAGGGTGACAGGGTCTTTACACATCACCATGTTCCATGTTATTCATGCCACTATTGTACACATGGTAATGAGACCATGTGCCAGAAATATTCTGAGACAAACCTCTTACCATGTGGTCTTGCGGAAGAGTTTATCGTTCCCGAATGGAATGTATCACACGGCGGAGTAATAAAACTGCCAGACCATGTGAGTTTTGAATCTGCGTCAATGATTGAACCCCTTGCATGTTGCGTTAGGGCATGGAATAAGATAAAATTCAAGAAAGGGGACTCGATTGCAATTTTAGGTGCAGGTCCAACTGGCTTGATGCATTTGATGCTAAGCAAAGCATATGGAATTCAAGACATATTTTGCCTAGACATTAATGACTTTAGACTCGGCTTTGCCAAAAAATTTGGCATAACAGAGTCAATAAGATCAGACGATCCAGAGGTATATCAAAAAATTCTTTCAAAGACACACAACCGTGGAGTCGACATTGCAATGGTTTCAACAGGAAACATAAATGCAATTTCACAGGCAATTGATTTTGTAAGAAAAGGAGGCATAGTAGTATTGTTCGGAGTCCCAACAAAAGATGTCAAGATGTCACTTGAGATGAGCAAGGTATACTCAAAAGAGATTACAATCACACCAAGTTATGCAGCTTCTGAAAACGACACAAACGAGGCATTTAGGTTGATATCACAAGGAACAATCAGTGTACAAAAATTGATCACTCACAAGTTTGATCTTGCAGATTCTGCAAAAGCTTTGGATTATGCCCACCAAGTAAATGACTCCATGAAAATAATAATTACAAATTCAGAAACGCTTAACTAAGGCAAATTTTTTCGAAGAAGATATGGATTGGGGACTCAAAAACAGACTTGCAAAAATAATCAAGCCACAAAACAGGCGAGGTGTAATGCTTGCAGTTGATCACGGTTATTTCCTTGGACCAACAGAAAAGCTTGAAGTGCCGAAAAAAACAATTGCCCCGCTACTACCATATGCAGATTCTCTCATGCTTACACGAGGAGTTTTAAGAACATCAGTTGATGCAAACTTTCCAGTACCCGTAGTACTTCGAGTCTCAGGAGGTGCAAGCATCATTGGAAAAGACCTCTCAAATGAAAAAATTACTACATCTGTAAAAGAGGCAATTAGACTAAACGCCTCAGCTCTTGCAATGTCTATATTTGTAGGAGCAACGCATGAACACGAATCACTTGTCAGTCTTGGCAACCTGGTTAACGAGGGTGAAGAATATGGAATACCAGTACTTGCAGTCACAGCAGTAGGAAAAGAACTAGAAAAAAGAGATGCAAGATACTTGTCACTTGCATGCAGGATGGCTGCAGAGTTTGGCGCACACCTAGTCAAGACATATTATTGTGAAAACTTTGAAAAAGTTGTAACATCATGTCCAGTACCGGTCATAATTGCAGGCGGCCCAAAACTTGCAACAGAGATGGACGTATTCAATTTGACATATGATGCATTACAGGCAGGTGCATCAGGAGTTGACATGGGTCGAAACATTTGGCAAAATGATCACCCGGTAGCAATGATAAAGGCAGTACGAGCCATAGTTCACCAGAGAGCTACTGCCAAAGAGGCCCATGAGATCTTCAAGAAAATAAAAAATGAACCCGTACAGAAGAGCGAACCTGTCAAGAAAAGCAAGCAAAAAAAGTAGATACCTAATCAGAGATTTTTGTCAAATGCAGGTGCACTATTTTCCACTTGGCATATTTTACTAGAACAAAGGTTGCCCTACTCTCCATTGTCATGTGTTGCCCTCTGAAACTATAATTGTCTACAACCATGCCTGTTTGTCTTACAGTAAAAGTTGCCACTGCAAAGTTTTCAAATATATCCACCCTCATGTTTTTTAATTCAAAATCATAATCAGATATGCTGACAAACCGTAGCTGCTCAAGTGCAGAAGTTGTGGCAAAGTCCTTTAGATCAAAAGGTGGTACATCACTGTATGCTGAAAACCTAGGATCATCAAGTTGAATGACACCCAATGGTGCGACGTTCTTTGTTTTTCCAGCATTAAAAAATGTCAATACAATATCAACAATTTCTTCCTTGTCGCTCAAAATCGGTATTGCTTGAGACAAATCTAGTTTAAGTCTTATGACATGTTCATGTCCAAATCATGCCTAGACCGACATGTATCTCTGACAAACCCTGTTTTGTTGGTTTCAGGCACTTTTTGCCAACAATATCTATCATCCATACGACAAGTCTAAAGATATTAGAATACATTTGCAAGTGGAAATCCACCATCATGGCTATGCTAATTATTGTTGTGTTAACAATCACAACTATAATTCCAACAATAGATCTTCTTCTTGTCCAAAGAAATAATCGGATAATTAATAGAAAATTAAGGAAAGGTTTCTGGTACTACCTCATTTTCCTCGCATTATATGGCTTAGAAAGATAAAGATGTAATACTCAGTCAGTTCAAACACCAGCCAATTCACATTTCATGCTAATTCAAAACTATTGTCACAGGATCAATTACCAGACTATAAATTATTTTTTAACATACACCGGATGTAGTCGGAATAATAATTTCAAGTAAGACTAATGCAATTCTTTAACTGGTTTTCAACTAATACTATAATACTCCACAGAGATATCCAACTATTACTAATCAGAATCAATATGCCTATTATTTTTTTTACTTGAGAACCATCGTTGTCTTAGAAAACGTAGAAGTGAAACATCGTCTTGTTGTTTTACTTGGGATGATATGATGGAACTAGTAAGCTTTGAAGTAACTGGTTCTAGCGGCATCAAGACCTCTTCTCTTAAACTTTGTAAGTCAGTTTCCAGAATTTTGATGAAATATTCCTGACTTCCTATTGTAGAATATGCTTCTATTACACGTGGTTCTTTACGAATAAAGTCATATAATTTGGCCAAGTCTTTTTCTCCAAGACCTGTTTCTGCACCCACATAAGCTGCAATTCCAACTCCCATCCGTGACCAGTTTATTTCGATTTTATTTTTTAGGACGCCATTTTCTTTCATCTTGTTTACACGTTTAGCAATAGTACGCTGATCAACTTTCAATGATTCAGATAGTTGTTTGAATTGTACGTTTGCATCACTTGACATGTGTTCCAATATCATCAAGTCCAACTCATCAGGCACAAAGGGTGGTTCTCTAGTTGCTCTTGACATGTCATACAATAACATTATAATAGATTAAAAATGTTATTTAGTTACGTAAATATCTATATTCATGTATCTTGATGGATAGCTGATTTCAGATGGATACAAGTGTAGAATTGAGAGTGTTGAGAAAAACACATCCAGCATGGGATCAATACCTACATTGTAAAGAAAGAACCTGAGTGACCGGATGTGGACATTGTAATACTTCTAGTTGTACTGGTAGGTTCTCTTGGATTATCTGTAATTTTTGGCAGATATATTGCAAGAATGATCGTATATGAAAAAAGACCATTAGAGAAAACATTGGGTAGAATAGAGAACGGATTCTACAAAATAATTGGCATAGATAGATACGAGCAGATGACATGGAAGCAATATTTTCTAGCCATAGTAGTGACTAATGTCATAGCAGCTGGTTTTCTGATGGCGGTACTTCTATATCAGAACAATCTTCCACTTTCACCAAGGCCAGGATTATCATTAGATCTTGCATTCAATACCGCTGCATCATTTGTTACAAATACAAATCTTCAGCACTATGCAGGCGAACAACAACTATCAATTTTTTCACAAATGGTTGGACTGATCTTCATGATGTTTGTAGCACCTGCATCTGGAATAGCTGCGGCATTTGCATTCATCAGAGGATTCATCCGTAAAGAATTTGGGTTAGGAAATTTCTATGTGGATTTCACTAGAATTATAATAACACTCCTACTTCCCATTTCATTTTTCTCTGCTTTGTTGCTACTTTTCCTCGGTGCTCCCCAGACATTGGATTCAACAATTACAATAGGTACGCTCCAAGGTGGAAGTCAAACAATTCCAATCGGGCCAGTTGCAGCACTAGAATCAATCAAAGAACTTGGAAGTAATGGAGGAGGGTTCTTTGCTGCAAATTCTTCGCACCCATTTGAAAACCCCACAGGCATCTCAAATGTCTTTGAATGCATCCTCATGCTTGTAATACCACTATCATTTCCAATAGCCTACGGTTATTTACTAGGAAAAGGAAGGGGAATTTCCATACTTGCAGCCATGCTAATTGGATTTGGCGTTATGCTTGCCCTTGGGTTATCCGAACAAAGCGGTCCAACGGGTCTTGAGACAAGATTTGGGAGTTTTGGAAGCACGCTTTTCTTAGAATCGTCAGTGGCAACAAACACTGGTGCTGCAAACGCAGCTCTTACAGGAATGTCACCAAATGCAGTAATTGGATTCTTTCTAGGCATGTTTGTTCAAGCAATTCCTGGAGCAGACGGCACAGGAATGATGATGATGATAATCTTTGTAGTGCTCACTCTCTTTTTGGTTGGACTGATGGTGGGAAAGACTCCAGAATTTATGAGTATGAAGATAAATCCAAGAGATGTCAAGCTTGCAGCATTTGTATTTTTGATACATCCTGCATTGATATTGATTCCATCTGTAATGGCATACACTACTGAAAATGCACAGAATGTTCTTGGAGAACATACAACTCCCGCAACATTTACACAAGTTTTGTATGAATACAGTTCAGCGTCAGCAAACAATGGATCAGATTATCTTGGAACATCTGCAAATACTCCATTTTGGAATTGGTCTACTGCTTGGATCATGTTACTTGGTCGTTATGCACCAATTGGATTGATGCTAGCAGTTGCAGGATCATTTACTCTAAGAGATAGAAAAGAAGTTGTCGAACCAATCAAAACATCAGGTTTTCTTTTTGTTGGCGTTTTGTCAGTCATGGTATTCATTTTAACAGCTCTCACTTTCTTTCCGTTCTTGGCAATGGGACCATTTTCAATGTAGTGTGATGGAATAATGGCAACAAAATTGAAACAATCAATATTTGACAAAAAAATGCTCAAGGATTCCATAACAAAGCTAAGCCCACTTTACCTTGCCAAAAAAAGTCCCGTAATGTTTACTGTGGAAGTTGGATTCTTTTTAGTACTTGCAATAGGTTTTCTGCCAAACATGTCATTGGAATTTGTAAATGAAAACCGTGTCTTCTATATTGAAACTGCAATAATTTTGATTGTTACTGTCTGGTTTGCCACATTTTCTGAGGCACTATCAGAATCTCAGGCAAGGGCAAAGGTAGATTCCCTTAAAAATTTGGAAAAGGAAGTTTTGGCAAAAAAACTAGCAGATGGAAAAGAGGTATTGGTAAAATCAACCAGCCTCATAGTGGGGGATCGAGTGCGAGTTTACGCTGGAGAGATAATTCCAAGAGATGGTATTGTACATGAAGGAAAGGCATTCGTAGACGAATCCATGATGACTGGAGAATCAAATCCAGCCTTCAAAGAAAAGGACAATCCAGTACTTGGTGGAACCAAGGTAGCAAACGACAGCATTGTAATAGAGATAACTTCAGAATCTGGAAAGAGCTTCCTCGATGAAATGGTCGGATTAATTGAAAGTGCAAAAAGACCCAAGACGAAAAACGAAATTGCTCTTACCATATTGCTTGCAGGATTATCAATAATTTTCATAACAGTAGTTGGAACGATGCTATTCTTTGGATACTACCTTGGATACCACATGGACATTTCAGTACTCTTTGCATTGCTAGTGGCCTTGATGCCAACAACTATTGGAGGGTTGTTGCCTGCAATAGGAGTTGCTGGAATCAACAGACTGGCAAGAGACAACATTGTAGTAAAATCAGGAAAGGGAATAGAGGCAGCAGGTGATTGTGATGTACTCATCTTAGACAAAACTGGAACAATCACCGAAGGTGCCAGAAGAGCAATTGCGTTTGTGCCAATGGAAAAATTTACCGAACAGGATATTGCAGAATCTGCTTATGCTGCATCATTTAGTGATCACACACATGAAGGAACATCCATTATCGAGCTTGCAAATGAGAAAAAGATCGAACCACCGTTTCTGATGGAAATAATGACTGCAAAACCTGTTGAATTTAGTTCTGAAACACGATTAAGTGGAATAGAGTTTTCACCAAAGAAAAAATTATCCACTACACAGGAACAGGTTTCCAAATCATCATTGCCACGTACTAGAGTTTCTGCCAAAGTAGAAGATTTGGAAGAGTCAAATGTTCCAGTGAAGATCCTAAAAGGATCAGTTGAGGCGATTCTGAAAATTGCCACAAATGTAAACGAACCAGAATTACGATGGAAGGCACAAGAAATATCCAAAAATGGCGGAACACCTCTTGCTGTGGCAGTAAACGATGAGATAATAGGATTGGTTTCACTCAAGGATACCCTTAAAAAAGATATTCGAACAAAATTGGAAGAAGTCCGAGTATCTGGCATAACAACAGTCATGATCACAGGTGACAATCAGCTTACCGCTCAGGTAATTGCAAAAGAGGCAAATATTGATCAAATCATGGCAGAAGCCAAACCAACTGACAAGCTAAACAGAGTAGTGGAGGAACAGCTAAAGGGACATGTTGTAGGCATGATTGGTGATGGAACCAATGATGCACCTGCACTTGCAAAAGCTGATGTCGGTCTTGCAATGAACAGAGGCACAGCAGCTGCACGGGAAGCTGCAAACATGGTAGACCTCGACTCTGATCCTTCTAAGATTATCAGAGTCGTAAAGCTTGGAAAGCAGTTACTAATGACACGTGGTGCAATTACTACATTTTCAATTGCAAATGATGTTGCAAAATACTTTGCAATCCTCCCTGCAATGTTCATGAAGGATAATCCAAAAATGGAAATGCTCAATGTAATGCAGCTTCACAGTCCCGAAAGTGCAATACTGTCCACACTGATATTCAATGCAATAGTAATTCCAATGTTAATACCATTATCACTCAAAGGTGTAAAATACAAGCCAGAACTTCCAGAGAGGACATTTATCAAAAACATGATGATATATGGACTTGGAGGGGTTATCTTTCCATTTGCTGGCATAAAAGCAATCGACCTACTGCTGTCAGTCTTTATGAGATGAGTATACCATGAGAACAATAAAGAGCAAAATATTTTCGCCTGCCATTAGGATCATCGTGCTTATGATCATTACCACTGGCGTTGCGTACCCATTGCTTGTTACAGCAGTAGGTCAGACTGTACTACCATTCCAATCAAACGGTAGTCAGGTCATACTAAATGGCAAAGTGGTTGGATCTGAACTCATATCTCAGAGTTACAATTCCTCAAAATTCTTTCAACCACGAAACGATTCTGCATCAGGAGTAGACCCAGACATTACTCCAGATAGCGCTATTTCTCAGATACCTGTGATAAATAGTGCAACTGGAATACCTGCTAATGCATTGAAAACATTAGTTGATCTTGATATTGCAAGAAATAGGGAAACAAATGCCCTAGTCTTTGCACCAGATTATGTCAATGTGTTGAATTTGAATATAGAACTAGTAAAACAATATCCAGAAGTATATGCGCATGAGATTTCAACAAAGGAGGTGCCATAATCATGGATGGCATATTGATAACATTTGTCATATCGCTTTCAATAGCTGGAGGAGTATTGATGTATTCTCTGTTAAGAGCTGAAAAATAAAGTTCAGATGATTTTGATATGACTCTAGTTGAGTTTTATGAAAAATCTATCGAAGGACAATGGTATGATTCACGCATTAAGAGAATAGTGCAGGTTTTTGCAGTGACGTATGAAATGACACAAAAACCTAGCCGAGAAAAGATCTTGATAATGGAAATTTTGGCAGATTTTCCTGACGCTGGGAGTTTTGACTACATGGACAATGTGAAATTAAAGTATGAGAAAGAAATGCCCTGTTATCCTGAGATACAGATAGGCAGTACAAACAGAAGAGAAATCATCAGTCCCTAATATATCAAAATGAGTCAGTATTGAACAAATTTGACCAAACCCAATCCCTGATTTAGTTTCAAAGAGGAAAAGCTAAACTTTGTTCAACCTTCAATAGGAGTTTTTTACCATGACTCCAAAACCATGCCTAAACGTGCCTACCAATCAATAATATATTAAGACTTTTTGACCAAATACTTATTAACAATTTTAGAGAGAAAAATTACAGATAGGTATGGTAGAAATAGACTCGACAAGCATTTCAAGTATTTTGTTGCTAGTCGAGATTGTGCTGTAAAATACAGCAATTTTCGGAGATAGAAAATTATGGAAAAAATATCAGGTGCTAGGTCTTTGATGATCGCTTTGGAAAAAGAAGGTGTGGAAATTGCCTTTGGGTTACCGGGAGGTGCAAACTTGCCAATTTATGATGAGCTCTACAAGAGCAACATCCGTCACGTGTTAGTAAGACATGAACAGTCTGCTTCACATATGGCAGATGGTTTTGGCAGAGTAAGTCGAAGGCCAGGAGTATGTTTTGCAACATCAGGGCCTGGTGCAACAAACATTGTCACAGGAATTGCAACAGCTCAAGCAGACTCGGCCCCAATGGTTGCAATCACTGGCCAAGTTCCTTCAAAGATGATAGGACGTGACGCATTTCAAGAAAGTGATATTATCGGAATTACAAACCCCATAGTAAAATATGCATTCCAGCCAATGAGCCCAACAGAGATTCCAGAGGTAGTAAAAAAGGCATTTTACATCGCATCAACAGGAAGACCTGGTCCTGTATTGATAGACATTCCAAAGGATGTACAACAAAACGAAGCAGAGATTCATTTTCCTTCAGAAGTAAAAATTAGAGGATACCATCCATGGGTCGACCCAGACATAACAGCAATTGAGAGAGCAACAGAGATGTTACTATCTGCAGAAAGGCCGATAATTCTTGCAGGTGGTGGAGTGATAATATCAAGCGCGTTTGCAGAGCTCCAGTCAATCGCAGAGTTACTTATGATACCAGTTGTAACTACATTCAAAGGAAAAGGATCATTTCCAGAAAACCACCCCCTCTCACTTGGACCAATAGGAATGCATGGTCATGCGGAGGCAAACAAGATGATGACAGAGGCTGACTGCGTTCTTGCATGTGGCTCCAGGTTTTCTGACAGGTCTGTTGGCACATTCGAAGAGTTTGAGAGAAACTTGAAAATCATACACATGGATGTAGACCCTGCAGAGATAGGAAAGAACCAGACCACAAATGTAGCAGTAGTCGGAGATGTAAAGACATCACTTAGAATCATGGTAAAGATGCTAATCCAAAAAGCAATCAAACGCAATGGAGAGAGTGCGTGGGGAAAAAGAGTAAAGGAGACAAAAGAATACTATAGGGAAAACCTCAAGATTCATCCACATCCATTAGCAGCATCCAAAGTTCTCAAAAAATTAAGAGAAGTTTTACCTGCACAGTCAATTGTAACTACCGAGGTAGGACAACACCAAATGTGGGCCTCGTTATTTTTTGATGTAATACATCCGGGAACATTTTTCAGTTCTACAGGTCTTGGAACTATGGGCTGGGGATTCCCAGCTGCAATAGGTGCCAAGGCAGCAAAGCCAGATGTCCCAGTGCTGGACATAGCAGGAGAAGGAAGTTTCAACATGACAGAGAATTCACTTGCAGTATCAGTGTTAGAGGACTTGCCTGTCATAGTGCTTTTGCTAAACAACTTTACACTTGGAATGGTAGCCCAGTGGCAGAGAACATTTTACGACAGGAGAATGATCGGTGTAGATCTAAAGAATTGCCCAGATTATGTCAAAGTAGCAGAAGCATATGGCGCACAGGGAATACGAGCCCAGACAATTGATGAAATTGGAAAAGCAGTCCAGACAGCTTTGAAGAGCAATGTTGCAACTGTCATAGACATACCAATTGACCCGCAGGAAGACGTATTACCATTTGTTGCTCCGGGAACATCTCTCAAGGACATGATCTTACCATCATAGTGAGATTCATGTGGTCAATAATTTCCGTTCTAGTTGAAAACAAGCCAGGAGTATTATTCAAGATTACAAACTTGTTTAGATCAAGGAACTATAACATCGATAGTATATCAGTAGGAATAACTGAGAATCCCGAAGTGTCAAGAATGACAATCACTACAGAGGCAGATGAAAAACAACTCAGCCAAATAGTAAAGCAGTTAGACAAATTAATTGATACATTAGAAGTAAAAGTATTGGAGGAGAAAAAGAGCATATACCGAGAGCTTGTTATGATGAAACTAAAAGTGTCAAAGCCAACAGACATCAAAGAGATAACAGACCTTGCAAATGCCTTCAAGTGTGATGTACACGATGTCAGAAAGTCTTCAATCATAATAGAAATTACTGCCACCCCCGATAGGATTAATGCTTTAGAAGATCTTGTAAAAGGATACGGAATTTTAGAAATGGCACGAACTGGAATATGCGCACTAGCAAGAGGACATGCAAATGAAGATTAGAATTTTTGATACCACGTTAAGAGATGGCGAACAGACTCCTGGCGTAGCCCTGACTCCTGATCAAAAACTTGCAATAGCACAAAAGCTAGATGAGTTGGGTGTTGACGCAATCGAGGCAGGATTTCCAATCATATCAGATGGTGAAAGACTAGCAATAAAATCAATTACAAGCGCTGGACTAAAGGCAGAAATTTGTGGACTGGCAAGAACAGAAAGAAAGGATATCGATGCAGCTGCTGCAGTAGGTTTGGATTACATCCACACATTCATTGCAACATCAGACATACACCTCCAGTACAAACTAAAATTAACAAGAGAGCAGGCGCTAGCAAAGGCAGTTGATGCAGTCCAGTATGCCAAGTCACTTGGCTTGAGGGTTGAATTTTCAGCGGAGGACGCCACCCGAACAGAAAGGGAATTCCTAAAAAAAGTATTCAAGGCAGTGACAGATGCTGGTGCTGACAGGCTAGACATTCCAGATACAGTTGGATATTCCACTCCACAATATATTGCGGCGATTACAAAGGATACAATTGATGCTACGCATTTACCCGTAAGTGTCCATTGCCACAATGATTTCGGACTGGCAGTGGCAAACGCAATATCTGCAATACAGGCAGGCGCACAATGCGCACATGTCACAGTAAATGGAATTGGTGAGCGGGCAGGAAATGCATCGTTGGAAGAACTCGTCATGGGACTGCAATGCTTACAGTTTGATAAAAAATATGAAACAAACATCAACACCAAACTTCTCTATGAGACATCACGATTCATCTCAAAAACAGTTGGAATACAGGTCCAGCCAAACAAGGCAATTGTGGGAGAAAATGCATTCGGTCATGAATCTGGAATCCATACCCATGGTGTACTAAGCAACCCATTGACATATGAGCCAATCAGTCCGGAACTAGTGGGCAGAACCAGATGGTTCCAAGTAGGAAAACATGCAGGAGCACATGGAATCGCGGCAATGCTTGAAGAGTATGGCATCCAGCCCTCAAAGGAGCAGACCCATGAAATATTGGAAAGAGTCAAAAAACTCGGGGACCTAGGAAAACATGTAACAGATGTTGAGCTTCTTGGAATCACAGGCGAAGTCATGCAACAACCAGGGTTGAAGAGACTTGTTCACTTGATTGGCTTTTCAGTATCAACAGGGATTGGAAACATGCCATATGCATTTGTAAAACTAAACATAGAAGGCAAGGACTTTATCAGTACTGATTATGGAGTAGGTCCAGTAGATGCATCAATTAATGCAATACAAAAAATCACAGGGGAAATATCCAAAGTGAGAATAAAGGATTACAAGCTTGATTCAATCTCAGGAGGGTCGGAGGCCTTGTGCGAAGTTACAATCAAGGTAGAAGATCCATATGGCAACCAAGCCTCGGCAAAATCAGTGGGAGAAGACATTGTTATCACAAGTGTGCAAGCCATGATAGATGGAATAAACAGAATCATGCTCAAAAAAATACTCAAGCAAAAAAATCTGGGACAGTAAATGTACAAAATAGCACTCATCACGGGCGATGGAATAGGCCCTGAATTATCAGAATCAGCAATAGACGTACTAGACATGGTAAATGATAAGCTCGGGGTCAAAGTCGAGGTTACAAAACTACAAGCAGGCGATGCAGCACTCAAAAAAACAGGAAAGGCATTACCAGATGAAACAGTGGAGCAGATAAAAAAATCAGATGCGTGTCTCAAGGCCCCAGTGGGAGAGAGTGCAGCAGATGTCATTGTAGTATTGCGAAGATTGTTAGACCTTTATGCAAACATCAGGCCTGCCAAATCATATCCAAACATGCCAGCATTGAAAGAAAATATTGACATGGTAATAGTGAGGGAAAATACAGAGGATCTATACACAGGCATGGAGTTTGAGGTGGGTGAGACCATCATTGCATTACGTTCAATATCAAAGAGTGCATCCGAGAGAATTGCAAGATATGCATTTGCCACATCTGAGCAGCGAAATGGAAAAAGAAAGGTCACTTGTGTACACAAGTCAAATGTAATGAGAAAAACAGATGGGTTATTTGCAAAGACATGTGAGCAAGTAGCAAAGAGTTATCCAAAAATCACATTTGAACACATGTATGTTGATGCTTGTGCCATGAATCTAATAAGACAGCCAGAGTCCTTTGATGTCATCGTGACCACAAATTTGTTTGGCGACATATTATCAGACGAAGCATCACAAGTTGTCGGCGGACTTGGAATGGCTCCAGCTGCAAATATTGGAGACAGATTTGCATTGTTTGAGCCTGTCCACGGTGCAGCCTTTGACATTGCAGGAAAACAGGTGGCAAACCCATCATCATTTATCTTGTCTGCAAAGATGATGTTTGAGTGGCTTGGAATAAAAAATAACGACAAGTCATGCCAAGATGTTGCAAAAAAAATTGAAGATGCAGTTTACGGCATTGTCAAAGATGGAATAAAGACTAGAGACATTGGCGGCAACAAGAGCACAAAAGAATTTACACAAAATGTGATATCGCGCATTATTTGAGGTCAGACACAGGCGGCTCTCTTGACCAAAAGAACATTGCAAGACTAATTGGAATCATTATCATTATTGCGACCCCAAATGAAATCCAGTAAAAAGTTGGATCAATTCCCTTTATCAAAGGAACTGGAAATACAGTATAGGCCCAAACAAATGCGATAAACCCAAGCAAGACCTTGTTTTTCTTGAAAATTCTCCAACCAAGTTTTCTTTTTGCAATATAGCAACGCTTGCATCTAGTCCTGTCATCTGTCATGCACGAAGTACAACAGTGCTTGTCACAAAAGTAACATGTCCTATCCCCGAACTCAGATCCGCAAAAATCACACCGTCGCACAAGTTATCTAAGATTTGGTCAAAATTTATCTTTTTATGGAAATAACCGTTCTGGGTCACGAGGGTACAAGACCACTTCCCGCACATTGTCAATTTGTGTCAGTACTGTCATCAATCTATCTAACCCTAGTCCCCATCCAGAATGAGGCGGCATCCCCCAGTCAAACGCACGCAAATGGTCTTCAAATTGTGCGGGATCTAGTCCTTGCTCTAGCAATCGTGCTTTTATCTTGACAGGGTCATGAAGCCTCCTACCACCAGATGATAATTCAAGATAACCATATTGGAGATCAAATGATTTTGAAACCTCAGGGTCATCCTCTTTTTCATGTATGTAAAACGGCTTTAGTTTGAGCGGCCATTCAGTCAAAAAGTAAAATCCAGGATGAATCTCGCCAAGTTTTCTCAGATGTGAATCAAGCAAGTCATCCCCAAATGAAAGAGCAAGTCCCTGCTTCCCAAGCTCTTCAATTGCTTGCCTGTATGTCACCCTGTCAAAAGGTGTCTTTGGTTTTCGAATTTCTATACCCAGGTTCTTTTGCTCTTGAATGCATGCCTTTTCCACATATTCAAAGACTGAGACTATCAACTGCTCCAAAATTTCCATGACATCAGTATAATCCATAAATGCAGCTTCAATGTCAACGCTTGTGAATTCCGTCAAGTGTCTCACAGTATGGGATTTTTCTGCCCTGTAAAATGAAGAGATCTCAAATATTCTTTCAAGACCTAATGTCAATTGTTCTTTGTAGAGTTGAGGACTCTGTGCAAGATATGCTTGTTTGTCAAAATATTTCAGCGAAAATAAATTCGCTCCACCTTCGCTTGCACTGCCTATAATTTTTGGAGTATTTACTTCAAGAAATCCACGATCAGTTAACACTTTACGGATGCAATGAAGAACATTGTGTCGTATCTTAAATATCGATGCGGTTTTTTGATTGCGAAGATCAAGTGCTCTTGCGTTGAGTCTGTTATCTATTCCACTTTCCAGCCTACCCAATGGGTCTATTGGTAATGGATGAATTGCTCTTGATAGAATCTCAACTTTTTCAGCCTTTATTTCATATGCAAAATCTCGCGCTTTGGATTCTTGTACTGCTCCAGTTATCTGTACCACGCTTTGTCTTGTTAGGTCTTTTACTTGTTGCAAGTTTTCGGCGCCTGCAATTACAATCTGCGATACACCTGTTACATCCCTCAGAGTAAGAAAGGTCAGTTTACCCAATTCCCTCAAATCTTCTACCCATCCTCCAACCACAACTTTTTGTCCCTTCATTGAAGGACCAAGTGTGCCAATATCATGTG
>JAGWGC010000026.1 GCA_028867615.1 Nitrososphaerota archaeon | reverse complement strand
ATGATTCCAAAACATGGCAGTATGATGGCTCAAAATGGGTTTTTACTGACTCGTCTGTGTCGATTCCAGAATTCCCACTCGCGATTCCAATCTTGCTGGCAGGTATTATTTCAGTAATAATATTTTACAGGATAAAATTTGAAAAATGAAACCTCTGCATTGTGTCATAATTGTGATTGCGTCATTCATTCTTCTGATTTCAGTTAATCCTATCTTTGTCATGGAATTTTCTCAAAACAACATGTCTGGCATGTCTAAAATAGATCCTAAGATTTTGAAAGTGCTTGATAGGGGAAATACTGTGGGTGACAGCTTTCATACTCTTGTTGATGTAATACTTGAGAATCAGAGTTACGTATCTGACATACCAAAGGATATCTAGATGGTGTACTCAAAAAATAATACTATTGGAGTGGCAGTGGACAAGGACCAAATCATGAGTCTTGCAGGACTTGATTTTGTAAAACAAGTAACTGCACCAAAGGGTGTTTTTGCTGAAAACACAAATGCGAGTATTGCTGATCCGCCTGCTCCATTAAAGCAATATGAATATGGGATTGTATCAAAATATGTCAAGTGTAAATACGGATCCGACCTACTAATAATGCAAAGATCAGGTAACAATGGAACATATTCATTGCCTGCTTGCTTTAATTGGAATGACGAGCTACAGGCACAGGATAAGGGCATTGGAAAAATAGTAAACAACATGGTCAAGACAAAGTTTTGGGATTTATTTGGGGTTCTGCCCCGCACAAAATCATTTTTCATGGAACCAAATTCTACTGGATACGTATCTGTTAGATATCTTACACACAATAGTGATTTTGGAGGTCGATTAATGGACCAAAAACCACAAGTTTTTGCAAATGGATTACCTCTTTCTACACCCGATGTAACCATATCTTCAGAACCTGTACTAGATTCATTGCCTAGTGGGCAGAACAACATTACTGTAACCTATGTCATAAAAACATCAGATATGAAAGGTCTTTACTCGATTTACACACCATCAGGAGGATGTGAAGGTCCACTTCCTCTTGCAGTTGGAATGAATACCAGTGAAATTTCAAGTGCTGATATTCCAACATATTTGGGGATTATACACTGTGGCGTAGTCACATATGATGGTGAAATGATGCATCTTTCTGGTATCTTGGTAAAATGGCTTACATCGGAACCGTATTTTAATTGATAATGGAAAAATGAAAACTCTACTCTCCAAGCTTTAACAAAAAGACTTCAATTTGTTTGTGGTGAGAAACACTCTGCAGATGTGCTTTAATTGCTCCTACTATCCGGACATGGGAATCGCCAAAAGTTTCCTTGAGAACCTCCCTCAAGTATTCAGGATTGTCGTAACAGTCAGACAAGTGTGAGCGATATATTTCAAAAAGCCTGTCACTCACTTTCTCCAGTGTAACAGATCCGCTCTCAAGCAGGGCCTTTTGTATTGCCATGTCAACAAATACTTTCTTTGTCTGATCAGACATTTTTAAAAAATAAATCGGTTGATCAGGAAACATCATTGTCCGGCATGGTATCATGCAGCTGATTGTGAATAAATATTCCAGTCTCTGTCAAGCGCAGAACCATATGACCGTCTTCTTTTCCAAGTTCTATCCAGTTGAATATCTTCATTAGGTTCAAGTATCTTTTAGTGGTACTGTGATTCAATCCTGAATGGACTGCCGTATCTGTTATTCTGCTCTTTCCCATTTCATAGAGTGCGTCCAAGATTCTGTGCATTATCTCAATGTTATAGTTAAGTGAAACCTGTTTTGTTTTCTTGCTAGTTGATATCATCATGTTTTTTCAGATGATTTGTTATCGAGAAAAAATACTATATAGGATTTGATTAAATTCCAATTTAACCAAAAATATTATTAACTATCTCTTGTATGCCTTGAGGACTCGCTCTATGACAAGCCCTGATATTATGACAACAAGCGGTATGACAAGTACCAAAACCTCATGTGAAAACCAGGACGGTTCAATGGGTGTCATGTATGGTGGAAGTGTAGCAGGTCCATGTGTTGGGGAAAGTATCGTAGGTGCTGTTGCAGGCACGGCGGTTTGTAGTGCAGGTGCATTAGTTGGGCTTGGAGATACCGGAGCTCTAATTCCTGTAGAAGATTCAGGACTTGTACCTTGTAATACTAACCATGAGACAAGGCCGCCAAAACCTATTGCGGCAAATCTGTAAATTCTCTTCAATGAGTTAAAAAGGGACTTGCTTGATTTTGCCATCTCGGATGCCTTGGTAGAAGTGATGATGAATGCAAATTTGGTTGAAGCGTAATACTTGACATCGCTTTCTCTAGCGACAATGCCTATTATTCCAAGATCCTGCATCTTCTTTAGGTGGTATATTGCAAGTGGCAATGATATTCCAGCTTTTTGTGCAACCTGGTTTGCTGTCATGGTATCATCAAGCAATAATTTCAGGACGCTTCTGCTAGAGTCATTGCTTAGTATCTCACCAATGGACTTGATCTTGTCATCTTCTGTTGAGAATATCTCTATTTTTTCTTTCAAATCTACTTGGTTTAATGCTTTAGAACTTTTGTCATCTTTTTCCATGTGAATGTGATTTAAGGGTTGTCGTTAAATTTGAATTTAATCAAATCCTATAAACTAATACCGTAATTGGATATGACAATGAAATTTCCAAATATCAAGATTGTGGGTATTTTATTGTTGATAATCATATCAATTGGAGTTTTTGTGTTTGTTTTCAATTTGTATCATTATCCTAAAGGGTATAATCCTGTTCAAATTGTATCTGTAAAAGTAATTCCTGATGACCCTCATGTCAATGATTTACTGGACTTTAATGTTACATTTCAAAACTTTGGATATCCTCCAATCTACTATATTGGTGGATGTGGTCCAGAGATGACATATTTTATTTTATCAAACAACACTAAAACAATTGGCGCATCAGGATGCATGTGCCCAATAGAGCCGACTGCAAAGTCTTTGTCACAAAATGAGGCTGTTTCTGCAGTAACATCATTTTGTACATCAGACAGGCAGCTTGTCACAAAACCTGGACAATATGTAGCCAATGTGACAGTTCATTGGAGTACAAAACCTTCGATGTACCTAGAAAACTCTACTTTTACCTTGTTCAATCTAAACATAACAAAATAGTTGATATGAAATCTGGAAGAAACCTACACCACTTTTTTAAACCATACATGTCCAGTACGTATACAAAATGAAAACTCCCATGCGAAAGATTTTACATGTGAGTTTTCATTTTATCACAAGTACATATTTGTAATTACAATTTTTTCAGGCATGACAAAGTGTTTCCCACCTACATTTTCACTTATTGCTATTTCATACGTGCCTGATTGTGGTGCTCCATTGGTAGTGATACCTACTGGAATATAATAAGGCGCGGTTGCATTGAGCAGAAATCCTGCATGTGGTAGAACTACAGAGAGCCATGGCGGAAGGGAAGAAGTGGTACTGCCATTTATCATGCCAAGTACAGATAGCGCTACGGGCAAGCTACCACTGTCATTTTTGGGATCATATACAACTACCCGCATTGTTGACAACCACCCTCCAGTTCCAGAAAATGCAATCTGTCTGTCCAAGGTAATAGGACCTGCACCCAGAAGTACTGTAGAATTATTGTCTATCTGCACTCCCAAAATCTTGGTAACATTGATGCCACCTGTGGATGCCGTGATTACAAGCGGGTCTTTTGCGCCAGCATTTTCATTTGGGTTGTCCGAAATGGAAACACCTGCAGTTACAACCCTTGCAACAGTTCCATCGAGTCCCGCAGTTATAATGCTTGGAAATACCTTGGCCCATATTCCCTTGGGACCAGTAACATTCAAGATGATACTGGTTTTTTGTGCAGATGACAATGTCAGGTCAAGATAATCATTTGTAGGGCCGGATGCACAGCTGTTCTTCTCAACACAAAAAGACCTGAAGTTATGCTCTATACTCCCAAGATGTATGCCAAGGCCACTATACGGTTTTACCGTAAGATGCACCTCGGCAAGTATAATATTTTCAAACAGTGTCTTTGTGTTTGTGGCATAGTCTTCTATCCATCCATCCCCGATTACTGGAATAACATACTCTCCTAGTTTTGCATCAGGACTTGTACTGATTCCAAGGGTAATTGTTCTTGACAGGTTTCCTTCAAGTTGCGGAGGAAATACCCATGTCGTGATTCCAGTAGGCATTGCTCCAGACAGTTGAAGTAATTGTGTGTGGTACATGTTACTAAATCCAAGTGGGGCCTGAAGTAGAGTTGCATTACCTTGTTCTAAGGCGACATACATCTGGGTCATGTTTCCAAACATTTGTGCCGATGGCGGTGGTGGTGTGATGGAGGGGTCAAAACAGTTGTTGTTTTTTACAGCATCTAAAAAAGTCTGGCTCGAGTTACTAGTTGGATACAGTTGATAATCGATTCCATTGTTTTCATCATAAGATAATATTATACAGTGCATCTTGGCGTCATTTTCATATACGGTAAAGTTAGATACACTTACCGGAATTTTGAGATCTATGGTCCTATAGGTTGGAGGATGTTTGGTATCATTGAATATGGCACGCGGAGGAGAAAAAGACACCAATTGTTCTCCCTTTCCACCATAGTATTCCATATCGGCTTGTGAGTTTTGGTATTTATCAAGAAATGTTTTTACCGCCTGCACGTTTTTAGCTGCATCAATTAATTTTTGGCTTACATCATTCCTCTGGATATTTTGGACCGCAGAGTCATGGAAAATAGGATTCAAAATTATGTACGTACCAAATGCGGTTAACGTTACCATTCCTACGATGATTACCATTACAAGATGCAGAGTTTTCATTTGTCATCCGTACTGGACGTGTATTGTTTAAAAAACCCGTGTAGATTTTCCCCGTAGTATTCTTCTAGTTTAAAAAGGTATGAACCGGGCCGGACACACCTATACAGTTCATTTTTCTGTCCCATCATGTATAACATCATGTATCCTAATGTGACGTTGGAAGTCCAGCTAGAGGCATAATTCCCCACCCACGATTAATTAACTCGTCCATAGTATGAGGAGTGACACAGGCAGGTTGACCATTTTCATTTTTCATAACGAATTGAAATCCTTCTTTACATTTTACATCGTTTGCTGCAATTCCTGATTCAAACTGTTTCAGAGGAGATAAATTTGGCAACGGGATTGAATTACCTGTAACAACGACTTTGGGTTCCCTATGGCATCCATCTGACAAAGAAATAGCACCCAGATTCCCGAAATAAATTTGGGGGGAAATGTGGTAAGAACCCGGTTTGAGAGCTTTGATTGTAATTGAAAACGGAGTTACATCATTTGGAGAAATATTAATTTCATATCCATATGGCTCTTTTGAAACCACTTCCCAGACACCAATAGTGGTTGAATTAGACCATATCCTGAACAAGCCTGTCATGTTATTTGTTGCAGAACTTACTATCTTACCCGATACGGTAAGAGTGCTACCGGTTTGTAAAGTCTGATTAGACAATACTATACCATCAAGTCTGCCGTAACGACTTTGCAATCCTGTGCATATGCCATGTGCTGATGCATGTGGCACAATTGTGGAAATCATGGACAGTGCCACGATTACAATTATGGAATAGCATAGAGTTTTCATTTCAAAACCATCCTTTTCCATGCAACTATCATCAAAGATGTCCCTATCATAGAGACCAGCAAATCAAAAATTACCCAGTTCCAAAAATCAGGAGTCATGACAAAAATAAGGTAATAGATTCCATTTTGCTGAAAAATTACATGGTATTGGGTACCGGTGTAGAATCCCCACCTGTTTGAATTAAACGCATTTTGCATTTGTAAATCGCGCGTGACCTGGTCTATCTGATATACTTTGAGGAGTTGGGTTGATTCACATTTGTGATACCCCGCATCTGTAATCTGGCAGTGAGTTGCATCAGGATTTGTAACAGATGCCAAAATGTTTTGGACCAGTCTAGACTTGTGTATACTGTCCATGTCGATTACCTTTTCCATCGTGTGTGAAGACATGTCTCCATACAATACTTGCACATCTACAACATAATTATAGAAAACAAACACAGCCACCAGAACCAGCATGTTAAACCCTAAAATGTACACCAGAAGAAGACCAGTTTTTTCCAGGGTAAATCCAGTCATGCCCTTGAACTGTCCCCTGACAGATTGTTTTGACAAATAATAAATCAACACACCGGGAGGTATGGAAAATAGCAGATACGAAGGGTTTTTTGCAAAGACAAATACCAGCATGTTAAAAATAAACTGTATCGACATTAACACTACTGCAGTTCTTTGTGCCCAACGCTGTTTTCTTACCAGTCCAAGTATTGATGCGATGCCAATTACACCAACTGACATGCTTGTAAAAGATACAATCGTAGATCTAAGCATGACATTTGGTGGCAGCAACACGGACAGAACGACATCTGCAACATGGAAGAATGTGCCGCCAGTCAGGTATGCAATTTGGGAGAACTCTCCTAAATCGTACCTATGGCCGACAAAGTTTAGATCCGTGAAAAAAATTGGGTAAACAAATGTTGCAATAGAAATTGCTGCAAGGTAAATCACAGCATAAGTAATTGTTGTATTAAATTTCATCTTGGTCTCGTCATTCCCTGAAATGCCTGAAATAAAATATCCAAAATGATATCACTGCACCACTGACTATGCCTACCCATATCCACCCTGGCACCTTGGCATACCATGGTTCTACAATTGTCATATGCATAAAATGAGGAGGATGCGAAATGCCCATAGGCCCATCGTATGGAATAGTACAGTTTGGATTTGGCATGAAAATAGAATTGTCAAACAGTGGAAATGTCTTTCCATCATAAGTTGCAGCCAGAATTTCTTCAGTATTGTCAACAATTTTTGGATAGACGATTTCTGCGGTGTCTGGTGAGATCTCTTTTTCATACCATATCATACCAGAATCTACCTCAAGTGGTGATCCGCCATTCTTCACGTCTGACATGAAAAGTGTCTGTGTTGGATTAACAGATGAGTAGATCAGCTTTGAACCATCTGATGAAAGCAGAGGCGTGTGCGAATAGTACGTGTCAGTATTGGTCATTTTCTTGTATCCGGTTCCATCGGAATTTATCACGGATACATAATATGCAAGGTTTGAACCGTCATCAAATGCCACCTTTGAACCATCCAAGGATACGGTAAAATCCGACTGGGTGTAGATTGGTTTTTGAGTAAGCTGAACAAGGTCTGTTCCATCTGTGTTTATTGTGAATAGGTATTTTGAATTGGAATCAGCAGGATTGTCTCTTGAAAAGACTAGCTTGGAACCATTCCTTGATATCACAGGGGTGTGCGAGAACAGCGACCCGTTTGTGACATGATGGAAATCACTTCCGTCTGTTCTTACTGCAAATATTTGTGGAGGCTTGGATTCGTCATGGAATACAAGAGTTGTACCATCGAAAGAGAGTGCAGGCCAAACCTTCCTTGATGAATCATTTGTAATTTGTATGTGACTTTTACCGTCCGAATCCATGATATCGTAATTATTTATCCGTCCCACACTGTCATAGTGGTTATAGATTATCTTTTTCCCGTCTGGAGTGATACCGATGACAGATTTTATTGCATTGTCAAAAGTCATCTGTTTGAGTCCAGTACCGTCAGTATCTGCAACAAAGATCTGGTTTGTCTTGTTTACTTGTCTGAGAAACGCAATCTTGGTTCCGTCAGACGACATTGCAATAGCAGTCTGGTATGGAATTGTACTGATTTTATCCAGACTGCCACTACCATCACTGTTTACTGCATATAGTGTAAAATTGGATGGGTCTGCGCTTCCAACATTTGAAACAAATGCAATTTTTTTGACAAAATATGGCGAAGCCAGAGGAAATCCTAGCAGGCTTTTTTCGTTGCACATAGGTCCTTCATATATCGCATTTGACTGATGAGGATAATAAAAAATACCCATAACAAGCACCACCAAGACGGGTATAGTCAGAATTGAAAGATGCAATGTTTTCATTTTTTAATCCACCTTTATCGTGACAAATCTTGAAATCCACCCTCCTCCGTTATCATCTTGGTATAACAATACGCCTATCTTGTATGTGCCACTTGTAAACGAGTATGCAAAAACAGTCAATTGAACAGTATCTCTAACAGCAGTACCATTCTCCGAAGTTGCTGGGAGGTTAATCTCATTTTTGCTCAATGTGGCCAATATTCCAAATGGAATGTTGCCATTTCCAGTAGCAATAAAATTAGATTCTTTATTTGGCAGTGCCATGCCCAGTTTAACGTGTAACGGCTTGTCTTGTGGAGCGTAAATTTGTACAGGAATAGTCTGAATTTGGAATGGCTTGAGTACAATTTGTCTTGTCATGTTGACATAGTAATCGATTGTATAATTTTGCGGCAATACGGATGATTTCACAGATAATACCTTGGGTGGATGCTCTTGTGTGATGGTCATGATAACAACTAATACGATTCCGGTAATCAAAACAGCAAAAACAATTGCAAGGTGTGGGGGTTTCATGTTTTACACGTACTGGACAGGTATGGCTTAAAAAAGTGGCGTAGACCTCTGCAGTACGATTGTTCTAAAAGAAGCAAATTCCCTAATAGTATTTTCTTACATTTTGCCAAAAGTTTAATGTTTTTTAGTCAACTGCAATACGGTGGTCTAAATACGAATTTTCATCTTAGAAAAGATGATTAATGAAGTAATGCCAATCAATAAGACTGGAATAGCAAAAGGAAATTCGGGAGTTTTTTCCGAAACTACAGCAATGCCTACAGGTTCAGACCACAGAATTACTTGGTTAGGAGGATCTGCAAAACTTGCTATTGATTGTATGGTGTAATTTCCAGCATCATGTAGCGTTATTACATGACCATAACTTTCTCCGGGTGTAGGTACGTTAGGTTTCAATGTAATCTCATTATCA
Organism: Nitrososphaerota archaeon; assembly: GCA_028867615.1. GTDB lineage: Archaea > Thermoproteota > Nitrososphaeria > Nitrososphaerales > Nitrosopumilaceae > Nitrosotalea. The sequence goes on along the minus strand of JAGWGC010000026.1, from coordinate 7,516 downwards.
AATAGAGGACATGCCCACGAATACTGTGGAGACACAATCTTGTTCGATTCATCTGTAGTCAGTGTAACAAACAGTGGTCCGCAGTAACTGACTGTAACATTGCGATTTCCATGGTTTAGTAATTCCGGAGTAACTGTTATGTTCTCCCCAATTCCAAATGTTGTTTTATTTATTATGTTGATGACTGTCAGATTTACTCCGTGGTAATTAATCAGAGTTGACTGATTTTCACATTTGTTCATCCCAATTGTTTCACCAAGTGTTGGACCGTGGTCAAAATGTTGATTACAGAAAGATAGAGTCGCTAATGCCTTTTTTAATGCAGATGAGTTTTGCCCACATCCGTAACATTGTGCATCTATTGGAAGAGTGTGAATTAAATAAATGGTAGTTATTGTAACTATCAAAAGATGTAGAGTTTTCAAAATACGCTGTCATTCATACTCCAAACTTTAAAAAACTAACGCATATTTTCACAGTAACTCTTCCCTGATTGAGTCCAACTGCGTTCTCGAACAAATGTTTTTTAGTCAACTGCGATACGGTGGTCTAAATACGAACCTATTGGATAAATCTACACCACGTTTATTTTCAAACCATTCAAAGGTAGGTTGTGAATAAAAATCAAATATTACTTGTTATATTATTTTCTGTTGGCATTATTTTTGTTGTCTTGGGTCTAATGTTCAATTCCATAAGGGTGCTAATGACAAGTTCAGAAATAGAACAATACCATAAAGAACTATCAGAATCAAAATTTTGTCACGGTGTAACTTGTCCTAGTCCTCCTTTCTACGCAAAATTACCATATGTAGGAATTGGTCAGACGTTGTATTATACAGGTACAGTAAGCCTAGTTTCTGGTGCAATAATTTCAATTAGAAATAGAATGTCAATTTCAAGACAATTTGTACCGCAGTGGATATTTTTCATTGGTAGTATAATGACATCATCTTTACTTTTTGCAATGCCAGTACGTATACCTCAGTTACAATCAGAACCATTTTGTATTGATCCGCTATGTCCGATAGGAGGATTTTATTACACAGTAGACCCTGCAATTTTCTTTCCATTACTATATTTAGGAATTATAATTGCAATCGCTGGTGGAATTATTTATCTAGTAAAAATGAGCAGATAAAAAATACAATATTGTTCTGGAACTTGTAAGACCACATTTTGTATCTGCCGTGAAATAATATTTTAGCTAGTCTACTCTTTCTACTCTAGAAGAAATCTACGCCACTTTTTTAAGAGACGATTATCCCGTACATGTGATGGATAAAACAATCAATCTGGTAATTCTTGAGGCATATACACGTGATGTGGGAAGAGTAGCGCGTATTGATCACAAGTCAATGGAAGCATTATGCGCATCACCTGGAGACATTTTGGAAATTACTGGAAAGAAAAGATCTGTAGCACGGTGTCTTCCACTATATCCTACTGATGAGGGAAAGCAAACTATCAGAATAGATGTGATAGGAAGAAACAACACTGGAGTGACCATTGGAGATAATCTAACCGTGCGAAAGATAAAGACTGTCGCTGCTGAAAAAATCACAATAGTGCCGCTTGACTCAATACCGTCACTTGATGAAAGATACCTTGCCGATGCATTAAACGGCATGCCTGTGACAAAAAATGACAATGTCATGATTCCTTATTTTGGGGGAAGATTGGCATTTCAAATTACGGCCATAACTCCTGACACTGATGTAATAGTTAACCAAAAAACTCTTTTTACGATAACCAAGAAATCTCCTGGATATGTAATGTTCCCAGTTGTATCGATCTGTCATGAGAATGTGCATAATTCTGACACCTTAAAAAGATTGAAGATAGATATAGAACAATACGAAAATGACATATCAGAAAAACAAGAAGAGATAAAAAACATCAGCCGTAAAATGCTGCAAGAAAATCACAAGGTATCTGATATTAAAAAATTCATAAATTCCAACATGTCTGAAAGTGTACTTTTAATTCAAGAAAAGCTGTTGGATGCATATAGGAAATATGTGCTAGAACTTGAACTAGAAGCAAGAAAAAAATGAAAACTCTTGGAGCAATATTTATTGTTGTAGGAATTTTAATGACAATACTGGGATATGAACAATATGGAAATTTTGACTGTCAGAGTCATGTACGAATAGTGAGTACGCCATTTAACTCTGGATGTGAAGAAACATTATTACAAATTGTAGGTAGAATAATGACATATTCAGGTTTTGTAGTTACTGGAATCGGAATGATTCTGTTTGTATTGGCATGGAGAAAAGAAAATTCATTGGCAGGAGTTGAAAAATGAAAATCCCATATCTTTCAATAACTACATTTTTGCTTGCCATAGTACTTTTTCCTTTTAATACCGTATTAGCTCAAAATGAAATTCAACCCCAAATTTGGTTTGATCATGCCAGTTATGGTACGAAGGAAATGACTTGCAATCCTCCTGATTCCACTGGAATTATTTCCGAACAAGGGCCAGATTATTCCAAGGCAACCATAATTGTCACCGATCCTAGTGCAAACAAATACAGCACATCAATAGATCGTATTACAGTAAGCATATGGTCTGATTCTGATAAGAAAGGCATCGAAATTACTGCTTATGAAACAGAGGTCAATTCTGGAATATTCAAAGGAATTGTTACAATATCGGAAGGACAGTCAACACAGGATATCATACATGTAAGTGACGGCGATACAATTTCGGCAAAATACGCAGGTACGACACCATGGTCTCTTGATACTGCAAATCGTGGTGTTACAACAACTGCTTTCATTGGGACAACTTGCCCTCCACTTGAGAGAGTGCCCGCCTCTGGAATCCAAATAACTGACAATAAAGGAAATGAACAGAAAACCATACTTACTGATAAACAGATTCAGATTGGATCAAATCTTACCAATGTCACCATCAGAAACCAGACCTTTGCATATGTTGTTCAGATTCAGGATAAAGATGGTACTATTGAGTCACTTTCATGGATATCCGGGTTGCTGATTCCATCTCAAACATTTAGCCCAAGTATTTCATGGACTCCATCCAGGGCAGGAGATTATACCGTAAATGTATTTGTCTGGCAAAACATCAACAACCCTAATTCCCTTTCTCCTCCACTCTGGACTGATTTGATCGTATGGCCTAGTTTGCCAGATTACACAAGATCCACAATAAAAAATACCAACAACTTTCAATGTCAATCTGGATATGAATTGGTGATTAAATCAAGTAATGATTCTCCTGCATGTGTGACACCTCAGACAGCACAAAAATTAATTGAGAGAAAATGGGCAGTCGAGTATCTCCATCAAACACAAGCAGTTACTCCCTTTGATAATTGGCTGACAATGGACGTACGTTATGCAAATGGAACTTACAGTAAATTTGGTATAAATTATACCATTACAAGTGGCAACAAACTTCTTGAAGCAAGACAAGATGCACTTGTACAAGATCTAGTTTTGTCATTGCAAGCTAAAAACAATGGAACTTTGATAGTCACTATACCAAGAGTATTACTTGATGTAAAAATGAAAGGTCAAGATAGTCAGTTCATCATATTAGAAGATGGACAAGAAATTGACTTTAAGCAAATACGTACAACAATAACAGACAGAACCCTCTCAATTACATTCCAAAATGATACATCAAAAATAGACATAATCGCGGCTCAACTAATATGATTGAAATTGGAAAAATGAAAACTCTACATTTTGTAATTGTGATTTCATGCATATTTTTATTATTTTGTTCTACAGCATACTCTGTATCCGCATACAGTCATGGTACTTTAGATCTAGAAAAGACTAGCGATTCTACAATAACACAACTAGAGTTTAACAATTCTACAATTACATTTGAACAATATCTTAACAAAACAGCATACAAAGTAGGAGAAATAATTCACGTCTATGGTCAATTACGCAATGTTGGAATCCATGATGTACATGTTAATTATCTGGGACCTGCAACATCATCCGTACTAAAGGATCAGAATGGTAAACTTGTTGATTCGTTTGGAGGCGCTTATGTCCTAGAGGGAGGACCTTATGGAAACGAAACGTTACATCCCAATACCACTACAATTCTTAGAGTATGGGACTTTCCTAGAAATGTTGTAGGAGGGGGGCCATGGAGTACACAGGTACAGCCAGCCAAGCTTGAAGCAGATGAGCCTGGGAATTATTATGTACGATCCATGATTAATTTCAAGTATCATGCAGGCATGGCATCTGAACCTGCCAATGGTACAATCACTTTGTGGTCAAAACCTCTACAAATTACAGTATTGCCAGAAAAATATGTGCAAAATGAAACCAGTTCAGGGCAGGGAGTACACATGACTGCATCCTTGCAAAATACTTCATATACCAAGCAGATATTTGCGTACGCTGAAAACCACCAAAGTCCTGATGTAAGCAATGCGGTTGTTCTGGCAGAGGTGGAGATTCCAATAGCTGTAGGGATCACTGTAGGCATATTCTTATTTACCAGGAGACCAAAATGAAAATCCCAACCTTTTTCACTTTTATCATTTCAATTTTGCTACTTTGTCTTTTCACTTCACCTCATTACGCGTATTCTGTACCGGAATCACTGACAGTCTCAACTGACAAAACTTTATACCATTATGGGGATAACTATACAATTTCAGGCCAAGTTAACCCCGTTGTACTAAATCAACTGGTATCTGTTGAAATTCTACATCATAATTATCCGCATCCAGAATTGGTATCCATTAAGCCAAATGTTGATGGAACCTATTTGCAGACCTTGCCACTCCAACTCAAAGCTATTCCGTCTGGAAATTTTTCCATAATAGCAAGTTATGCGGGAGCCAAGAACCAAACGACATTTAGCTATGTTGGTCCCGGATGTACTCCACAAATCTTCTCTTCAGCTCCAATTATTCGCGGTATGCCTGCAAATAACCCGAGAATAGTGGATCCATCGGGGAATGCAATCGTAGGTGCAGTCAAAGTAGGACAGCAGATACAAATCACTGCTGATTTGGCCAACGGACAGGACTGCGTTCAGCCATTTGCATACCTTGTGCAAATACAAGATGCTAACGGTGTTACAATATCACTCTCGTGGATAATAGGTACGCTTGACATTAATCAGTCACTTACTCCAAGGCAGTCATGGATTCCAACTGCCCCTGGCACATACACTGCTCAAATTTTTACTTGGAGCAGCCTTGACAATCCAAACGCATTGGCCCCACCAATGAGTGCTACAATATATGTGCAGTAATGATATAGGACTAGAAGAATTCTACACCAGTTTTTTAAACCATGCCTATCCAGTACAAATACAATCATGAAGATTTTGCACATGTCACTAGTCACAATATCTCTTGTAGCCGTTTTCTTTGGTATGCAATATGTATATGCACAAAATGTAATGGGAGGAGGCCCTACTGTCACAATTACCTTAGATCCTCTTAAGCAGTTCAAATCGGGAATTGCTGCACAAGATGTAACATGTAAACAAAACCTGCAACTAGTAATCAAATCCGAAGATGGGTCTCCCGCCTGTGTGAAACTTGATGCTGCATACATGCTCATAAAAAGAGGGTGGGCCGCTAGCGAATCGGCATACCCTGAGGGCGACGCACAATTTGTGTTGGATACAAACTCGACAATTATTCCAGCACATCTGCCACGCAGCTCAGGTCTTCGGATTCCATACTATGAACCATCCAGAGTCATAAATTACAGTGGCTTTGATGGTATATACAATGAAACATTTCAGTTCCGTGGAACGCAAAAGGATTATGTGCTCAAGCCTGGAAGTACAGGCGTCATAACATTCAAGCTTGACGCAGTTGCATCAGAACAGCAAGGTCCGGATTATCCAATACCACTTCCAAAATCTCTCAACCTGACAAACTATGCCATATTTTACCACGAAATAACAAGCCTTGAGGATCTTTCAAAGTATCCCGGAGTCACGATTGACGACAATGGTTACGGTCACTTTAGAGCATGCTCTACAGGGCCTGTCAGTGGAGGTACATGCATAGGAGGGTCATTCGAGGGGACAAATCCCATTGAAGCATTTGTGACAGACCATCCTAGAGTAGACGTTTTGTTTGAGCCACCATCAGAGGTGTTGCCACTTGACATCAATGCAACATCACAGGTAGTTACAATGACGATAACCGCAGATAGTAATGCGCCAAGGGGCACATATCTGGTAGTGCTACCTTCCATTGGTGTTGATTCGTTTCTTCTAACTGTGGGCGACCTACCATACCATGAGTGATATTCAAGAAATGAAAACTCTATGCCTTTCAATGATTATAGTGGTATTGTCACTAACACTGCCAACTGCTTTTGCATCAGTTGATCTAAATGCGTACATGGCAATCAATGGGCACCCAGTAACTCCGACTTTCAAATTTTCAAAGAGCGTTTTGATTGATTATTCAAGTGGAAGCACACTACAAAAAGAATTGGACGGAAAAAATGTTACAGTTGCATTCACTGACGATTCTGGCAACAATCCTAGCATACAGTCGTTTGTGGATAAGCTAAATGTTGACATTGCAAATGAGAGAAGAACATCTTCCAGTATTACAAATTTGACCATACAATATGAAGCAACAATTCATGGAGATGCCAAACAGGCAACAGTTGATTATTTCGTTACACTCAAACCGATTCTTGTAAACTATGTCATAAGTTCTGGCGGTGGGGATGTTTCGACGGTTCTTGATGCATCGTGGATTGGATTTTCCATAAAAGATCCAGTGGTGATTATAACCAAACAATATGGTGACTTGGAGATTAACTTTCCATTAGGAATAATACAGAATCAGTTACCAGAGGTATACGACATATTGAAAGGAATACCACAAGAGAATATCTTGAAAGCAAACCTGATGGATGCAAGTCCTCTTGTAGGTCGTCCCATTGATCAGTGGAATACACTTTTCGATCCGACATGTACTCTTGATGAGGCTGCAGGATATGAATATGCAGGACAAAAGGTTGCAGTGACAGAATTTGCATATGGACAAAGTAACCCGTATCAAGCATCATTAAAACCAAAAACCGCCGATATTGACTTTACCGCAGATTCAAAATATCATGTCACTACAATCGAGAAGGCAAGTACAGGAACAATAGGCGTGGAAGGCCACGCTAATGGATATTTTGTACAAGGGATGCCTGCAATTTCTACCAAAATAGCATATACCGGATTCAGAAGTCCTACTTCTGTGAGTCCCTGGTGGACAGGGATACAAGGCATAATTCTCTGGCTTGCAGTTGCAGGTGTTGGCATGATAATCTTTTTTGTATTATTCTTTAGGCATTTTAAGGAATGATTATAAAATAGTAAAGAGATTTCATTTTTCAAATTTTACCCTGTAAAATATTATTACTGAAATAATACCTGCCAGCAAGATTGGAATAGCGAATGGGAATTCTGGAATCGACACAGACGAGTCAGTAAAAACCCATTTTGAGCCATCATACTGCCATGTTTTGGAATCAT